>JANPKZ010000043.1:2500-87520 GCA_031426295.1 Saprospiraceae bacterium
TGCTGAGCTGTAGCACGAAGTTGCGCGATAGCAGGTCGAAGCATAGCCTTATATTTACACCATGCCCATCAACTTACCCGAAACCAAACAATCCCGCGTCGTAATCGTGGGAGCCGGCTTCGCCGGTATCAACCTGGCCCAACGGATCTCAAATAAAGATTACCAGGTCGTCCTGATTGACCGGAACAATTTTCACCAGTTCCAGCCATTGTTATATCAGGTAGCAATGTCAGGCATCGAACCCAGTTCCATTGCCTTCCCATTGCGTAAGCTCCTGAGAAAAAAGAAGGGGACACATATACGTGTAGCAGAATTGCTCTCGGTGAACACTGAAGAAAAATTTCTGACTACCACAGAGGGACGCGTGAATTATGATACACTGGTATTGGCGACAGGAGTCTCTACAAACTTTTATGGCAATACCAATATCGAATCCCAGGCATACTCGCTAAAATCAGTTTCAGATGCACTTCTTCTGCGCAACGTTATATTGTATGATCTCGAAAAAGCACTGACGATCCGCGAAGATGATATACGTCAGAGCTATATGGATATTGTAATCGTAGGCGGTGGTCCTACAGGTGTTGAGATGGCCGGCTCCCTGGCAGAGATGAGAAAATATATATTGCCAAAAGATTATCCTGAACTGCGCTCGCAGGAAATGAATATCCATCTCATCGAGGGCACAAAAGAATTACTGGCATCTATGTCAGATGAGGCGTCGAAAAAATCACTTCAATATTTAAGGAACATGGGTGTTGAAGTTTTTACGGAAGTGCGTGTCACCAATTATGATGGACATGAGATCACATTGAACGATGGCAGAAAATTGTATTCGCGAAAAGTGATCTGGGCCGCAGGTGTCACCGGAAATATTTTGGAAGGACTGCCTAAAGAGTGTTACGGTCGAGGCAATCGGATTATTGTAGATGAATACAATGCCATAAAGGGTGTCAAGGATGTCTATGCGATCGGCGACAATGCTTATATGGAAGAAGGCACATATCAGGGACATCCACAAGTAGCACAACCCGCTATCCAGCAGGCAAAACGTCTCTCAAAAAATCTGAACGAAAAGGTCAATGGCAAAGCCTTCATTCCATTCCATTATAAAGACCTTGGCAGTCTGGCTACAATCGGTCGCAATAAAGCCGTGGCAGATCTTCCTTTCATGAAGACACAGGGATTTATTGCCTGGATTCTCTGGCTGGTCGTACACCTGAAGTCAATTCTGGGAGTAAAAAACCAACTCTTTGTACTCTTCAATTGGGTATGGTCATACATCACCCTGGATCAAAGCCTCCGCATCATCGTCAGGCCTAAGATCCGTCAGAATCAATAAAATAAAAAAAATAAAGAGGCGAATGACTGTACTACATCCACCTCCTCAACTATTGAATAATAATCAGTGATTTAATTTTTGACACAACGTACTGAGAGGCCCTTGCATTTATATACTTCCAGATCATTTCCGGAAATCCCCCAGTCACATACAACGCTATCATATTTCAATTGCCTGTAATACGCCCATCCCACTGCGAGCGATGAACTCCAAACGCATGTTTGATAATTTATTTCTGAAAATATGCCAGTAAAATCACGCACTCCGCTTGGCAGAATATTCAGCATAGAGGCATTGGTACCTCCGGTATTTGGTGAACTCCAGTGTTCGGTTCCGGCTTCTTTCATTTTCCCCCCTGCTGTGGATGTAAGCCAGGCTTCAAGTGCATCCCATTCAGTCTTACTGGGAACATGCCATCCTGTAGGTGCCAGCTGGTGTGTGCTATTGACAGCATGCCAGTTGTACAGGTGTCCATACGTATCTGCATGTGCAGGATTATTATCGTAGTTACAATATGCACCATCATTAGGACCCCTGAGATTAGCCCATGCAGCATTGTCGGTCACATGCGGAATGAGCGTTCCATCATTATACCTGGTAGTTTTCAGGTTTTGTGTCATCCAGATTTTCCCATTGATATTCACTGTAGTATATATGTTTCCATCAATGTCGGTTACAGGATCAGAACCTGAGAGTGTCGTAAAACTGATTTCGTTCCCGTACGAGATTAATGATCTTTTGATGGCATAGGCGCGGACATAATACGTCGTCGCAGGATTGACAGGTAGTACACATTCAAAAGTTCCTCCACCCGAACCGGCAGTCACTTTTGGATCATCAATATTGGGTGACGGACTTGTACTGTAAACCACACCGCGTTCTGAAGTGCTATTGCCACCACCTTGGTTGGAAATTGTGCCTCCGGAAGTAGCGCCAAGCGAGGTGATGATAGATGCGGGCGTGGTGGTAATATTTAATCCGGATGCACGGGTCTCAATCAGACCGGTTTTGCTGGTAGAAAATTCCTCTGTATCAGAGCATGCCGATAGCATACACGCAAGTGCGAGGAGGGGGGTGAGATACTTCATCTTTTTTGGGTTTAAAAAGGGTGAGAAAAAAAGTTATGCACAAAGTTTTAGCAGTCGATGCAGGACATCGATCCAAATTCATTAGTTCACGAAGCGTACGTAAGTGTGGTTACAAAAAATTTCTAAAAATCCACGACGGCAAATTGCAAACCGTCTTCAAATTTTATTATAATAATCGCATAACTCTTAATCCTAAGATAAGATACAATACATCAGGATGCAAGGATTTTCAAAAAAAAATATTTATTTCATTTTACAGTCTCCTTTGAGACAGGAGATGTGACATGATCATCTATAAGTGCAAATTCAATTGCCTCCTCTAATGTGAATAGACCACCCGCATGCTTTTCAGTTTCAATAAGGTCATGATTTTGTGCAACAGCAAATTCATGCAACACCCATTCATTCATTCTGCGCGTTTCATTCCACAATGTATATCCTGAAAGATGCAGGAGTTCCCGCTGCCCCGTACAGCCGGGCTGCTTTCGGCAGATTTCCAATTTTCCTCTTTATGTAAACAATATTTTCTCATGTTAGGTAGTCTTTGTGACATAGGAATAGATTGAACTGTAACATGTGGGATTTATGGAAAATTATTAGCCATACTAACCTCGAAATCACATACCTAATTGTAGCTTTGTCAGATAACCTGACGATTAACCATGTCTCATATCATTAACTTCTCCGCCGGACCTTCCATCCTTCCGAAAACCGTGTTTGAACAGGCTTCTCAAGCTGTATTGGATCTCAATGGCAGCGGGCTTTCTATCCTTGAAATCTCCCACAGGTCATCGTATTTTGAACCTATCCTGCATGAAGCCGGACAACTGGTACGCAAACTTCTTGGCTTGACGGATGATTTTGAAGTTTTATTTCTCAGCGGTGGTGCCAGCACACAGTTTTTTATGACGGTCATGAATTTGTTGCCTGAAGGAAAAAAAGCTGCCTATGTAGACACAGGCGTATGGTCTTCCAAAGCGATCCACGAAGCTAAATTGCTCGGGGACATAGATGTGATTGCCAGTTCTAAGGATAAGAACTATAGTTATATTCCAAAGGGATTTGCCATATCGCCTGAATATCAGTATCTGCATACAACCAGTAATAATACGATCTACGGTACACAATGGCAGAACTGGCCGGATAGTCCCATCCCAATGGTATGTGATATGTCCTCTGATATTTTTTCCAAACCCATCGAGCCGCACAGGTTTGGCCTGATCTATGCCGGAGCCCAGAAAAATCTGGGTCCTGCGGGCGTAACACTCGTAATAGTGCGAAAAGATATGCTGGGGAAAGTCAATAAAACATTACCAACCATGTTGCGCTATGAGACCCATGCGCAAAATGAATCCATGTATAATACGCCTCCTGTATTCCCGATTTTTGTGAGTATGCTTACGTTACGATGGCTTCGCGACATGGGTGGATTGAGTGTGATGCAGTCTGTCAATGAGCGCAAGGCGAACTACATCTATGACATAATTGATTCTATACCCTTTTATATCGGACATAGTGTACCAGAAGACCGGTCACGAATGAATGTCACCTGGAACCTGGAAGATGCTGACCTGAATAAAGAATTCCTGGCGTACTGTGAAGATGCCGGGTGTGATGGATTGAAAGGACATAAATCAGTAGGTGGATTCAGAGCATCCATCTATAATGCGATGCCGGAAGATGGTGTCAAAGTATTAGCTGAAGTCATGAAAGAGTTCGCTCTGAAGCATGCGTAGCAGGCATACGAAGACATCCGTTCGCTGGCAAGGCATCCATCTCCCCCTGCTCATCATTGAAGAACCCAGGTACGACACCCGGGTCTCTATTGGAAAAACATCTGCTTATCTGCGAATGCCATATACGGCGAACCGTGAGTACAAGCAGGAAAAATTGATCTGGGCAAAAAAATGGCTCCTGGAAACCCTGCAGGAAAAACCAGACCTGGCGATGCGATGGAAAAACAAGGAATACCGGAGCGGACAAGTGATCAAGACTGCTTTTAAAAACTATATCCTTCACTTATCAACCGGCAAAGGCAAATCAACCGGATCAGCCTATGTTGATAATGAAAATCTGATCCTTAGCCTTCCCAAACTTGAGGAAGAAGAATATTATACCCGTGATTTTATCACCACGCTGATCTCCAGGGGGATATCTGCTGATGTTCAAAAGGAGTTTTCAGAGCGGGTGCATGCCTACAACAGGATATTTTACAAAGAAGACATTAATAGCATACGCCTTAAATATGTCCACAGTCGTTGGGGGAGTTGCGCTACAAACGGGAATCTGAATTTTTCTTCCAAAATCCTCCTCGCACCGGTCAATATTATGGACAGTGTCATCATCCATGAATTGGCGCATCTCAAAGAAATGAACCACGGCGACCGCTTCTGGAAATGGGTGGAAAAAGGTGACCCCGAATTTCAAAAGCACGAAACGTGGCTGAAGAAATATGGTGACCGGTTGGATTTCTGATGCAGTCTGAAGGCAGCGACAGAACTTCGGAGTAAAGGTGTTTATCTGCTGACCACCATAAGAAGGGTGGCTTTAGTTTTTTTCAGCTAGAATTCAATTCCCCCGTTTCAGGAGATAGGGGGTTAGTGTGTCGCAATTGCCCCTCACAAAGACGTATTTCCACACCATGACGATAGGTGAACTATCCTAAGTTTGTATTATTAATTTTAAATCAATTAATAACCTTATTCAAATAAATATCATGAGCTCCAAATTTGAATCTATCACGATTAAAACCAAAGTCAATGCACCGGTTGAAAAAGTATGGAAACGGTGGACAGCACCGGAAGATGTAATGCAATGGAATACTGCATCGGATGACTGGCATACTACACATTCAGAAAATGACCTGCGTACGGGTGGCAGTTTTATTTCGCGCATGGAATCGAAAGACGGTCAATTCGGATTTGATTTTGGCGGAACATATGAAGAAGTGGTGGACCACAAAAAGATCATCTATGTCATGTCGGATGGTCGCAAAGTTGATGTACGGTTTGAAGCAGATGGAGATGTCACTAACATTGTAGAAACCTTTGATGCTGAAACAGAAAATTCTGTGGAAATGCAACGCGATGGATGGCAGGCGATCCTGGATAATTTTAAAAAATATACTGAGGAAAAAAATTAGGAACCGATGGATACCAAGCCAAAGGATATTGATAGTTATATTTCTGGATATCCTGATGATGTCCAGGCAATCCTTAAGAAAGTCCGCGCCACGATTCAAAAAGCTGCTCCCGACGCTGAGGAATCAATTAATTATGGCATACCTACTTATAAATTAAATGGTAATCTGGTTCACTTTGGAGGCTTTAAACAGCACATTGGATTTTATCCGGCGCCTTCCGGAATTAAAGCTTTTAAAGAAGAACTCTCAAAATATCCGGGCGCCAAAGGTTCGATTCAATTTCCATTGGTCAAAGCCATTCCCTATGCATTGATCACGAAGATTGTAAAATATCGTGTAAAAGAAAATCTGGAAAAGTCCAGAGGCACAACCAAAAAGATCGGTTAGAAAACTTACTTACCGCCTCTTTTTTGTCGCCATCCACCTTCCTCATGGATTTTTTCAGCATATAATTTTGAATTATAATTATTCAAAACCTAAATGAAATCTAAATGACGGCGACGAATCAAATTTCATCCTCACAACAACTGATCACCAACTGTCTTTGGTACGATTCACAAGCAGAACAAGCAGCCAGGCTGTACACTTCTATCTTTAAAGATTCGTCCATAGGAAATATTGCTTATTACGGAAAAGAAGGAAAAGAAATTCATGGCCAGGATGACGGACAGGTGTTGACCGTTCAGTTTTTCCTGGGTGGCCAGGAGTTTGTGGCGCTCAACGCAGGTCCGAAGTTTCCATTTACTGAAGCCATTTCCCTGATGATTAATGTAGATACGCAGGAAGAAGTAGATTATTAGGGAAACAGAAATAGCACATCATCATTCGTGGCGTGAACTATTGATGGCAGTATTAGATGACAGGCCTATAGGATTTATACAGATCATTGATCCTGCAACGGAGGAAACACATTATTGGGGTGATATACATGATAACCTGAATGCAATCGACATCTGGATCGGGGATTTAAATGATCTCAGCAAAGGGTATGGAACGATCATGATGAACCTGGCAATAGAACGATGTTTCGATGATCCAAAAATTACTGCAGTCATGATTGATCCCCTGGCGTCCAATACCCGGGCTCATACGTTTTATAAGAGAATAGGTTTTGAATTTGTAGAAAAAAGACTTTTCGGAAGTGACCATTGCTATGTTTATCGATTGGAGAGGGATCGGTTTGTAACAAAGTAAATGGGGTACCTTCACCAATAGATTCAATTTATTTATTCCTTTAATTTTCAATATGCCAAGGCTCTTTTTGTTTTGTGTGCTGCTCAGCAGTCAGATAGTATCCTTTTCTCAATCAGGATCTACTTTTGAATCTCAAATGGAAAAATTGACGTTGGACTTTCCCCATGATTTTATACATCTGCTGGGGGATCCGTTTTACGACGATGAAGATTCTGATTTTGTGATTTATGATAGCGATATTTCTTTAGAAGGTTCTGAGGATAATTATTTTGATCAGGATCTTATTGAAAATGATATCCGCTTTCGTGCTATTTTTCCGGCTTCCCTTAATCTGCCAGACGCTTTGATTCAGTATTCTGCACTTATCACCAAAGTAGAGAAGATTCATATATCAACCTGTAATCTCGTGAAAAGCGAAGAACAGGTCATTGATAATTTGTATAGACAGATATTCCGTTGCAGCACTGCAAGCTCCACTCCAGACTATGCGGGAATGAATATAGTTGTTAGTATTTTGCGAACAGATGGTTTTACGCCTGACGGTATTTCTACTGATAAATGGACTCCAGGTATTGATGTGTATAAAGATTGATTCCATGTATTTTTGGTTTCAAATAACCGTTTTACAGAGTTAAAAAATGATCTTACGAAAATTTGGCCGAACACCGTCCGGAAAACGTCTCGAGCGGATTAAAAAATCGGCTCATTATCGGAATGGTCAGTTTCACAATCTTCGTCCTACACCTCAGCTCACAGAGGGTGCAACAATGTCCCGCGTGATCTATGGATTTCTTTTTGGTAAAATCGAAAGAAAAATTCCATCAGTTCCGATCCCAACTGTAAAAACAGACTTACGCTCTATTCTACCCGATGAGGATATTTTGGTTTGGTTCGGTCATTCTTCCTATTTTCTTCAGATTGATGGTCTTCGATTTCTGGTCGATCCCGTCTTTAGTGGGAGTGCATCTCCACTTCCCGGAAGTAATAAAGCATTTCCCGGAACAGACATTTATACTGTTGAAGACTTTCCGGCAATCGACTACCTGCTAATTACTCATGATCACTATGACCATGTCGATTATACTACCCTGCTTACCCTTCAGCCGAAAGTACGAGCAGTGATCTGCGTACTCGGCGTTGGTGAGCATCTTGAACTTTGGGGATATCACAAGGATCAAATAACGGAAGCAGACTGGAATGAAACTCTTTCCCTCAGGAATAGCTTTTCAATCCATACAGTACCAGCAAGACATTTTTCAGGCAGAGGACTTTCAAGAAATAAATCCCTTTGGCTATCGTTCCTGCTGGAAAGCCCTTCGATGAAGATCTTTATTGGAGGTGATAGCGGATATGATACGCACTTTAAAGAGATCGGTGACAAGTTCAAATCCATTGATTTGGCGATCCTGGAAAACGGACAATATGATCCGCAATGGAAATATATTCACCTGTCGCCCGAAGAAGTGCTGATGGCGGCGAAAGATCTGAATGCGAAAAGAGTTTTTCCCGTGCATAATTCAAAATTTAAAATGGCGAATCATGCGTGGGATGATCCTATGCGGAGAGTAGCTGAATACAATAAGACATATGGAATTCCAAAAATATCACCTCTCATTGGTGAAAAGGTATTTCTCAAGGATCCGGATCAGGTTTTTTCAAACTGGTGGGAAACTATTGAATAAATTCAACGTGTGTATTTATAAAAAAGCAATGAACAACTTCAGCCTTTTATCCTTGCCTTTGATCATGTCGATGTGTATCCTGTCGTGTACACAAGCGCAACCCGCAGCAACAACTCAGAAGCCTGTGACTTCCATTCCGTCATCGCAAAAAAATCCATATTACTCAAGGACGGATACTACTACCCTGCAAGTATCTGATGCGGAATGGAAAAAAGTATTGCCTGACAGCATTTATGAAGTGGCGCGAAAGAAAGGAACAGAGCGTGCCTTTACAGGCAAGTATTGGAATTATGCCGGTATAGGTTCATATTATTGCGCAGCATGCGGCAATGCACTTTTCCGTTCGGAAGGAAAATTTGCCAGTGAATGTGGCTGGCCTAGTTTTTTTGAAACATCACGTCCCTCTGCGGTCCGGTATGAAGAGGATAATAGTTACAATATGGAACGTATCGAAGTGTTATGCGGAAGATGTGATGGGCACTTAGGTCATCTTTTTGATGACGGTCCACCGCCCACGTATAAGAGGTACTGTATGAATTCTATTGTCCTTGAATTTGAACCAGATCAGAAATAAGAAAATTAGCTGTCATGAAAATGAAATATATCAGTGTGGTTTTACTTTTGCTTTTTGCACGTGGTTGTGATTTTTATTCGACGAGTCTTTGGTTTTTCCAGGAAGGGGGAATGGAAGGTGAGATGAATCCACTCACACGCTTTTTTAATGTAGGATGGAATGGTCTTGTCGCGGTGAATATCCTGGTGGTTGGAATGATTGCATGTTTATACTTTTTTTACTGTTTCAGGTACAAGCGAATGTTTCCATTAAAAGGCACTCCGCGAAATATATTTGAATTTGCTTCGCTTACATATTTTAATCGTCCCGATCGATTTTACTATTTACTTCTTGGGATGGCTGGTAACCGAAGTTCGTTGTTTGCCCATTTTGGTTTCGTCATGACCCGTACAATCATTTTTGTCAGTTTTCTTGTGACCATTCATAATTTGTGTCAATATTATCAGGTTGGGGTTTATGACACGTTCCGTTCGATTGTTGGAAGACCTCATTTCGTCATTGCAGGTCTTTCCCTGTTCTTTTTGATACTTACTTACCGAAACCTATTGGTAAAGGAGTACGATCTTTATAAAAAATCAGTTCAGGAACAGGCCCTTGCTCAAAATGTCGAATAACTTGAAAGGTAGTTTTGGCTAATTAATACAGCAAGTCATAATTAATCCTTAAGATTCTGATTATATCAACCTTGCCTAGAACCCCATCCAATCAGGATCTGTTTCACCAATCTCTATACCTTTACCCGTGATATGATAGCTCCAGAAGTATCTACATTAGTTGACCGGATAGGTTTTAAGCTAAATGAATACAAGTCATCAGGCAAAAAAGCTTTCGTAAGTTCTTCCTTCCAGTCTCACAGTATTCCGTTGCTGCACCTCATCAGCCGTTTTGATAGTGACATTCCTGTATACTTTCTGAATACAGGATTTCACTTTCCCGAGACGATTGCATTCCGATATGAAATTGAAGATCGTTTTGGATTGAAGATCATCGATGCCATTTCTCCTGTTTCAAAAGCAGGTCAGCGTGATAGTAATGGAAAATTCTTTTTTGTCCAGAATCCCGATCACTGCTGTTATCTCAACAAAGTGCTACCGATGGAGCCGGTGTTACAACAACACGATATATGGATCAATGGTGTACGTCGTGATCAGACTAAGTTCAGGGCAAGCCTGCAGGAGGAAGAACAATTAGCTGATGGCAAAATGAGGTATCATCCCATGCTGGACTGGACGTCAAAGATGATCTGGGAATACCGCAAAGAATTTAACCTGCCTGAACATCCACTGGAAGCACAAGGGTATCTATCGATTGGATGCATGCCTTGTACTCGTTCAGTAGATGAGTCAGCAGAAGGCCGTGGTGGCAGATGGGCGGGGACATCGAAGGATGAATGCGGGATACAGACGGAGTTTATAAAAGATCCGGCAAAGAATGAGCAGTGATCCCGATAGCTATCGGGAGTGAGCGAGGAGCGAGGAGCAAGGAGCAGAAAGCAGAGAGCAGTACTTAGTAGACCATGAAATCTAAAACCAAAAAGATAAGCCAGCGCCGTAGGTGCGAAATATCTGTAACTCCAAAATCTAAAATCCAACATCCCAAATGAGGATACTCATCACCGGTGGTGCCGGATATATAGGCTATAGCCTGGTGCAGCAACTGCTAAAAGATGTGGATCAGCTCCATTCCATTACGGTTTATGATAACCTCTCAAGACGCAATTATAGTTTTTTCACTGAGGCACGGTTTGATCATAAACCTGTAAAACTCATCATGGGGGATATCCTTGACGGACGCATGTTACAGCAGGCATTGGAAGGGATTGATTGTGTCATACATCTTGCTGCCAAAGTGACTACCCCATTCGCAGATGCTGATGCACATTCATTTGACCAGGTCAATCATTGGGGTACTGCACAGTTGGCATATGCCGTCGAAAAATCGAATGTTTCCAAAATTATTTATCTGAGCAGTATTTCTATCTATGGCGCTCATCCGCAACCTGTGGATGAATCAAGCATTCCGAATCCCCATTCATTTTACGGCCGTTCAAAACTGGATGGAGAGCGCCAGCTGAAAGTATTAGAACGGAATAAAAAAGTATATATCCTGAGATCAGGAAATGTGTATGGTTACAATCCTGCATATCGTGTTGATGCCGTAATTAACAGGTTTCTTTTCAATGCTAATTTTCTGGGTAAAGTCACCATTAATGGCAGTGGTGACCAGCATCGCAGCTTTATTCATGTAGACAAAGTGGCCAGTGCGATTGTCAGCCTCGTGGATGGTAACGTCGAACCTGGCACCTATAACCTGGTAGAGCATATTGAAACGATCAATGAAATCGCAACCCAGATACAGCGATTGTATCCCCGGCTGGACATCATTCATGCAAATCATAATATCCGAATGAAGGATGTTATGACAGCTGTTCCATGCCGCATATGGACTCAAATACCACTTCCAAAGCGATCATTCCAGGAAGAACTCATGGATTTTAAAAACCGGTTTTCATTCTAAAGGCCTGAAAATCAGTGTTTTTATACATTTTACTCCCTTTTGGATTATAGCCAAGGAACCGTTAATTGCTGTACCAAAGGTTGTCTATATCAGGAAAGAACCCTATTTAATAGCTATCTTTGCAACCCTTTCGGCAAAAAGTGGCCTGAAGAGTCATCAAATCTGAAATTTTACCAAGGATAGCAATATGAGTGTCAAGAAAAGAGTGTTGTTTCTCACACAGGAGATGTCTCCCTACACTGACCTTTCCGAAATCTCGGAAATTCTGAAAAAATTGCCGCTGTATACCCAGGACAATGGAATGGAAATAAGAGTGTTGATGCCACGCTTCGGCAGCATCAATGAGCGCAGGCACCGTCTGCACGAGGTAGTACGTCTGTCCGGAATGAACATTATCATCAATGATGATGACTATCCGCTGATCATTAAAGTGGCTTCCCTTCCTGGTGCACGTCTCCAGGTATATTTTCTGGATAACGAAGAGTTCTTCAAGCGCAAATTCATGTTTGAAGATCAGGCAGGTAAGTTGTATGATGACAACCAGGACCGTATGGTGTTCTTCTGCAAAGGTGCTGTTGAGACGGTTCGAAAATTTGGATGGGCGCCTGATGTCGTGCATTGCCATGGCTGGATGACGAGCTTAGTGCCTTTCTATCTCCGCACGGCTTACAAAGATGATCCGCTCTTTAAAAAGAGTAAAATTGTCTATTCAGTCTACAACGAAAGCCTGGAATCGAATTTCAACAACGAATTTTTTGATAAGGCATCCATCAACAATCTACAGCCTAAGGACCTCTTAGCATACCAAAATGGTGATGGACACGTTAAGCTTCACAAAGGTGCTATTGAGTATGCAGATGCCCTGATCCAGGGTGCTAAAAAACTGGATGCGCCTTTGGCAAAAGAAGTAAAAGCCTCCAATAAACCCTCCCTCGGTTACCTCGACCAGGACAGCTATTTGCCGGCTTATTTCGATTTCTACAAAGAGCTGATGAATTAAGATCACGGCTGGGTAATACTGGATTCTCTTATGACATTCTACGGACGAACTATTTTCATGCTGTGCGTGGCTATTCTGATAGCTTCCTCCTGCACCAAACCTGTATTGATCGGATCAGACTTTCTCGACGACGAAAAAGCTTCCCTTAATTTCCAGGACACGTTTGACCTTTCCTTTTTTACTGAAGTAATTGACAGTGTCGTCGTACATGGCGGCACCAACGCCAGTCTGCAGATTGATAATTATTTATTAGGCGAAGTACACGATCCGATCTTCGGAACGTATACGTCACAAATATTTGCCCAACCTATCCTTTCGACAGTAGCACTCGAATTGCGGAATTCAACCCTTGACTCTGTAATCCTGACTTTGAAATACGATACGCTTGGGAATTATGGATCACTTGCTGATCCTGTCACGGTTGAAGTATACAGGATGCTTGAGAACCCTGAATTCAATCAAAAATATTATTCAGATCACAAATTCCTGACAGAACCTGATGGGGATGTTCTTGGGGCTATCACATTTGTTCCACGACCGAAAGACAGTGTAACGGTTATTAAACCCGGCGTTGACACATCAGTCCTCGCCCCTCACATTCGCATACCCTTATCGTTGGCCAAATTGGCGGATATCGTATCGCAGGATTCGAGCGTGTTTTCTAACCAGGATAGCTTTTTAAATTACTTCAAAGGAATTAATATCAGGATGTCAGGAGCTACAAATACCATGATTGGTATTAATCTTCTTAATTCTATCAGTGGAATTACTTTTTATTATGACAAGGGCACATCTGAAAACCGGGAGTTTAAGTTTGTCTTTACGACCGGAAGCGTAAAGACTGTGTACATCGAACATGATTATACTGGTTCGATAGCAGGAGCAGCACTTACTTCTGAACCAGAAACCGACTATTGGTTTATCCAGGGACTTTCAGGACTTACAACCCGGATGACCATTAATGACTTATCCAAGATTGGACCTGCCATCATCAACCAGGCTGAACTGGATGTGTATTGTACATTTCCGGATGGAGATGAACCGGCTTTCTACCCACCTATACCGTTTCTTGTCACGCAAGAACGGAATGACACAGCATTTGTCAATTCGATTGATGTTGCTGTAGCTCTTGCCAGGACCAGCGGGGCAGTTGCAAGCACTGCTTACAAGACATTATATGGGGGTGCTTTGGAAAAAGTATCTACAGGACCTCCCGCGGTATATCGATACAGTATGAAGGTTACAGCCCAGGTGAAAGACATCTTCCAGGGAAACAAGGAAAATATCATATATTTCAACCCGTTTGACAAGGTTAACGTACCCAATCGTTCGGTAATGATTGGACCCGGTCACCCGGTATATGCACCCCGGCTTCGGATTTATTATACCGCTTTGTAAACAAACTTATGCGCACGGCTTTTAAGTGAATGCGAAAAGCCTGTATGGATGCCCCTCTCCTGAGAATATTCATGAATCGCCCGGCATCACAAACTTGACTTAAACAGAATAACACATTTAATCGTATGTGTGGAATCGTTGGATATATTGGACATCGCCCGGCCTACCCGGTGTTGATTCAGGGCCTTAAGCAGCTGGAATATCGGGGATATGACAGTGCCGGTGTATCTCTGTTCAACAGTACCATGAAGCTCTTTAAGAAAAAAGGCAAAGTATCCGAATTGGAAAACTTCATCGGATCGCAGGACCTGGATGCTACCTGTGGCATGGGGCATACACGATGGGCAACTCATGGTGAGCCAAATGATATCAATGCACACCCTCACGTCTCCAATAACGGTCACCTGGTCATGATCCACAACGGGATCATTGAAAATTATTCTGTTCTGAAGGAGGCATTGGAACGGAATGGGTATACATTCAAAAGTGAAACTGATACTGAAGTATTCCTCAACCTGATCGAAGCATACCAGGAAAGAGAAAAGCTTGATCTCGCGGATGCCGTGAGTACTGCGCTGAGTAAAGTAGTTGGCGCATACGCAATCGTGATCGCCGATAGTCGTAATCCGGACGTATTGGTTGCTGCGCGAAAACAAAGCCCACTGGTAGTTGGCATGGGAGAAAATGAATATTTCATTGGCTCTGATGCAACTCCTATCGTACGCTACACCAACAAGGTCATCTATCTGAAAGATGACGAAATAGCGATTCTCGATCGTCATCATGGTGTGACCATCAAGGACGGAAAAAACAGGATCCAAAAACCACGCATTGAAGAAATATCATTGCGTATCGAAGAGCTTGAAAAAGGCGGATACGAACATTTCATGCTCAAAGAGATCCACCAGCAACCAACTACAGTGTCGGATTGCATGCGTGGCCGTCTCAATGACCAGGAAGGCTGGGTAAAACTTGGCGGCATGGAGGAGTATGCATCCCAGTTTGAAAACGCACAAAGAATTATCATAGCAGGTTGCGGAACTTCATGGCATGCAGGCCTGATTGCAGAATATTTATTTGAAGATCTTGCACGCGTTCCTGTAGAAGTTGAATATGCATCTGAGCTTCGTTACCGCAATCCGGTAATACGCGAAGGTGATATCGTAATGGCTATATCACAATCAGGTGAAACTGCTGATACACTTGCTGCACTGGAACATGTAAAGAGCAAAGGGGCAATGATCTACGGGGTAGTGAATGCTGTAGGCTCATCTATTGCAAGACTGACGGATGCGGGATCATACATCCACTCCGGTCCGGAGATTGGTGTAGCATCGACTAAAGCTTTTACAGGACAGGTTACTCTGCTGAGTATGGCAGCTTTGTGGTTAGGTCATAGGAAAGGAACTTTATCAAACTCACGCTACCGTCAATTGATCGCAGAACTTGCTAGTGTACCAGAGAAGATAGCAGAGACATTAAAAGTAGAAGACCAGATCAAATACATCGCTTCAGAGATGACGGATTATAATAACTCCCTGTATCTCGGCAGAGGTTATAATTTCCCGGTCGCATTGGAAGGTGCTTTGAAACTGAAAGAAATATCATACATCCATGCTGAGGGATATCCCGCCGCAGAGATGAAACATGGACCGATCGCATTGATCGATGAGAATATGCCTGTGGTTGTATTAGCGACTAATCAAAGTGCATATGATAAGATCCTGAGTAACATCCAGGAAGTGAAAGCACGTAAAGGTACTGTGATCGCGATCGTATCTAACGGGGCTAAAGAGATCCGAAAGTTTGCAGATCATGTTATTGAAATACCTGAAACCGCGGAGCCATTTTCGCCGTTACTCTCCGTGATTCCTACACAATTGTTGTCATATCATATCGCACGCCTGCGTGGATGTAATGTAGATCAGCCAAGGAATCTTGCGAAGAGTGTGACTGTGGAGTGAGCAGGGAGCAGGGAGCAGGGAGCAGAGAGCAGAGAGTTGTGAGTTGTGAGTTGTGAGTTATTTTAAAATGAAACAAAGTTTCATTTTAAAATAGAAAAAATCAAAAATCAAAAATCAAAAATCAAAATTCCTTTTCATGGAAATGGATAGAAGAGAAAATGACAATGCCATCCTGGAATACAATTCACTACGTGAGCGGTTGTTGTTACCGGAGTATGGACGCAATATTCAGAAACTGGCGCGTCATGCGCATGAGATTGAAGACCCCGAGCAGCGGCAATCGTATGTAGAGACGTTGATTGAACTGATGAATCAGATGATTCCCAACAGCAAAAGTGCTAAGGAGATTGAAGATAAATTGTGGAATCACCTGCACTACATTGCCGGCTATAATGTGGAAGTAAATATTCCGGAAGGGGTTACGCTGCACAAAAAAGGTGAAGTCTTCATGCAGCCTGCAGAGGATCTGGAATATCCGCAAAAGAAAATTCCATATCGTCATTATGGCCTGAATGTCCATAACATGATCCTGAAAGCCATTGCAATGGAAGATGGTCCGAAAAAAGAAGAATTTTCGAAAGTGATCGCCAGCTACATGAAGCTTGCATATCGCACCTGGGGTAAGGAGCAATTTGTCAATGATGAGGTCATCAAGGAAGATCTCAGGAAAATGTCACAGGGAGCATTAAGTGTCTCTGATGAGTCAAGTATTGATAATTATAAAAATGTAGTTGCTTCTCCCATTAATTCACAGCAACAGCGCCGCAAGCAATACAAGGGGTCTGGTGGGGGACAGCAGCAACAGGGTCGCCGCTTCCATTCAAATAATAATAACAGCAACAGCAACCGGCCTGCCGGGAATAATCAGAAGAGGAAAAAACGGTATTGATTACCTTCGGCGGGATGAATCGATTGTTACGCGTCAGGATGTCAAAGCTATTGTGGATAGTTTTCGTTCTTGCACTGCCCGCCATCATTATTTCCAATCACTTTACGAAAATCTTCGAGTGTCCTTCATGCTATCTTTTTGAAGACACAGGGGATGGCCTGAAAAATTATTACACCCTTGCCTATTATGTCCAGCATGATGACGGGTGGACGTTTTCAGGCATGAATTATCCGTATGGTGAAAACATCATCTATACTGATAACCAACCAATACTTGCCCTCACTCTAAGGTGGATTGATCAGCACATCATCGACATGGACAGGCATGTCATCGGAACATTAAACCTGCTCTTGCTGCTCTCTCTTTATTTAGCAGTGTTGATTACGTATGCCCTACTGAGAAGATGGTCCGTAGGACGCGTGTGGGCATTTGCAACTGCCTCTTGTATCATTTTCCTTTCACCGCAGTTGTGGCGGTTTCATGGACACTATGCACTGGCATATGTGGCCTTTCTTCCCCTGCTGTTTCTCATGATGGATTACCTGGTGAGAAATGAGAAGAAAAAAATTCTTTGGGCCGGATTGATATCACTCCTGGTGATCATCATGAGTCTGACGCACATGTATTTTCTGTTGTTAAGTCTTGTGGTATTGGGAGGGTATACTGTTTTCTGGTGGTGGTATCACCGGCGAAATAAACCTGTATTGAAAAAGATCCTGCCGCTATTGGCTGCAGCGATCATCATTCCTGCCATCTGCCTGGTGACGATTAAAAGTGTGACTGATGATGTTACAGATAGGCCTATCGAACCATGGGGTATTGATTCTCATACAGTCACTTTTGAAACAACCTTCTTTCCATTTATCCCCCCGATGGATAAGATGTGGACCGAGATTTTAAAAAGAGAAAAACCTATTTTTGAACGTATCGCATATACGGGCATGATCGGCTTACTTATGCTTCCTGTAATTGTATTCTTTTTGTTTAGCAGGAATAAAGAAGACCATGACATGGATACCCATGTCAAAACATTTTTGGGAGCCGCTATTGTATCATGGCTCATGGCAGCAGGTGTCATTTACCAGAATGGATTCAAATTTTTATGGGAAGCGATTCCGTTACTGAAGCAATTCAGGGGGCTGGGTCGTTTTGGAATTCCTTTTTATTATCTCTATACACTCGTCTGTAGTTACCTGCTGTGGCAGTTTTATACAAAGCTGAAAAGTCGTGATCTCAGTGCGATCGGAACGTATATATTGTTTGCAGCTTTATTGATCTGGAGTTTTGAATCATGGCTCAATATCAAAGCTGTTGCGGCACCGGTCTTTCACCAGAATAAATATCTGTCTGATGCGAAAGATGATTACGTGCCGCTTTTGAATGCAGCAGGTTATCAGCCAGAACAATTTCAGGCGATGCTTCAATTACCAATAGTTGCTATTGGAAGTGAGACAATGGGTGTGGCACGGGGATTCTGGACATTGAGGGAAGGAATTCATGCTTCCTTTGAAACGGGGTTACCTATGATTGATTTCGCGATGTCGCGAACATCTGTATCTCAGGGAATGGACATGATCGAATTAATATCCTCACCATATCAGGAAAAGAAAAGAGCAAAACTTTTGGATGACCGTCCGATCCTGCTTGTGTGCGAAGAAGAATTTGTTTTGCCGGGTGAGCGAAGATGGATTGATCAGGCGCAAAAAATTGGGACATATCAATCCATGACATTATATAGCCTGGCAGCCTCAGTTTTTAAAACACAAATTCAATTTGCAGATTCGAATACACATTCATGCAATGCAATTTTTGATGGTTTTGAAAATTTTCAAAGTGATACAACAATGACTGGAAATGGATCAGTTCGTATTACCAGGGTGCCTCAGTCCATTTGGAGTTACACAGATACCAGTAGTATTGCAAAAACATGGAAAGTGAGCTTTTGGTCGCATATTGATAACCTGAAAGGTAATATGCCAGTACCACGTATTATGGAAACAAATCCGGAGGGAACTATCACACAAAATTCAGGTCTTCATCGTGAATCAATATTGTGGTCAGAAGCATATGGGCAATGGATTGAAGTAACCTTTCCGTTGACGACTAATGGAAAAGGCTATACGTATAATCTGTTTATTGATAATGCAGGTCCTGTTATTGATAACCTGATAGTCCTGCCTGTCGGGGACACATGTGTTATCTCTACACCAAATATGACCTTGTTAAATAACATTCCGGTAGTGACAGCGCGATGAGAGCATTTATAAAAAAGATCATTCACCTTTGGCCCTGGCCCCTTACTGTCAACGAAGCGTATGACCGGCAGACGCATGCTCTTCTCAAAAAACTTTTGCGTAACGATACAGTATGCGTGGATATTGGTGCCTATCATGGAGAGATCCTCAAGCTGATGATGTCATACGCACCTAAAGCGTTTCACCTCGCATTTGAACCTGTACCGGAAGAATATCTTTTACTTCGAAATGCATATGAAGGCAAAGCGAATATTTTTCCATACGCATTAGGTAATGCAAATACGGAGACAACATTTAACCATGTAGTTAGTAATCCAACCTATTCAGGTCTCCAGCAACGCCAGTACAAACAGGATGAAGAAATAAACCAGATCATCGTTCCTGTCCGGAAGCTGGATGATGTCATTCCTAAGGACACACCTGTGCATCTTATGAAGATAGATGTGGAAGGAGGAGAGCATGATGTATTTCTTGGTGCCCGTCAGATCCTTGAGCGATGGCATCCCTATCTCATCTTTGAGCATGGCATAGGTGGAGCTGATAAATATGGGGTAAGTCCATCTGATGTGTACCATCTCCTGGTCACAGAATTGGGATATACGATCACCCTGATGCGGGATTTTTTGCGTGATCCAGGCACTGTTGGTTTTTCACTGGGTGAATTTGAAGACCAGTTTTGGAAGGGCAAAAACTGCTATTTTTTTGCGCATTTAAGGGGAGGCTCCAAAAGCATATATGTATCTGACAATCAATAAGTTATGACAGTGTGGCATACCTAGGTGTGCCACACTGTCATAACGTATTCTTTTTCAGTTGATTATCTCTGATTTTACCGCCGTTTTCGCTCCTTCCCGAACGTTTTCGATCCTTTAGTTCCACGACCATCTTTATCACCCGTTTTCGTGCGACGAGGTGGTGCTGGCGAGCCCTCTTCACGCTCAAATCCAACCATCTCAAGATCCATTTGCCGGGATGCCAAATCGATCTTGGTTATCCGAACCCTTACCGACTGACCAATGGTATACTCATCCCCTGTCCGTGACCCAGCCTTGTAAGGAGCGGTCTGGTAAAAGCCACCATGCATCACCCTGAATGGCACCATACCTTCCGCACGTGATTCATCAAGCATCACAAAAATGCCGCTCTCAATCACACCGGAAATGACACCATCAAATTCTTTCCCTACCTGATTTTTCAAAAACTCCATCTGCTTGTATTTGATGGATTCACGCTCAGCATTCGCAGCAGCACGTTCTCTTTCAGAGATGTGCTTGCACTTTCCTTCCAGGTTGGATTTGTCTTCACGCATGATGCCATGAAGATTACCATCTAGGATCCTGTGCACCAGCACATCAGAATATCGACGTATCGGCGACGTAAAATGTGTGTAATAATCAAAGGCCAATCCGTAGTGACCAATGTTATCAGTCGTGTAAATCGCTTTCGCCATCGTGCGGATCGCTAATGGCTCAAGTAACCGCAGCTTCTCATCTTCTTTCGCCAGCTCAGCAAGACGATTAAATGATTTCGATATTTGTTTTGGTGTATCTATTTGCAATTGCACACCCAACTCCCTGGCAAAACGCTGGAAGTCGATCAATCTTTCCGGATCCGGCACATCATGCACACGGTATGGAAACGGGATCTCCCGCGCTTTACTTTTTTGTGCAATGAGCGTAGCCACTTCACGATTTGCGAGCAACATAAAATCCTCGATGAGCAGGTGTGTATCTTTTCGTTCTTTCACAAAGATCTCAAGTGTCTCTCCTAATTCATCCACTTTAAACTGCAGCTCATCCGTCTCAAAAGTTATAGCACCATCACGGAATCTTTTTTTGCGAAATGCTTTTGCAATCTTATTCAGTTTTTTTAATTCCTCAGGATAAGGTCCTTCTCCACCATCCAGTACCACCTGCGCGTCTTCGTAAGAAAAACGATGGTCAGAAAAAATTACGGTTCGTCCAAACCAACGGCTGATGACTTTATGATCTTCATCGATCTCGAAAACTGCGGAATAGCAAAGACTTTCTTCCTGTGGACGCAGTGAACACAATTCATTTGAAAGTTTCTCCGGCAACATCGGGCATACACGATCTACGAGATACACAGATGTTGATCTGAGATACGCTTCCTTGTCTAATGCGGTACCTGGTCGAACATAATGTGATACGTCCGCAATATGCACTCCCACTTCTGTATTTCCATTTTCGAGTGTTCGAATGGAGATAGCATCATCAAAATCTTTTGCCGTGATCGGGTCAATCGTAAATGTGGTGATCTTTCGAAAGTCCCGGCGATTTGCAATTTCTGCTTCTGTAATTTCTTCGGGCAGTTTTTTACACTCTTCCAATACGGGTTCCGGCCATGCAAGATTAAACCCTGCATGCACAAGGATCGACTGCATTTCCAATTCATGACTACCAGAAGCACCTAGTACATGTATGATTTCTCCTTCAGGTGATTGATGGGTCCAGTCTGTAATTTTGACTACCACCTTATCACCATCCACTGCCTGAAACAATTTGTCCGCAGGCACTAGAATATCAAACTGAATATTGGCTTTGTCCGGAACGACAACTGAAAATTTTTTGTAAATCTTCAGCGTGCCAATGATGTGCTCGATGGCACGTTTCACCACTTTGACAATTCTGCCTTCAGGTTTTTTACCACGTCTGTTGGAAATAATCTCAATTTCAACCTTGTCTCGGTTCATCGCCCCACCGAGGTGACGGGGAGGGACATACACATCCTCCTCCATATCATCGACGATGACATAAGCTGACCCAGATCGCGTCATATCCACTGTACCCTGTATGGTATCCTTACTTACGGGCTGCGAAGGCAGAACTGCATGCTTTGAGATCTTCGGTTCCATCAGACTCGAATACATGCCGTCATCAGCAAGAGATAACTTTTCCTGTTTGACAAGACCATCAAGGACTCTTACGATATCCGTTTTGCCATTTGCCACTCGAAGTTTTTTCAGGAGCTGCCGGGCAGACCATGTTTGTGTCTTGCTTTTCTGAATGGTGTCCATGACGACAATCCGAAGCTTGTCATATGGTAATTTTTGTCCCTTTCCTGTCACACCTGACATGGCTGTTTTGGGATCACTCTTCTTTGTCTTCTTCATTCAGATCATAGTTGATAATGCCGGAGGAATCGATCCTCATTTGATATGTATTGGACTGGCGGAAAAAGTCGGTACTATCCGCCGCAGCCGTGCCTTCTGCAATAGTGATCGTGAGGTCTTCATGTATGACTGCGACGGAATGAAGGATGGTATTATCTTCTGATCGCATACCACCAATGATCGCGTGACTTAGGGGAAGGCCGTCCTTGGTAAACGTAGCTAAAATAAATTCATACTGCATCACCCCGGCCTTCCAATAGATGATACCCTCAAAATGCCGGGTGCCTTCGATCCGTCCATAGGGAATATATTCAGTAAATTCATCTACCTCCTCCCCTTCAAAAGGCAGAATATAGGTATCGAGCAGGATGCCGGGGAGCGGGAGTGAGTCAGTCGGTATCTGTCTTATATCCGGTAAAAGGCTTACTGGAAGCACCAAGGGCGGAAAAAATTCGATAAATTCGGGAAAGTGCGCTGTAGGTACCTGGTTCACGTTTCAAATTTATAGGAATTAAACCCAACCTTAGAGCATTTGGTTGTCGTCTATATTCTTGTAAAAACCTGTTTCATTCACCCACCATGATCCAACTAAAGCATCTTACAGTATGTTTGGGCATCCTTGCCGGATCATTGGTGATCCATTCCTGCAGTCTCGATGATGGCGGTGGCAGCAGCTCAAGCCCGGCCCTGGCACTGAATCTCAGCCAGGAATTATCCCTAACCAATCTAAGCTGGACCCCGGTTAACGTCACAGACTTCAGTGAATACATTCTTCTGCAATCAAGTGAGGATATTCCGGATTCACCCACACCAATAGTAAATAACACAACAACAGTCATAAAACGCATCGATGATGCAGATATCACCACGCACGCAAGTACTAACATTTTATTCTCGACACGAACCTGCTATAAACTGTATGCTGATGTAGGTAATCGGTTTTTATTCTCACCAACAGTGTGTGTCGATAAAGGAATCACATTGATTTCGGGATTTTATGATCGGGTAGATCATGAAGCTGGCGAACAGGAAATCGTGATGTATGATCGCAATGCAAATATGTTATCCACATACACACTTGGGGGAACCGTGGTCAATAAGAGTGTAGCCGAAACTTTTTTTTCCAATCCCAGCGTCAATGTATCTACGTATAATGGAGTGCGGCAGGTATTTCTCAGCGACCGGTCACAACTGACCATCAAACGTTATAATGTTCCTAATCTGAACAGTGGATTCAGTAAAAGTTTTACAGCAGGTGTTGATGCTGTGACATCTTATGGACCATATGTATTTGCGGCTTTCAATAGTTCATTTTCATCTTTCCAGGTATTAAACAGAAACACCCTTTCTTCCATCGATACGCGTGATGGAAATACACTTGAGTTTGGCAGATCAATTGCAGTATTTCCTGGCAATCCAATTATCACACTTGAAGTTGGCGTGACCAATACGAATCGATATTTGATCAATGAGGAAGGGAAAATTACACAGGTAGATCAATTTCCGATTTCCATTTCACAAAATAATTTGCAGGGGTCTACAGCACAGGGAGAACAGATCTTTATCACCGGCTTCAGGGGCACAATTTTAAATTCTTCTGCACAGAAGTTGGGAGAACTAAATTCCGGATTTACTGAAAACATTTTTAATGTCAAGCTTTCAACGGATGAAAAAACAGCTGTCGCATTATTGAGTGATAATATTTCTTTTTCGCTTCAATACTATGATATCACTGATCCTGCTCAAATTATAGTTAAGAAAAAATTGAACCTGCCATTGGGTTCATTTTCAGATATTTTAATCGAGAATAATATTGTGCACCTCTTTGGGGTCACTTTTGATGCGGGTCAGCCACAGACATTCATCCTGCAATTTCCTATGTACTAATATGAAAGCCCTTACACGCCATATTATCACGCTTGCATTGCTGCTGACATCTATGGCTGCATGGAGTCAGACTGATGAACCTAAAATGTATCACTGGAACCTCGGTGTGAGTGCAGGTGACATCCTTCATCAATTATTTAATACCGATGAATCCAACAGGCCATATGCTGCATTTTTGCTGGAGTATTCCGGGCAGAAATATGCATTGCAGGCAGGCTTCCGGCCAGGATACAATATGAAAAACATAACGCATGATGGATTTTCAGATTCTGAAGTAACTGAAGAAAGATCCGTCTCAGGTCATCTTGCATTGACGCGTATTATTTTTTCAGACCGAAACTGGCAGGTCAAAGCAGGCTTACAATATGAAGGAGGATGGTCGAAAGAAGATATCATTGAAGACAGCGGATTTGATCGGGTGACTACACGTCGTCTCGAATGGAATGGAGGAGCTGGCCCGGTTTTAGATTTCAGGTATTTCGTTCATCCGAGGATCAGCTTGAGTATCGATGCAGCTTTGATCTATTCCTACAGCCAATCAGAATTACAACAGTTGTTTACCAATTTTCCGGATTTCGATTCGACCAAGGATAAAATTATTGACCGTGGTCTGCAGGTTGTCGAACCGGCGACGATTTATTTGAGATTTCATTTTTAACATTAATAAAAATACCCAACATGAAAATTCGTTTGACGCTCGTATCCCTCTGCCTACTAGTTGTCGTCTTTTCGTGTCAGAAGGACACGTTTAAGACAGTGATGCAGGCACCTACTCTGCCTGATGTGTCGTACGATTATACGCCCGCCTGGGGTGGCATGCACAGCCATATGGTTGGGCAAGATCTTGGCATCACCAATGCCGGAGCTACACTGGGACGCGTATTGTTCTATGATAAAATATTGTCGATTGACAATACTGTATCATGCGGATCATGTCATCTTCAGACAAAAGCATTTTCGGATGTAGTCAAACAAAGCACCGGTATTGATCAGCAATTGACTGACCGTAATGCTCCACCGATTGCCAATCTCTATGATGATAACCTGCTCTTCTGGGATGGCCGCTCGACTACCCTGGAGGACCTTGTGCTCAAACCCATCAAGAACCATAAAGAAATGGGCATGGAAGACATGAGCTTCCTGATCGCCAAGATCAAAGCTGCTCCCTATTACAGTGATCTGTTCACAGATGCATTTGGAAATGATGATGTTACTTCAGATAAAATTGCTTCTTCCATGGCGCAGTTTATAAGGAGTATGATTGGCTGCGATAGTGATCTCGACCGTTTTAACCAGACCAATACCGGACTCTCACAGCAGGCACAGGCAGGCATGAATGTATTTTTTGGAAAAGGATCATGTTATAACTGCCATTCCGGACCTGACATGAATGACCGGGGTGGATTTTTTGGAGACCCTTTCTTCCCGCCTAATGGAGGTGGATTCGGTTGGTCAAAAGATATTGCTGACATAGGTCTTGACAAAGAATATACAGACGTAGGATTTGGTGTCTTTGACCCGGCTCTTGTGGGTGTATTTAAAATCCCATCATTACGGAATGTTGCATTGACAGCTCCTTATATGCATGACGGACGTTTCGCTACGCTTGAAGAAGTTATCGACCACTATAGTGAAGGAATCCAGCGCTCACCGAACCTGGATGATGTATTCAAATCCTGGGATACCGGAGAAGCTATCAAACTTGACCTGTCAGACACTGAAAAGTCGTCACTGATCGCGTTTTTACATGCTATGACGGACGAAAAATATCTCACGGATGAGCGGTTTTCTGATCCATTTGCTAATTAATTCATTTGGGTTACAGACCGGAAAAATGGATTTCCGAAGGCGTCAATAGCGGGGGTTAACCCGGATTTTTTTTGTTGACAATTGTTTATATCTATTATATTTGGCCTCCAGTTACCACCTGGCTTTCGATTTGATCGGGCCGGCATAACATCCAAAGTCTCACCTTTAAAAAAGTGGAGATATTCTGGTCAGCAAATTTGGTGTCAGGTGGTATTATCTAAGTCAAATACCAGCGTTTTATAAAAACAAACGGGGTCGATTCCAGGAATCGGCCCCGTTTGTTTTTGGAGCTTTATTGGCTACATTCTCTCCTGCTTACGACAAGAATTCGATACTATCGTTGATAAAGGAGGACATTTCATCTCCTTTCAGCATGCCCTGATTCAGCTTAGCGAGGCGCAAAAGATACGAGGCAAACTTTTCCTTCTTATCAGTACTTCGCATATTCACAAGCTTTTCAGCGATCAATGGATGATTCGCATTGATCGTCACCTGGTAATGGTCCATTTCCCCAAGTCCACCCATGCCCTGCATCATCTGCATCTCCTGCATACGTCGCATAAACTCCGGTCTCGTGATCACGACCGGATGAGATGAATTTGACATGGCTCTAACCATCACCTGGTGTTCTTTTCCAACCATGAGTGAACCAAACAATTCTTTTATTTTCTCCTGCTCTTTTTCACTCAGCACGGATTCATTTTTTTCTTCCTTCTGTATCAGCTGATCCGGCGTGTCTGAATCCACGCGTACGAATGTCAGCTTATCCGCTTTGTGTTCTAATTGCTGGATAAAATGATTGTCTATAATGTGATTGAGGTGGAGTACATCATAACCCATCTCTGTTGCATGCTTCACATAAGAAGAATGTAATTCAGGGGAAGGGGTATACAACGCCACGATACGTTCATACTTGTCCACCTGGTTAGCTTTAATTTTTTCCTTGTACTCCTCAATGGTAGAATATGTATTCTCAACATTTTTCAGCAAAGCAAACTCAAGTGCTTTCTCTGCAAATTTTTCATCCGTGATAATTCCATATTTCACAAACACACCAATGTCATCCCACTTCTGTTCGAATCCTGCACGATCATCTTTGAATAATTTTGAAAGACGTTCCGCCACTTTTTTCGTCATATATCCTGTGATCTTTTTCACATTGCCATCACTTTGCAGATAGCTTCTTGACACGTTAAGCGGGATATCCGGGCTGTCAATCACACCATGCAGCAACGTAAGGAATTCCGGAACGATTTCTTTTACCTCATCCGTCACATAGACCTGGTTGCTGTAGAGATGGATTTTATTTTTTTGTGCTTCAAACTGGTTGCCAATTTTTGGAAAATAAAGTACACCTGTCAGATTGAATGGATAATCAATATTCAGGTGGATCCAGAACATGGGATCTGCTGACATCGGATACAGTTTCCTGTAGAAGTTAATATAATCTTCGTCTTTAAGTTTTCCGGGTTTTTGTTTCCAAAGAGGATTTGTGTCATTAATAACGTTGGGTACGTCAGTCTCAATCTTCTTTCGGTTATCACCTTCACCTTCCCAATTCACTTCGGTCTTCATACCCATCTGGATCGGGTATGGAAGGAAGCTGCAATATTTTTTCAAAAGACCTTCTATGCGGTCTTTCTCTAAAAATTCCTTGCTGTCATCACTGATGTGAAGGATGATGTCGGTTCCCCTGTCTTTGCGATCATGTTCATCTATCTCATATACCGGATTGCCTTCACACACCCAATGGACTGCTTTTGGTGTCTTTTTGTATGATTTTGTGATTACCTCAACTTTGTCTGCCACCATAAAGGCTGAATAGAAGCCGAGTCCAAAATGTCCTATGATATTATTTTTTCCCTGGTATTTTTTTACAAAATCTTCTGCGCTGCTGAATGCCAGCTGGTTGAGATATTTTTCAACCTCAGCTTTTGTCATGCCGATCCCCCGGTCTTTAATGGTAATTGTCTTTGCTTTCTTGTCCACCGCAATATGGATGGTCAGATCGCCCAACTCGCCATCGATTTCTCCGCTGTTGGCCACTGCTTCAAGTTTGGAGGTAGCATCTATGGCATTGGAGATCAACTCTCTCAGGAAGATCTCATGATCTGAATAGAGGAATTTTTTAATGATGGGAAAAATATTCTCGGTCTGTACCGTGATATTGCCTTTGGTCATAATCGATTGATTTTTAACAACTAATAATTATACTCGGGCAGGTCAAAAGGTGTGCCACGGGTAGTTTTCTGTCATTATGTCGTATTAATGGAATGCTGACGTGAAAGTTTGGCAAGGTATATGCTAATCATTGTAACATTAGAGATGATCAAATGTCGATTTTCTCATTAAGACCGGTCCAAACAGGGGGGTTAGGATCGGTCTTTTTTATTTTCCTACCGGAAGCAGGAGACTTTCAGGTCATCCACGAGCAGAGTGTTAGCCGAATCAGCATTCCACAACGTCATGGTACATTTATCAAAAGATCCCTCAGGTACCCTGACATCAAATTGTAAATGGACATTTTGCTGATCCTGCAGTACTAACCGCTGGATCCTGATCATATTTGATTTGACGATCTGATCACTCTGGTAAAAGATTACACTCCATTGTGCCAATTTCCAGACATTATATTCCCGGGACTGGATATTAAAATCACCTTCACACCTGATCCACTCAGAACACTCATCACTAACGGGTAGTACAAAGGGACCTATAAACTGATCGCTGCCTGTAAGACATGCAGCTTTTGTACTATCAACCCCGATCACCACGCACGGGAAACTGTCTTTTTCAAAATCCTCTGTAAAGATTACTGCCAATGCGCCCGGTGATCCTTTGAAAAGTTCATCGGTGTCAAGCAATTTCATATTCTCACGATCGGGATGAAATCGACCAGCAACGCTGTAGAAATATTTAGTCTTCATCTGACCCGGCAGAAAAAATCCTCCTTTGTGTGCCTGGTGTATCCACCAGCCAGTGTAATACATATTTAAGGCTAAGATCAACCACCAACACATACTTCTCAGCCTGTCTTTGTTGAACCATGATAAAATCGCTATCAATGGAAAGGCAAATAACGGATACGCCTGTATCAGATTTCTTTGACCAAGACCTCCGCCTGTTTCCCAGTGTGGCCAACTGAGCGTAATGTAGATAGCAAGAATCGCGGTGACAAATGTTGGCCAAAAAAGTGATGGAAGTGATTTGTATAATCGATACCATCCTGCCATTGCGATCAGCATTATGGGAGTATACATGAACCATCCAACATTTACACCCATAAGCCCACGCCAGATATTTGGATGCAACCATTGAAAGCTCTGCTCACCATAACTGTATTGAAACCATGAACCGCTAACGTATTTCCAATACATGGGCTGGATGCAAATGATGATCACAGCAATGAGTGCTGGTGCCAAACATGCTTGCCATTGTTGCCGAATAAATGTAAATCTGTCTTTAAGCGAAGTAATGCCCCATAGTAATGGGATCATGACCCAGACGATTTCAGTTGGTCTTGTTAGCACTGCAAGACCAACTGAAACGCCAATACCTGTAATGGAGATCCAATCCTGTTTTTGATAAAAACGGATCGTGCTGATGATGAGGACACACAACAAGGTAAACAGCCATGTATGTGTCATGCCATTGGTGATGGCTGCATATTCCATCCAGTGCGACCCGATACCTAAAGCCAATAATGTCCAGCCTACGAGATTGTCATTAAAATAGGCCTTTAATAAAAGACGGAGTAAGATGAGTCCCAAAATGGAAACAAGCAATCCGCCAAGCCAGATAGCTACCTGGTACGGTCTGCTGTATCCATCAGCAGGATATTGGCCTGTAGCCTTGGCATACGTGTGACCCGCCAGAAAAAATGGTGTGAACATGATGGCCTGTCCAATTGGATACTTATTGATCTTATGGCCGGTGGGTGCATGCACATATGACTGATCATATACGGGTGAAGGCAGATATTTTTGATTGATCTCATTCATCCAGTTTTGATGACGCAGATCTTTATAAATAAAAATAGCCGGCAGGTAGTGATAATATCCGCTGACATCCCACGAGATAGTGGCTTCAGAAGATGTTTTTTTCCATTTTGGATAATACACTGAGCCAAGAAAGGTCCAGGCAATGATGACTAGGATCAGGGCGTAGATGGATTTCACCTCGTAAATGTAAATCTAAAATCCGCCCGAATCTTACCCCGTTAAAATGTGCTGATCATCATAGTAAAAAAATAATAATGGGATACTTTCTTACGGGTGTTACCTGGCAGTATGGTTATGATTTTGATTGCAGCAAAATTTACTGGCGTGTTCATATTGAAAGCTAACCATGAAAATGGCAGCAAACAGTCTTACAAAGTAATAGTCAAATAATCGTAAGGACATCAGGTTTTTTCTCCCATCCAACGGGCTTTCCATCTATCGTAATTAGGACATTGTGAATAGGCAGGATCAATGACGATATACGTATCGCCTACCCGCTTTTCTATCCATGTGCTGAATGCAATATTACGTTTGCTTTCGCGGGCGGCCTCCTGAATGCGGCTATAGTCCTGTGCCAGGCTGGCCTGGTGTGGAGCTGTGCGACCCTGCAGTTGAACAATTTTATAATATGCATCGCCCTGAGGTCCGCGAAACTCAATGGGTGGTGTTATCTCACCCACCTCAAGCGTATCGATACTAAAAAATATTTCACTATCGACATCGCCAGTTTCGAAAAAGGTATTAGCCGATTTAGGATTGATCATTCGACCGTTGTTGCTGAAACTTTGCATACGTTTATCGCCAAATTTATGCACCGCTTCTGCAAAGGTCATGGAATCAATTTCAACAAGATTTTTTATCGAATCCAGTTTATGTCTTGTGATCGCAAGGTCCGGATCGGTGATCCTCGGTCTCACCAGGATATGGCGTGTTTCAATTGAGTTTCCTCTTCGGTTTAATACCTGTATGATATGAAATCCAAATTCGGTTTCCACGACATCAGATACTTCATTGTTCTCCAATTGGAATGCCGCAGCTTCAAATTCCGGAACAAAACTTCCACGTGATGTCCATCCCAGATTTCCGCCTGTACGGCCGCTCCCATCATCAGAATATTTTCGCGCGAGCTCTGCAAAATCAGCACCTTCAGCAAGTTGCTTTTTGATGCCCTCAATTTTTGCTACTGCCTTTTCTCTTTCCTCTTTATTTACTGTTGGATAGATGACGATTTCTGCCAGTTCCACTTCTGCATTAAAATATGGGAGACTGTCTTTAGGTATGGCATTAAAATATGCCGTCACTTCCGATGGAGTAACTTCGACACTGGTGATGATCTGTTGTTGCATACGATCCCCTAACAGCTTCCTCGTCATATCATCCTTCACCTGCTCGCGCATCTCACTGACAGTCTGACCATAAAATTCCTGAAACATTTTTCGATCATTATTCATCATCGAAAGGATCTGGTCCATACGCTTGTCAATCTCCGAATTCACTTCATCATCCGTTACCTCGACACTGTCAATGCGTGCATAGTGCACCAGCATTCCCTGAGCCATCAGGCTTTCAAGTACGAGGCATCGTTCCGTGGTTCCGGGATTTTGTTTCCGGTCGCGCATGATGGCCATTTGTTCTTCCACATCAGAATGAAAGATCACTTCCCCTCCGATCTTCGCGACAATTTTATCCAGGATAAGTGTGTCCTGGGCAGTGAGGCTCATACCTGTCATACTTAAGACTAATGTCGCCAGTAATATAAATCTGTTCATTCTGTAAATATTTTAACCTGATCGTTTTGTATGTCCCTGTCGTAAATTTCTTTTTTGATCCGCTCAAGCAATTCTAACTCTCGCTGATGGATGATATACCTGGCAGCCTGTGGCCGGACCCTTGATAATGGAGCGATATCGTGCTCATGATATACCTCCAGTGGATAGAGCAGATAATAATGACTCCCATCTTCCCTGACAATGCTCCGATTAGAACGAATAGCCGATGCACTTAGTGCCCCCTCCGGGAAAAGCTGCACCAGCATATGCATCTCATGCCACTGGTTGGAATCCGCCCAATTTGTCTTGGCATGCTTCGCAGCATATGTGATGACATCTTCCAGGTGATTTTCAGGGAATGTCTTCCACCAGGTCAGGATGCGGTCATTACGACCAATTGGTTTTTTGATCTTAAAATAATAAGCCCTCAGGATGCCAGACTCAAGGCGATGTTGCTCCTTATTGGCCTCATAATATCGCTGAAGGTCATTCTCGGTGATGATCGTATCCAGACGCTCTTCAATGGTCCTTTGTTCAAAAAAATGTCGTAGCAGGGACTGACGGTAATCTTCCAGGAGCTTATTCATATTAGCCTCCTTGGGAAAATTTTTCTCTGCTTCCACAAGGATCAACCTGTCTCTTACCCAATGTTCAGTAAGACTTCTTACCTGTTGGATGCTGTCCTCTGCATTGGCATATCCCTGGATCAGATCCCGTATGTCTTCAAAATACAACCTGTAATCAAAAACCTGCGCAAGTAATAGGGGTTCAGGTTTTTCTTCTTCTTCAGGACCCGGTTTCGTACATGCAGCGAGCAACAGGATTATTCCTGAAATCAATATCCCGATGGACCTGAACCACATTAATTGCAACAATACAGTGGCTATTGTTTACGGATCATTGTCTTGAGAACATTCTCATCCAGCTTGACCGGATATTTCTTCTGCAGTGATGCCACCCATTCCTTTTCAAGTTCATCCTGGTAGTCCGCGATGATATATCCGCGGGCTTCTTCCAGTGATTTTGGCTGGGGTGGTATGATACGGTCGACGCTGACCATACCTTTTCCATCAGGGAGATCGGCCTTAACGCCGGCTGTCCATGTAAGACCTGCAGGTAATGCTTCATCTTTCTGATAGATCCGTTTTGTGATCGTCACAGGGATCCCTTTCTTGGTAGCCTTGGCTGCCACGACACTTAATGGTTTTTTCGCAGCCCATTTTTTGATTTGTGGCATTTTACTCATGGAAGCAGAATCAAGTGTCAGCGTTGAAACCTCTACTCTTTCTTCCCACATGTAATCATTGCGATGCGTCGCATGATATGCTCTCAAACCTGTTGAGTCTTTGCTGGCTTTGTCCCACACATTGATCTTGGTGGCTTCAAAGAGCATGATGCCTTCTTCGTATTCACGCATCAGCGATTTAAACTCAGGATATTTATTGACCAGGTTTTTTTCTTCGAAGTATAAAGCTTTTTCATTGACAAATTCACTGAAGACTTTGTCCATAATTTCTTTATTGGCTGTTCCCTTGGCCACGCCCATGCGTGTGCGTGCATTGTTTTTCACATAATTGCCAAAATCAAGGTTCGTATACACATCTCCTCCCAATTCAACTAATGTTGCTGAAGGAACTGTTGGAACCTGCCAGCGATACGTCTGAAGATCATCTCCTGCCTTTGTGACAAATTCATTGTACACTGCGTCGTTGACTTTATAACCTGCTTCACGCTTTATACGATTGACCATAGCCTGGCGTGCAGATGCTATTCGTTCATCACGAGTTATTTGCGCTTCGATTTTTTTCTTGACTGCATCAAATGCCATCTGCTGGCGTTTCTTGATACGTTTGACAATATGCCATCCAAGGCGAGTGCGTACAGGTGCGCTGATATCACCATCTTTTGCTAATGCATAAGCTGCATCTTCAAAAGGTTTTTCAAATTGATTGATATTCATCACACCAATGAAGCCACCGCGATCCGAAGTTGCTTTATCTTCTGAATTTTTGCGGGCAGCTTCTTCAAATGTCAGGTTGCCTAGAAGAGACTGATACAACGCATCAATTCGTGTCTTAACATCTTTTTCATTACTGCCATCTGATTTTACACGAAACAGAATGTGTGCAACATCCATTTCACCACGTGCTTCACGAGTGTCGAGAACTTTTACAATGTGGTATCCGATACTTGTCCTGACGGGAGCTGAATACGTACCTACAGGTGTTGTGTATGCAGCAGTTTCAAATGTGTAAAAACCATTCGGAAGGATAGCCGTGATATAGCCCATATCTCCTGCCATGTCTTTAGTGGAATTATCTTCTGAAAAGCGGCGTGTTGCATCTTCCCATGTGACACCTGATTTCAGATCATTATAGATCTTTTTGATCTTGTCATAGCCTGCCATCGTATCGTTAGGCACATTCGGATTTGTGCGCACCATGATATGTGCTACATGAATATCTTTTGCCTGGCGATCATATGCCTCACGGATCAGCTTGTCTGTGATTTCTTTATCTGTGAGGTAACTTTCTGCGAGTTGTTTGCGATATCCATCCAGTTCCAGTTTTAACTGCGTTACTGTATCCAGGCGCATTGCGTATGCCTCGCGTACTTTGAGTTTAAACTTAGTATACAGGTCAAGATATTCACGGATGCTTTTATCTGAAAAGTCCGCATCATCCCGGTTGTTTTTGCTGTAGATGTATTTGAATTCGGATGCCGGTACGGATTGGCCATCCACAGTAAACAGGATCGGATCAGACTGAGCCTGTACCCTCTGTGAAAGCAGGAACCCGAGGAGCATCAAGACGATGGTAAATCGCATATTCGTTTGTATTGAGATTATGTTAAGAAGGGCGCAAAAATAGCCATAAATACCTGGCCTTAACGTTTTTGCGGAGGCGATTTTACCTAAAATACCGGGCCCTGCCGGGCTGGTAACATATGGTTAACAAAATGAGGATCTACCCGTGTTCGTAAACCTTTCGGATCCTTGGATTGAGGTTGGTCAGGATCTCATAGGGGATCGTACCACAGGCTTTGGCCAGGATCTCGATCGAATGATCTTTATCGAAAATCGTCACTTCATCCCCGATTCGTGCTTCCGGTATATGGCTGACATCGATCATCGTCATATCCATACAAACCCTGCCAGTAATATTGGCCTGCTTGCCGTGCAGTAAAAAAGTACTTCCCACATTGCCTGCCACTCTTGGCAAACCATCTGCATATCCCAGGTTCACTGTTGCAATCGTCCGTTGCCGGTCAGTTACAAAACTCCGGGCATAACTTACTGACTCACCTGCCTCTATTACCTGCATATGAAGGATTCTGGCTTTCAGACCGAAGACAGGCATTAATTGAGGATGATCAGGAATACCGACACCATATAACCCAATACCCAGCCTGACTGCTTCAAATTGATATTCAGAAAATCTAAGAATTCCTGATGTACTCAGTATATGCCTGTCGGGCCTGTAGCCGATGCCTTCACTAAGTTGTTCGTACATATCATCAAACCGACGAACCTGTTCATGCGTGAAATCATCAAACTGTGGATCATCACTGCCTGAAAGATGACTAAATACACTTCCGATACGGATCCATGACTGTTCTTTCATGGCAAGAATAAGGGCATCAATATCACCTGCATTAAATCCTAACCTGTGTGTGCCTGTATCAAGCTTAATATGTATGACAGCATGCTCCTGCGCAAACTGGCATTGATGCAGTAATTTTTGAAAGATGGCCTGGTTATAAATCTCAGGTTCGAGATGATGTTGAATGATCAGATCCATACTTTCCGGATCGGGATTTAAAACGATCACGGGCATGGTAATGCCTGCTTCACGCAATTCAATTCCTTCATCAATTACAGCAACTGCGAGCATGTCAACATGTTGCCATGATAAAAATCGGCAGACTTCAAGGCTTCCTGCACCATATGCATTTGCTTTCACCACTGCGATCTTTTTAACTCCCGGGTGCATAAGTCTGTAGAAGTAACGAAGGTTGTGATCCAGCGCCTGGAAATCGACGTGTAAAACAGCGCTATGCGATCGCAATCGCAACCTGCGTGCGATACGTTCAAAGCCAAATCGTCTTGCACCTTTCAGCAGGATAACTTCATTCTGAAAATCACTGAGTCCACCTTTCCGGATCATATCATCTGCATCGGCATACATGCGTGTGATGATGTTGTCCGGCAATAATTTCGCGAGCTGCGAAACTTCTGATCCGATGCAAATCAGTTTATCAATCCCTGCACCTGAAATCATTTTAGCAAGATCTTCATAGATGCCGGGGCGTCCATACGCATGATCCGACAAGATCAATGTCTTACGTTGTGTCTGACCTGCAATGTCAAGACTCTCTAATGCAAACTGCAGTGAATCGAGATCGAGACTATAACTGTCATTGATCAATACACAGCCCTGTATTGCATCCTCGGCTTTGAGACGCATATCAATAGGTTGCAATTCGCTGAATACATCGAGGTATGCAGAATACGGTAACTGCAAAGCATGCAATGTAGTAAGGCATGCAAGACTATTAGAGACAGGTACGGCACCCGCAAAAGGGATTTGATATGAAAATGGTTGTGAGTCGATCTGGCCACTGACTACTGTACTATCGCGGTGATGATCCAACTGGGCATTGACATTACCCCCATTGCGTGTACTCCATGTATAATGTTTTTTATCAGGAAATAAATTCCGAATGGTGTTTGCAATATGTGTTTCATCTGCAGGATAGACAAGGACTTTTGCATCCCTGCACATGATCAGTTTCTCCCTGAGTTTTGCTTCTGCATTTCCTGAAAATCCTTCGTCATGTGCATCACCAAAATGCGTAAAGACAACCACATCCGGACGAATAATGGATTGCAGTTTTTGCATTTCATTCGGATTTGAAATACCTGCTTCAAGTATGGCATAGGATGTATCTCCTGGAATATTTAATACACTTAAAGGAACACCCACCTGGCTATTATAACTTCCCGGGCTGCGGTAGACACGCTTTTCATGCGACATGAGCATGTATAACCATTCTTTTACCCATGTCTTGCCATTGCTGCCGATGATCGCGACGACCTTGCCTGAATAGAGGTCACGATATTTTGTAGCTATTGTATGAAAAGCTTCCAGGACATTTGGAACATAGATATAATTGGCAGCAGGTAATGTATCGGGGTCAATCGATTGGTGGATCAGGAATGTCCTGACACCCTGGTTCCATGCTTCATGGATATATTGATGGCCGTCAGTGCGTGCACCCTGCAATGCAATAAAGATGGCATCAGGCTGCCAGGCAGCTTTCCTGCTATCAATACAAATGTTTTGAAGTAAGGCAGATGGGTCAGGAAGCAGATGCGTGCCCGCCGGAAAAAATGAGGCAATAGTGACTGCTGTAAACACGTGATGAAGGTACTGATTTTGTCAACTTACTTCGGCCGTTTGTACACGGGAACAGTTGAACACGGCTCTCCAAACATCAATGATTTTACCACTGGAACTAGTTTCGTGGTCAGGGCTGTATAGACCTCAGGACCAACCTCTACTCCATCGGTACAACCTTTAATGATCACACGCTGATCCGTAAACTCAGCTACATCTAAAGAATTAATATGATCAAGAAGTTTGTGAGTCATCCATTGTTGCGGTGTTCCGTAAAAAACTTCGGTTGCAAATGGAGATGCACCAGTGGCTACAAGCATGTATGCCCAGTATGGAATAATGGCATCGGCACTGCAGTAAACACACAATGGTTGGCCGGCATAAACTTTCCAATCATGTTGTTTTATCGCGGTCCGGAAATCCTGTTCTTTGAGGATCAGCTCCATAAAAAGATAATCCTTCAGATCAAATGAAGCCGGCTGTTGATCGGGAACCCATTCCTCAGGTCTGAGGGTAATAAGGCCGCTGTTCGCGATTTTATTGATGAGTATATCACTCATAATTTATTCTGATTCATCCACGGGAGCAGATACTGGATCTTCCCCGTTTGATATTGCCATTTGCTCATTTCCATCCTGGCTTTCTGAATTGACAGGATAGTTATAATTGATCTCTTCATCCATTGAAGATGGTTCTCCGATCTCTTCGGTAGCCACCTGGAATTCTTTCAGCTGGGGCATATCCTCCATGGATTTTAAACCAAAATAATCCATGAACTTTCCGCTGGTGGTATATAACAGTGGCTTGCCCGGACCAGTAGAACGTCCTGATATCTCGATGAGTTCTTTCTCCAGGAGTTTATCGATGGCATAGTCAGCATTTACGCCACGGATCTGTTCGATCTCAGCCCTGGAGACAGGTTGGCGGTAGGCGATGATTGCGAGTGTTTCCAAAGCCACCTTTGAAAGACGGCGTTTGGTCAGTTGTCTGAGATAATGGCCAACGATGTGGTGGTAAGCACCTTTAGTTACAAACTGAAAACCCTCGGCAACCTCGACGATCTCGATGGAGAAGTTATCGTCCCAGTATTTCTCCTGGAGACGTAACAATGCCTCATCCAAATGTTCCGGGTCAATGCTGATCTGTAATGCATTTTCCAGGTTGTATTTGATGTCTTCCCGTTTGATGGGTTGTTGAGCGACAAATATGAGGCTCTCTATATGGGTATCCAGCTTATCCTCCATGGGGGCGGCGAAATTAACTATAATACCTCAATAGAAAAAAGACAAACACGGCCAGGACCAGGACAAAGCCGGCGCCCAGCATCAGGCTGAGCTTCATTTGGGACCTTACCATCTTGCGGCGACCACGGTTGCGAGGTGTGTCTGTGACCTGGTCGATCTTAAAACCGTAGGAAAATTTACCATCCTTTTCTTCGACCGCTATGTCGCAGAGCTCTTCATTTATGAAAAAACTGTAATTCTTACTGGTCTGAACACCAAAGTCTATGACCACAATGTTGGCATTACAATACACCATCAGGTGCCCGGTAGCATCTCCATGAAATAAGCCGACCTTATGGGAATATCCATTGTCATCAACGTATGTCCAGGTGATCTGACTCATGTAGAAACTGAGACGATAGGGTATGGATTAATGGTTGAATATTTATCAGGCTCATAACGCAGAAAGCCTGTTTTCCTGTATAACGAATGTGGATCAGACGAGTTTCAAAACCTGTGTAAGAATTGCAGCCACGAACAAAATAAAATGAATGGACTCAGCTACAGCAGGATGTTTCAGCATTTTCAGGAGCGTGGCCAGGAAAAGTGAGAACGGGATCAGCAGGACCATCAGGAACGGAACAGAAAGAGTCTCCTCACAAAAAATCGCCATGGGGATCGCAAAGAAGATCAGGGCATACAGGGAATCAATTTTCTTCTGGGCATGGATATTTTTTCTGGCGATTATCTGCGTATAGCCCAAAAGTCCAAAAAGCAGCAACAGACTAAAAATACCAAGTGTAACGATGTCTGAGATCCCATAACTCGGTCCGAAACCGGGAATCCCAAAGTTTTGAAACAACTGTGTGACACCCGGATTAAGTTGCCCTGTCGAAATGATCCTGATCAACCAGGCAATCAGGAACGGACTGAAATAACCCGTGAGATATTGGAATATATCCTTGACTTTCAACGTCTTGAGGATACTCATGGAGGTAATTCCAAAAAATATCAGGAATATGAAGGGCGTGTAGAATAGCCCAGCTATGGCAAGCCACCAGCCGACCATAAAGCGGGTTTCTTCCTGGCGTTCTTTTTTCAGGATATCATATAGATAACCAAGTGCGAAAAGTAAAGCGGTGGTGGCAATCAGTACCGAAGAAAGGCCAATAAACGAGGGATGCATGGCTGTCAGGAGAATATAACTCAGCCCCGGGAACAGGTTGATATCCCCCAGCATACTCTGTCTGATGAAGAGGCGGTTGATAATAGCTGCCTGGACAAAGACGAGGAGCGTTGAGATGATGTACTCTCCAACGCCCCATTGCTGAATGGACAGGATGATATCTTCTCCCCAGCTTCCAAAGGTCTGACCAGGTATCCTGGCACTGGCAAAAATGATGACGACGCCCCTGATGACCAGAGCATACGGCAACAGCAGTAAACTATTGAAAAGATGATTTCTTCGAAAAAATTCCAGCACAGTGCCCGGGTTATTAGGAAAGGTAAATTTATAGTTTTCCTGCCGGCTGGCTACCGCTAGGTCCCATGGGGATCAATCTTTTATCTTTGAGCAGATGTTATCACGGGTCAGGCAATTGTTGTCCTTCTCAGGAAAGGAAATTACGGTTACAACTACAATTGCCGTATTTGCCTTATGTGGCCTGGGATACCTTCTGACAAAGAACTGGGTGATGCTTGCCATTCCCTTCGTTTTGCTGGCCCTCATCTGGGGTCTGAAAGACTTTAAAAGACTTTATTTCCTGATCTGGGCTACGATCCCCTTTGCTATAGAAATTGATCTGCCGGGTGGCTTTTCTACTGATTTTCCCGCTGAACCGCTCATGTGGATGAGCTGCTTTATGTTGCCAGCATATTTTTACCTCTATCACAAAGAGATTGATTTCAGGTTCATCTATCATCCACTGTTCATCATCCTTGTGATCCATTTTTCGTGGATTATCCTGACCAGTGTCATTTCTACAGAACCTATCATTTCATTCAAATACACCCTGGCTAAATCCTGGTACCTGGTCTGTTTTGTGTTGATCCCACTCATGCTTTTCAGGACGATGGATGATTTTAAAACCTGGGGCATGTATTATCTCGTGCCACTGGTGGGTACGATCCTGATCATCATCTTTCGTCATAGCCAGTTAGGGTTCAGCTTTGCTACCATCAATTATGCCGTGATGCCCATCTACCGCAATCATGTGGATTATGCGTGTACAATGGGGATTGTCCTTCCCTATTTATGGATCCTTCGGAAGTGGTTCACAGGATTTGCCGCAAAGACTTTTTTATATCTCGCCATATTCCTGTTGATAGCGGGCATCTATTTGTCTTTTACGCGGGCTGCCTGGCTTTGTATTCCGCTGGCGATAGGCTTATATTTCACGATCCGGCTGCGATTGATACGCGCAGTCATTGCGGTGGCGTTGGCCATGGTGATCCTGATCGTGGGATGGATGGCTTACGATAACCGATACCTGGATTTTTCGCCTGATTATGAAAAGACGATTTCGCATAAACAGTTTGACGACCTGGTATCTGCTACGTACAAGCTTGAGGATATATCAACTGTGGAGAGATTTTACCGGTGGGTTGCCGGGTTCTATATGATCAAAGAAAAACCACTCACGGGTTTTGGGCCTGCAAGTTTTTATAGTCATTACCACAGTTATGTCGACCGCCACTTTACCACGTATGTAAGTGATAATCCTGAGCATTCCGGGATGCACAACTATTATCTGATGGTAGCTGTAGAACAAGGTCTCATCGGACTCGGCATATTCATCCTTCTGATCGTTGCTGTATTGGTTTTCGGCGAAAGGTTATATCACCAGATGAAGCCTGGTCCACGTCGATCCTTCCTCATAGCCGCATTGGTATCCTTTGGCTGCAACCTTTTTATCCTAACATTGAATGACATGGTAGAGACGGATAAACTGGGCAGCTTTTTTTTCCTGAGTATCGCGGTGGTGATCCTGTTTGCATTACAGGAGAAGACAGATCCACAAATCTCTTCAGAAGGATGACGGGATTACTTATTAGCTTTCCGGTGAAATGACCAAAAGCCTGCAGGAAATAAAAGCTCCCATTGCCTCCGAACTGGAAGCTTTTGAAAAACATTTCAGGGACTCTGTACGGAGTCGTGTTGCCCTGCTGGATAAAATCATGCATTACATCGTGAACCGGAAAGGGAAGCAGATGCGTCCTATTTTTGTACTGCTGTCTGCCCGCATTTGTGGCGAGATCACACCCAAAACATATACTGCTGCATCTCTTGTCGAACTGCTACATACAGCTACACTGGTGCATGATGATGTCGTAGATGATGCGCATCAGCGCCGTGGTGTCTTCAGCATTAATGCTCTTTGGAAAAATAAGATCGCGGTCCTCGTGGGAGATTATTTGCTGTCCAGAGGTCTGTTGGTGGCATTGGATAATCGTGCGTATGACATTTTGCAAATCATGTCGCGTGCGGTACGTGATATGAGTGAAGGGGAACTATTGCAAATTGAAAAAGCAAGAAGACTGGACATCACGGAGGATATTTATTTTGAAATCATACGGAAAAAAACTGCGTCTTTGATAGCAGCATCCTGTGCATCAGGTGCTGCGTCTGTTACAGAAGATGAGGTGTTAATTGAAAATTTTTATCGCTTTGGTGAAGCGATCGGTATTGCATTCCAGATCAAAGATGATCTTTTCGATTATGGGGATATTGATGTTGGGAAACCCCGCGCCATTGACATCCAGGAAAAAAAGATGACGCTGCCACTGATCTACACCCTGCAGAAAGTAGATTCTTCCACACGTAAGGAATTGATCCGTACGGTTGAAAAAAATAATACAAACAAAGTCAAGGTGAAAGCTTTGATCGAAAAAGTGAGAGTCACCGGCGGTCTGAAATATGCTCAGGAGATTATGGAAGGTCATATCGAGACTGCGTCGCAATTATTAAAGACACTACCCGCAGGGCCTGCGAGGAATTCTATGCAGGATCTGATCGGCTATGTGATGGAAAGAAAAGTGTAAACTTTTAAAACTACATGTCTATCCTTCTGATCTGAGCACCCAGCGCCTGCAGACGACCATCGATGTTTTCATATCCCCGATCGATCTGATTAATGTTGTGAATGACAGATTTGCCTTGTGCAGATAACGCAGCAATTAGTAAAGCTACTCCTGCACGAATGTCAGGTGAGCTCATCTCAATTCCCCGCAATGCATTTTTTCTCTCAAGACCAATGACTGTCGCACGATGCGGATCACATAAGATGATCTGTGCGCCCATATCAATCAGCTTGTCTACAAAGAACAATCTGCTTTCAAACATCTTCTGATGAATTAATACACTGCCTCGTGCCTGTGTGGCCACAACCAGAACGATACTCATGAGATCAGGTGTGAATCCAGGCCATGGGGCATCATAGATCGTCATGATCGAGCCATCAATAAAAGATTGAATTTCGTAGACATCCTGTGCAGGAACTACGATATCATCATTTTCAATGTGCAGCTCAATCCCCAATCGTTGAAATATTCGGGGAATAATACCCAGTTCTGCTACCTGGCAATCTTTTATCCGGATATCAGATTGTGTCATGGCTGCCAATCCTATAAATGATCCGATCTCTATCATATCAGGAAGGATACGATGTGAAGCGCCTTTCAATTCGGAGACACCGTGGACAATAAGTTTATTGGAACCTTGTCCTTCAATCTTTGCGCCCATGGATGTGAGCAACCTGCACAGTTGCTGTAGATAAGGTTCACATGCAGCATTGTAGATCGTGGTGGTGCCTTCTGCCAGCACAGCTGCCATTAATATATTGGCTGTGCCCGTTACAGATATTTCATCCATCAGTACATATCCACCTTTCAGACCTTTACTTGCTTCCACATAATACTGGCCTGCGTTATCATCATAAACGAAAGTCGCGCCGAGATCTGTGAATCCATTGAAGTGCGTATCCAGCCTTCGTCTTCCTATTTTATCTCCGCCAGGTTTTGGTAAAAAGGCTTTTTTGAACCTGGCCAGTAAAGGTCCGATCAACATAACGCTACCGCGGATCTTTCTTGAATTCTGTTGAAAATGTTCAGATTCAAAATGCTCCAGGGTGACTGCATCTGCCTGAAATGTGTAATGGCCTTTCGAGTGCTGTTGTATACGGACACCCAAGCCCCGGAGTAATTCAATCAGCATCCGGACATCAATTATGTCTGGGACATTGCTGATCTCGACAGGTTCAGTGGTGAGTAATACGGCACTCAGGATCTGCAGTGCTTCATTTTTTGCCCCCTGGGGCACCAGATCACCGGCAAGTCGTTTGCCACCGATCACTTCAAAAGCTTGTGAGGAATTCATCAAAGGTTACGTGTATAAGAACGGATAAATTTAGTCTAAGCCATTCTATTCAAACGAACATTTATTTTTTGGACCTTCCTGACAAAAAAAAAGAGCCGTCCTCATGGACGACTCTCAATATAGTGCTTGAATCTGCAGGTTAGAAACCGAGACCGATCGTGAAACCTTTTACTGATTCAGGAAAAGAAGTCATTACACTGGCAGCTCCGGTTGACAGGTTGACCCTGTATATTTTAGATTGTGAACCTGAAGTGAATATTCCAATGGCAGTTCCACTGGTACTTCCGATATCAAATCCATTTCCACTGTCGATATTGACATTGAGTGAGCCAACTTCAACAAGTGTTCCGTTGTTAGGTGGTGTTTGCGTATAAAGTTTATCTGTGGTGTAGTCAATATCATATAGGGTAGTGGTTGTTGCACCGGCAAAATTATTTGTATACGCTGCTGCATCCACATTTGGAGTTCCTGGATTGAGAGGCATATCCGTTACTGCCAATGCTCCGGTGATCGGGTTTAATCTAAAATTCTGGCCTGTATTACTTACCACCCTGATACGGTCAACTGTTGGATTGAAATCAAATCCAAAAGAAGATCCACTCAAAGCCGGTGTAAAAGCTGTCATGCCTACCGCTGCTGCCGCTCCGCTTGACATATTCAGCACATAAAGACGGCTGCTGCTACCAAGTGCATATAACTGGCCTGTGGCTGGACGCATATCAATACCCAGGATTACTTCGTCTGTTTGTAAGCCTGCTATCGTTTTTTTCACTGGTGAACCTGGATTTTCAGGATTGAAAATTGCAAGACGGTTTGACTGATCAATCGCATATGCAACAGGGTTCGTTGGAATGGCTACACCAACGATATCACGATCTGGTTTGCCAGCATTGGTTGCTTCTCCTGTCTCAAGATTGATGTAGTAAAAACGGGTTTTATTACCATTGCTGAATTCTTCCTGATTTTCATCATCAGCATCTCTTCCAAATAGCACAGCAATGGCAACACTATTGTCTGGAGAAATATCGAATCCGGCTTCTCCTGTAGCAATTACACCTAGTGGTCCAACTGCTTCGAGAGTACCGTTATTTGGTGGCACTTGTTTGTAGAGCATATCATCAGATAAATCGATATCGTATAATGTAGTCGTTGCTGCACCAGCAAAATTGTTGGTATACGCTACAGCTACTACTGATCGATCACCTGGATTGATGTTACCATCAGTTGCTGCCAGAGCACCTGTCTCAGGATGAAGACGAAAATTCTGTTCATTGTTTGTCACCACACGAATACGATCTACTGTAGGATTAAAATCAAATCCAACCAGCGTTCCATTAAGTGCTGGAGTAAAACCTGTTCCAACAGGGGTAGCTGCACCGGTTGTTGGGATAATCGTCACTAATCTGCTCATGGAAGTAATTCCATATAATTGACCTGTCGCTGGTCTGAAGTCAATAGCTAAAACCTTCTCACCTGAAGCCAACCCTGTTATGCTTACAGCGCTTTGCTCCTGTAATGGGTTACCACTTGTATACCCGATGAGTTCATTGGAACTGCTCAAGCCGTAAAAGAAAGTGCCTTTAGGAGCTTTTGGCGCTAAGGAGATGCCGTCAGAGTAATCTTTTTTGGATCCAGGAGCAATGAGTTCATCTTTTTCACATCCGGTGAAAAGTAGAAGACTCATAGTAAGGCTAAGGAAATAGCCAGTAAAATTCAAGTGTAGTTTCATATTCAAGTCTTTTATAAGGTTAGATATCCCCCATATACGGCTTGATTAATCAGAATAGATTGCGGACTTTAGTTAATTCTTATACTTTTCTAAAAAACAATACCATTGCAAATGCACCTGCAATTTCGAAAAGGAATTTCAAATACATCACAATATGAATTGAAATAAGAATTGTGAATATTCATCCTTATACAATTCAAAACCTCTGTTACAGAATTTCTATTTTAACTCACAAAAAAAATTGTCGATGATCGCTCACCGACAATTTTTCAAATAAGGAAACTATCTTTTTTAACTAAGGAACAGCAATACCTATCAATGGACGAACAGGTCCATAACTAATGGTTTCACCTGTACGTGTATTAATGCTATAGAGTCTGTATCCGTCAACACTGGTGTCATCTGTTGGTATGGTAGAGTTATTAATGCCATTCGCAGTACGGGCATTCAGAACTGCAAATCCATAATAGCTGCTGTTGGGAATATCAAATCCGCCTTCGCCAGTAATCGCAAGACCTGTAGACTGCAAAGGAAATGTAGCCCCTTTTGCATCGAGTTGAGTGTACAAGCGACCATCGGTGGTATTAATATCTATTAGTTGACCGTATCCACCTGACATCGTTGTATTATAGGATGCATTAGAATAAGCAATCGCTCCAACCATTAGAAAATCAGGACTTACATTGTTGTCCACACTCAACACCCGACCTGTATTAGCATCAATAGTTAAGTTCTGACCAGTTTCTGTTACCAGGCGTGCTACATCAGGCTTAAGGCTAAAATCAAAACCTACCATTGTACCGGCAATTTCAGGAACAAAAGGTGTTGCAGAAATGCGTGACGCTACTCCTGTAAGTGGATCAATAGTATATAGCATGCTCTTATTACTCACACCATATAATACTCTGTTCGTTGCACGGATATCGATCGCCACCATTTTTTCATCGCCTTCCAATCCTGTGATCGGCACAACAGCTGTTTCAACCACCGGAGAAACTGCGGATAACGTTACAATTTGATTTGAATCACTTAGCGCGTACATGGACGTAGTAGATCCGGTTCCTGTTCCTGTTCCGGTGCCTGTTCCGGTACCTTTACCACTGCCAGTGCCTGAAGCAGTCACGGGACCACGTTCATCGATTGAAGAACCATCACCGGGAATAACACTTTCTTCTTTTCCGCAAGAGCTAAGGAATAATATGCATAGGGCAAATACAGCACCCAGACTGAACATTTTGAAATTAGGTTTCATATGATAGTTATTTGATTGATGACAAATACTTCAAAGGGGAGAAACCGTGTAATAGAAAATGCTAATAAAGGAATATGGTGGGCATTAAAAATCTGCACAATTGATAGTTCACTAAAGGCAGATCTTTTGTCTTTCGAAAAAGCTGCCGGTTATTTTTATTTCCGACAGCTATTTTCAAAAGACGTATGATAAAAACTTCTAAATACACATTATTGGGCAACAGCCAGGCCGATCAATTTAGGTACACGACCCGCGAATTTAGCCGAACCGTTTTTTAAATTAACACTCAAGAGATAATTGTCTGCTGGCAATGCACCGGCATCCAATGGACCTCCTGATGTCGAGCCACCATAGAAGGTAGCCCATGCGTCACCTTTTCTACCAATGTCAAAGCCTGCTTCACCCAAAACGCTTATTCCTAACGGACCAATGATGGATAAAGTACCGAGGTTGCCATTCTGTTTGTACAGACTGCTGGTCGTCATATCAATATCATACAATGTAGAACCTCCACCTGACAGACCCGTTGTGCCTGCACCATATGCGATCCCATTTACTGACATTTGTGATGGACGGATTGTCTGATCGACACCGACCACCTGACCTGTTGTCGGACTTATACGCAGATTCTGATCAGCATCTGTTACCAGCCTGATAAGACCATCTGACGGATTAAAATCAAATCCGACCATGGCACCAGACATAGCAGGTGTAATCGGTGTAGCGGAGACTGCAAGTGCATTACCGGTAACCGGATCAATGGTATAAATCATGTTATCATTTCCAAATCCATACAGTCTGTTTGATCCCGGACGAAAATCAATTGCAAGCATGAAGACCTGATCACGTATTAGCTTGGCCACGATTGGAACGGGTGTTCCCACAGTGAATGGATAAGTTGTGATCCGTACTAATTCGTTGTCCTGGGTAAGTCCGTAAATCGTTGCATTAGTAGGGACTAATGTGCCTCCCGGACCTCTGGTATCTATTTGGGAATTTACTCCCGGTGTAATGCTTTCTTCTTTTGCGCAACCTGTAAATAACAGGCTGGTGCAGAGGAATAAGCTAAAGATGAATAGTTGAAAATTGCGCATTGTATTTAGAAGTTTAAATAGGTTACTTCGGTAAATTCTTAAAGGGCGCAAGACAATGAGAGGTGTAACATCTGCCGGGTGGCTTTAATTACTATTCAAATATTGGGCTAACAAACGGCTAAAACCTCATGGTTTTACCTGAAAGTGTCAAAAGACGATTAATAAAAAAAAGAAGCCCATTGCTTGCGCAACAGGCTTCGATAGGTTATTTCCTGGTTCATCACCCGGAAATCAGGTTGGTTCTTTATTCTTCTACAACTTCGAAATGGGCAGTACCATGAACCTCAGGGTGAAAATTAACATTGGCTGTATACGTGCCTAATACCTTCACCTCTTCTACGAGTTCGATCTTTTTACGGATGACCTCGATTCCCAGTTGTTCTTTCAGGGCCTGCATGATCTGTACGCTGGTAACACTACCGAAGATCTTTCCTGTTGTACCGGCTTTGGCGCCAATTTTCAGGACTTGTCCTTCCAGTTTTGCAGCCAGTACTTTGTAGTCTGCGATCCGGTCTGCTTCATGTGCAGCAGCTTCGACGCGGAGTTTCTCAAGTTTGGCTCTGTTAGTTGCATTTGCAACTAATGCCATTTTGGTTGGAATGAGGAAGTTACGCGCGTAGCCTGGTTTTACAGTCACTACTTCATGACGTTCGCCCAGGGTGTCGATATCTTTTAATAATATGATTTCCATGATGGATGGTCTGTTAAAGTTGAAATGAATTATTTCAAAAGGTCAGTAACAAAAGGTAACAGGGCTAGGTGCCTGGCTCTTTTGATAGCTTCAGAAACTTTACGCTGGTATTTCAGGGAGTTACCTGTGATACGGCGTGGAAGGATCTTACCCTGCTCATTCAAAAACTGAGCGAGGAAATCGGGATCCTTATAATCAATATGACGAATGCCGAATTTTGTAAAACGGCAGTATTTCTTACGCATTTTCCCGATGTTCGGGTTGCTGAGAAACTTAATATCTTCCTGTGATGCCATGATATATGTGGATTAGGATCTTTTAATGATTATTCTTCGTCTGTGACCGGGACTTCGGCTTCTACTTCGTCAACCTCAGGAATGACTACATCGGGTGCTTTAACGGCTACCGGACTTGGCATATCTGGTTTTGCAGGTTTTCTTCTCATACGTTGGGTCCTGCGGATGAGGCCGTTTCGTTTGTCTTCGTTGTATTTCACACCGAATTTGTCCAGTGCGATGGTAAGGAAGCGCATGATCCGCTCGTCACGACGCATGGAGAGCTCGAGGGAAGAGATAGCTTCTCCCGTTTCAGCCATAAATTCGATAGTGAAGTAGATCCCTGAGTTGCGTTTGTTGATTGGGTAAGCCAGTTGTTTCAGGCCTATGTCATCAACATGGACGATGGTGGCGCCCAGTTTTTTAACCTGATCCTCATATGTCTGTCTGACGGACTGGATGTCCTCATTAGACAATACGGGATCGACAATAAATGTCAATTCGTAATGCCGCATGGCGTTTGCTTGGTTTTGTAGCCTGCACACTCCCGAGGGCTGCAAGCGCGTGGTAAATGAAAAGAATGTCAAAAATGGGCGGCAAAGATAGAAAAACATTCTGATTTTCAAACTGGTATCTCAAAAGTTAGCCGCAAAACCTGGTGCCACACATAGTAGTGGCACTACTAGTAGTGCCACTAGGGCCTAACGTGCTGATTGTGAGAGGCCCCAGATAGTTATTAACACCCAAAATATTACCTCACACTGGCCAGGGGCATCGACCTGTCGATATCTCCGGCCAGCACCGGAGATTGCAGGTTGCCGGAATAGGTCCTCACATTGGTATATACATATGTGTAAAGTTCATCCAGGGTGACCAGGTGATCTTTGTCTGCATCAGCTTTTCCCTTGAGACCGGATACCAGGTAATGGCTGAAGATGCCCTGCTTTAAGCCTTGGGATTCGAGACTGTATTCTTCGCTTTTGCTGGATAATAGGAAGGCTGTACCTCCTCCACTGGCAGACAGCTTTTTATAAAAAAGATCTACTGATTCGAACATGGGGGTTTTTGCTGCGAGGAGGGATCCAGAGTAACATGCATCAGCGATGACAAGCTTTTGGCGTGCCTGGCACGCACTTAACCTGTCCTTTACATCTTCATACTCCACCCGGTTCTTGTATCCATCACTGTCTACCGGCACATAATATCCCTGTAATCCATGCCCGGCAAAATAGACCATCACCATATCGTCCGGACCCGCCATGGCAATAATGTCATCCAGACCTTTATAAATATTTTCAGCCACCGCACTTTCATCGATCAGGATCCGGATATGATCATCAGGCACAGCGCCACCCTCCGGACTGCGAAGGAATGCATAGATCTGATATGCATCATCATCAGTATACATCAGGGATTTAAAATGTTCATACCGGGAAGCACCTACGATCAGGGCATAAATATTAACACCCTCTGCATATGACTTCTTAGAAATCTTTGGCGGATCAGTAAACTTGCCGGCTGACCAGGATCCATTGAGCACCACTCCATTAGCATAGGTGTATTTTCCCTGACCTTGCGGCATACCTTCACTCCATTTACCTGTGTAGACATCGCCATTTTTATACCTGCATTCCCCGTCTCCTTCCGGTAGTCCATGTGCGAAATTTCCTGTGTATATAGATCCATCTTCTAATGTGAGTCTGCCCTTTCCTGACGAACAGGGGACAAGATTGCAATCTGCTACATAAGCTGTTGCCTGCTTTGCCGGAGCAATGGGAACAGATTCAAGTCCTGTTTCTGACCACGAGCCGGTTTTCTTTATGCCGCTGACACTCACATAGATGCCTTGTCCTTGTGGCTGACCGTAGTTCCATTGACCTTCAAAGTATCCACCATCCTGGTCGCTGACGCGCACCTTGCCATGGAGTTGATTGTTGTAAAATGTGCCATCATACGTGAGCCCGCTTTTAGAAACGATCACACCCTTCCCTTCCCGCTTATTCATATTCCACATGCCTTTGTATATATCACCATTGGAATACCGGAGTGTGCCGGAACCATGGAGCTTTCCGAAGGACATAATCCCTTCATAAATAGCACCATTTTGAAACCGGAATTTACTGGGACCGTTCTGGCAATTGCCCGCGAGGCATTGGGCAGAAATGAAGTGAAAGGAAAACAAGAAAGAGAAGAGGATCAGACCTGTACGTACCATAGATGAAGAGTTTGACTACTGGAAAAAGCTAGCAGGTGTACAGGTCTCTTCTATGGGAAAGATTACGTGGTGTAGTTAAATACGTCAGATAAAACTTAAATTTGCGCCTCCTTATTATCACATATTTCAAATTATGAAAAAAAATATCCTTCTTTCTTTTGTAGCAGCAGTTACAGTACTTCTGTTCTCCTGCAAACCTGCAACGACTGCCACGACCGAAACGGCATCAGATACTAATACAAATACTTTTGGTGCAGTCATCTCTAACCAGGACAACCCGGTCGCATTTACTGATATGCTCACACAACTGGAAACACAGGACTCCGTAAATGTGGTCGTAAAAGCTAAAGTTGCTGAAGTTTGCCAGGCAAAAGGTTGCTGGATGAATCTCGTGGACAACCAGGGTCAATCCACTGAAGAACTTTTTGTAAAATTTAAAGACTATGCCTTCTTTGTTCCAAAAGATATCGCCGGACAGGAAGTGCTGATCGAAGGTGTTGCTTTTAAGGAAGAAACAACCGTAGAAGATCTAAAACATTATGCTGAAGATGCAGGCAAAACTGCAGAAGAGATTGCTGCGATCACAGAGCCGATTACTGAAAAGAAATTTATGGCGACGGGAGTGGTGCTGTTGAAGTAAACTAAAAACTAAAAGTTAATAGTTAAAAGTTAGAAGTAAAAGCTACGAGCTACAAGCTTAGAGCAATGGGCTTAGAGCACTGAAAAAAAATATAAATAAAAAAGGTGAGGCAAGGCTTCACCTTTTTTATTTTTTAGATTAATCCCAACCGTTCGCGGATGAGATCGACGTCAACATATTCCCCAATCAATTCAATCGCGCGACGAACTTTCCAGGGTGTGTTACGATTGATCTTTACTTCAATCTTACTGATCTGTAGTACAGAACCATACGTATCAAGCTCTGTGCGGACCATAGGGATCTTATGTTTTAAAATATAATCAATAGAACGCGGCTCTGGTGTACCCTGGCCGGTCAGTACAATTCCTGTTAGGGGTGATTTTGTTTTGCGCATCACCTTAGTAATAGTATTGACTTTATCTAATGCCGGTTCGAGCTGGCGCACAGCGGCTACAAGAAGTACATTTTCTAATGACTTGAGTTCCTGGATATCGATGAGTGATCCGGCTACAATGTCTTCAACTTTATTGTCGAGGTATTCATGATTGTGTGTCGTCAGTCCTGAAATAGAATCAGCCACCGTTCGCATGACCGGAAAGGCAAGACTCTTTTCATACGGGATAAGTCCCAGTATTGGTATGCCACGTGGTTCTAACCATTTATTTAAATAATACCTGACACGATCCATTTTATCCGGGATGACTTTATTTACTATGACACCAAGGATCGGCACACCTTCTTCACGAAAAAGTGCAAGGTTCATGTTGAGCATATCGATCGTGCTGCCGATACCACCTTCTACTACCATGATGACCGGAGCCTTGACAATTTTAGCAACATGTGCATTTGACATACCGGCCACACTGCCTACCCCCGGATGACCTGTTCCTTCAAATATGACAATGTCATGTGTTTTCCCTAATCGTGTAGCTGCATTTCGAATATCATCTTCCAGATGATATTCATAAGGATCATCAAGATATTTTGTTGTTGCACCAGGTCCAAGGATGACGGGGCTATGCAATTCAGGATCGAGTTCAAAATCAATCAGGTCTGCAAATAAAACTGTGTCCTTATCCACCCTGAGATTGTCGACCTCCAATGATTTTTGTCCAACGGGTTTACAATATCCGATATGATAACCCTCGCGCATCAGGGCAGAGACGAGACCCAGTGTGCATGTGGTTTTCCCAACATGCTGACTTGAGGCTGCCATGTAGATACTTTTCATAGGGCTGTTCGTTTTGATTTATATTATTCTTTCCTTGTCCAGATTGCATTGTCAATTAACCGTATAGCTTCTACCCGTATCGCACACAATGCCACCACATATTGTGAGTCCTCAAACGAATTTACAGGTTGGAGTGTAACACCATCGACGATTTCAAAATATTCAGGACTGAAGACATCATTCGTCAACGATTTCATAGCCTGAGCTTTTATCTCAACTGCCGGAACTCCTTCTTCAAATAATATTTCGGATTCAATTAATGTTGCATAGATAATCGCGGCCTTACTTCTTGCTTCCGGACTGAGGCGTTCATTTCGTGAGCTCATGGCCAGCCCATTAGGTTCCCTGATGATGGGGCACATTTCTAACAGGATCGGCATTTGCAATTCCGTGATCATCTTGCGCACAATAGCGAGCTGCTGAAAATCTTTCTGACCCATAAAAAGCTTTTCAGGCTGCACAATGGTGAGTAAACGATATACAACTTCCGCCATCCCTTCAAAATGCCCGGGACGAAATTCACCTTCCAATGTTTCCGCCAGCGGTCCAGGGTTAAAGTCAAGTGTAAAATTTTCTCCCGGAGGATAAATGTCTTCCACATCGGGTATAAAGACTACATCAACTCCCGCTTCCGTAAGCATCGCGAGATCAGATGCAAGAGGTCGTGGGTATTTACGGAGGTCTTCAGGATCATTAAATTGTTTGGGATTGACAAAAATGGATACCACCGTAATATCACAAACCTCATTGCTTCGCTCGGCCAGGGAAACATGACCCTTATGCAGGGCTCCCATCGTCGGAACAAAACCGATAACTTTTTTGTCTGATTTGCCTGTCTGCAGATATTCCCTTAGATGGGCTACTCGCTGAAATTGGATCATTCGTTCTGGTACTGGGTAATAAGGAGGGAAAAGGTAGTGAATGGATCTCACTTAGGTTGGTGCTCAGGGTGATTGAGGGCATTTCCAAAGTCATTGACAATTAAGCCTTACTTTTGTCGCCCATGTTTTTACAGGTTTTCAAATCCAAGATTCACCGGGCAGTCATTACAGAAGCTAACCTCAATTATGTAGGAAGCATTACCATCGATGAGGCTTTAATGGAAGCATCAGGCATTATAGAAGGTGAGCGTGTACAGATTGTCAATAACAATAATGGTGAGCGGATTGAAACGTACGTGATCAAAGGAGAGCGAAATTCCGGTCAGATCTGCCTCAATGGAGCAGCAGCCAGGACAGCCCAGATTGGCGATATCGTCATTATCATAGCCTATGCCTGGGTCACTCCGGAAGAAGCAAAAGAATTCAAACCAACATCCGTATTCCCGGATGAGTTTAATAAGATCAAGTTTTAGCGCGTGGCGATCCCCAAAAAAGCAAGTCAATTCTTACAGTTTTTTCTCTTCACAGGGATTGGTGTCTTGATTTTATTCCTGGTATACCGAAGTCAGAACGCCGCATACATTGCGGAGTGCGGGCTCAAGAATATTCCTCCGGAACAATGCAGTCTATTTGAAAAACTTAAAACCGATTTTGCAGCAGTTCATTATGGCTGGATTATCATCGTTGTGATCGCTTTCCTTTTAAGTAACCTGATACGGGCTCACAGATGGTTAATGCTCATTGAGACTTTGGGTAAAAAAGGGAAACTGGCTAATGCATTCTTCACTATCATGGTTGGTTATTTTGCCAACATGGGATTGCCAAGGGTAGGTGAGGTTATCCGTGCAGGACTTTTTGCACGCTATGAAAATGTTGGAGCAGAAAAAGTAATGGGTACGATCGTCGTCGACCGGATCCTTGACCTGTTAAGCTTACTTTTTGCCATTATCCTCGTCATCCTGCTGCAGGGACATATTCTCCTTGGATATTTCAAGGAAACTCTCAGCGAATCCGTTTTTGGTCAGGCGTGGCTTTATTTTGCTTTCCTCGGCTTTGTGTTGTTAATATTCTTTGCGTACCGGTTTCGACATATCATTAAAAAATGGAACCTCTATCTGCGCATTCATCACCTGGTGGAGGGATTTCGGGATGGATTGCGAAGTTTAAAAAGAGCTAAACATCCGTGGATGATCCTTCTGGATACTGTACTGATCTGGCTAATGTATTTCCTGATGATGTTCTTATGCTTCAAGGCATTTGATCCGACATCCAATCTTGGACCCATGGTTGGTTTAATGGTATTTGTGTTCGGTGGACTCGGTGTAGTTTTTCCTTCCCCTGGAGGAATGGGTACATTCCATATGATGGTGATCACTGCCCTCACGATGTATGGTGTTCATGGAGATGATGCATTTTCATTTGCCAACATCCAGTTCTTTTCTGTTCAAATCTTTGGAACGATCCTGTTCGGTATTATTGGCCTGATCGTATTACCAATCATCAATAAACATTATAACCGAAATGTCCCCATTGACCCCACCAGCACAATCGAAGATCTATAGCCTTCAGGATCTCACCAAACTCAGGTCTACCTGGCGCAAAAGAGGACAAAGTGTTGTCTTTACCAATGGATGTTTTGATATACTTCATGCTGGTCATATAAAATATCTTGAGGAAGCTTCCCGGCTCGGAGAGCGTCTTGTGATAGCTGTTAATTCTGATGATTCCGTGCAGAAACTCAAAGGATCCACAAGGCCGATTAATACGCTGGATAGCCGCATGTACCTGTTGGCATCTTTGCGATGTGTTGATGCCGTATTTCCATTTACGGAAGACACTCCACTCGAAGCTATTATGGATATTCAACCTGATGTACTTGTAAAAGGAGGAGATTATACGACGGATCAGATCGTGGGTGCCACAGAAGTGAAGTCCTGGGGAGGTGTCGTAAAGGTGATCCAGTTTCTGGAAGGGTTTAGCACGACCAAACTGGAAAGCAGGATCCTGGATCTGTATAAAGAAAAAAATAAGGACAAATGATCACTTCAGGCGAAGTCATCGAATACCTGGAAACTATTGCACCACTTCACCTACAGGAAAGTTATGATAATAGTGGCCTCCTGATCGGTACCGGACGGGTAGAAGTGACAGGGCTTATTGTCTGTCTTGACTGCACAGAGGAGGTTATCGAGGAGGCTATCCGGATGGATTGCAATATGATCGTCTGCCATCACCCGGCAATATTTTCAGGTCTCAGAAAACTAAATGATGCCAACGCCACTGAGCGCCAGGTAAGACTGGCGATCAAAAATGATATCGTAGTCTATGCGATCCACACCAATCTGGATAATGTGCTTGCGCATGGAGTTAACGAGCGGATTGCCAGGCATTTAGGGCTTGAAGTTTTGGGCATTCTGAAACCAAAATCAGGTACAGGTCTTGAGAATACAGGCGCAGGGATCCTTGCCAGTTTTCAGGAACCTATGCTCGAAGTTGCATTCCTGCAGCTCCTGAAGGAGCGAATGAAAGCGGATGTTATTCGTCACACAGCCCTTTTGGATGTGCCGATCCTCAGGGTAGCCATTTGCGGGGGTTCGGGAAGTTTTCTTCTGGAGGAAGCGCGGCAGGCAGGTGCTCATGCTTTTGTGACTGCCGACTACAAATACCATGGATTTTTTGATGCTGACGGAGCCCTATTGGTTTGTGACATAGGTCATTATGAAAGCGAACAATATACGATCAACCTGCTGCAGGAGCTGATTTCCAGGAAATTTAGTACTTTTGCCGCCCATTGCACCGGAATCAATACAAATCCGGTCCGTTATTTCACCTGATTTTCTTAACAACCTATGGCTAAAACATCTGAAATCAGTATTGAGGAAAAACTCAGACAGTTATTTTCCCTTCAACGAATAGATACCAAAATTGATGAGATCGAAGTCCTTAAGGGCGAGCTTCCAATTGAAGTAAGTGATCTGGAAGATGAGATCACCGGTCTTGAGACAAGATTGAAAAATCTGAATGAGACTGTAAAGGATATTGAAAAAGAGGGCATGAAATTCACTACGCGCATGAGCGAAGGTGAAGGCCTCATTAAAAAATACACGAAGCAGCTTGATGATGTCAAGAACAATCGTGAATTCGATGCGCTCTCAAAAGAGTTAGAAATGCAAAAACTGGAGATCCAGTTGGCAGAGAAAAAATCCCGCGAGAATAACGATAAGGTTACTGCGAAAACTACAGTGATCAAAGAAGTGAAGGAAAAGCTGAAAGTTAAAAAAGCGAACCTGGATCAGAAAAAAGACGAACTCAAGTCAATCATCGCAAAAACTGAGAAAGAAGAAAAGGCATTGCGCAAAAACGCGCAGACTGCTGAATCTTTAATTGACGAGCGTCTTCTTAAAGCATATCATCGCATCCGCAACAATTATCGCAACGGTCTTGCGCTGGTAGCGATAGAGCGCGATTCATGCGGAGGTTGCTTCAACCAGATCCCGCCACAAATCCAGCTGGAAGTAAGTCAACGCAAAAAAATCATTGCCTGCGAGCATTGCGGACGCATCCTCGTAGACAACGAGATCGCTGGCATGACTATCGAGGCATAAAAAATATTATCCCCAGTGGGTACACGAATGCAGGCACAGATCCGAATGATTGTTTGTGCCTGGATTCTTCTTTTTAGTCCGGCCTGGCTTACAGCTCAATACGACGTTTTCTGGACGACAGAATCAAAGGCTGCATACAACCTCATCATGGATCTCAGGCTTGAGGAAAGCATGAGTATCATACGGCTTCAGTCGATTACACATCCTGAAAACCTGATCTGGCCTTATCTCGAAGATTATGCTTTGTTCCTGAAAATTTTTGTCCGGGAGGATATAAAGAAAGTTCCTGCTTTCCTTGAAGCATCAACGGAACGTATTGAGCGCATTGGTACTGCGGGTGAATCTAACCCACTTACGCTCATGATGCAAAGTCAAATACATCTGCATCAATGTGCATTACGTCTACAGCTCAACCAATATGCAGCTGCAGCAGGTGATGTAAACAAAGCGTTCAAGTTGTTGAAAAAAAATCAAAAGCTGCATCCGGAAAGTGTTGAAAATCTGCGGTTGTATGCTGCTGTAAAAATTGCATTCGGCGCCATCCCGGATCAATATCGATGGCTTGTATCCATGGTCACAAGTCTCAGTGGATCTATTGATGAAGGCCTGGCAGAGTTACATCAGATATTGGAAAAAAGTCATCCTACAAAAAACATATACTACGGAGAAACTATATTGATCACGGCACTGGCTGAAGGCCGACTTAACAACAAACCGGAAAAAGCCCTTGGGTTGATGAATACATATTATGGCAAAACACCCGGCAACAGGTTGATCCAGTATATGATGGCGTCATTGCATATGGCAGCCGGCCAGAATGATGCGGCGATCCGGGTGTTAACACTGGATGCAGGAGTCAGTGGTGCGGAGCGAATTCCGTATCTCGATTTTATGCTTGGAAAATGCAAACTCTTTCGCGGTGATGCTGATGCGGATATTTATTTCAAAAATTTTCTTCTCTTCAATAAAGGATCACATTTTATCAAAGAAGCGTATCAGAAACTGGCATGGCATAGCCTGTTGAAAAATGACCGTGACAGTTATTTCAATTCCATGCAGCTGTTGTTGATCAAAGGTGATGATGAGACGGATGAAGATCAGCAAGCCATGAAAGAAGCGGAGTCACAGGCGATCCCGCATCCGCAACTTTTAAGAGCCCGGTTATTATTTGATGGAGGGTATTATGAAAAAGCAAGCCAGATCCTGAATGATGCATTTTATAATACACTTACACATCGGGCACAACGTCTTGAATATTTATATCGGAAGGGTCGTGTCTTGCATGCCATGAAGGCTTACCCGGAGGCACTTCACTATTATAGCCTGGCCATTAAGGCAGGGGAAAACGAACCGTATTATTATGCCTGTAGTGCGGCGTTACAAAGTGGGATTATTCATGAAACGCTGGGAAGTGAAGGGGCGGCTACGAGGTATTATCTTATTTGCCTTCAGATCAATCCGGAATCGTATGCTACCAGCCTGCATCAGAAGGCCAGGACCGGGTTGAGCCGGATGGAATAAATTCTAATAGAAACTCTATATTTGCAGTCCTTTTTTGGCAGGTACTCACCCTATGTAGTGTCCTGAAGGGCTTTATAATCAGTCCTTTTGAAAATTTTGGCGTGGTAGCTCAGATGGTTAGAGCGTGCGATTCATAATCGCAAGGTCGGCGGTTCAATCCCGCCTCACGCTACACTTTTTTCAAAATCTGCACTTTTTTCAACTTTCTTTAGTCCGGGTATTAATACAAAAAGCGGTCACGCCATTCTACAGGTGGGATCGGGCAACTGTCATATCTGGGACCATACATATACCTTCTCCTGGCAATCCATGAATACAATCCATCACGCATTTTCCTGGGTATGACCTTACCCATTGAAAAAAAGGTAAAGGGAAAACCGAGGGTATGAATGATTTTTAAAATGGCTTCGCTTCGTTTGTAAACCTGATGTTCCTCAACATACAAGATTGTGTTTTCTTCCAAAAACCCTGGCAGGAGTGGTGTAAGTGTTGACTTTGCAATATCACTTTCAAGTGAGGAGAACCGAAATACCTTCTTTTTATCCCACCGAATAATATACGTAACCCATGCATGGCACATGGGACAATTCCCGTCAAAGAAGATAATCTTATCTGTCTGATGTTTAGGATGAGGGCTTGCCAATATTCTCTTGTTGCTATAAATAGTGAATTAAATTTTTAGTCTTTGGTAGCGGCACTTGTCAATACCACTTCGTTTACAATATCAAAACCATTTATTCGCATCAAAAGTACCCGAAATGAAAAGAAAAGTCAGATCTCTTCTTATGCTAATGATGATAGCTCTCTTTACGATCGGGATGCCTTCCTGTGATGGCCCGGATTATGCTGCGTTTCGGGGCATCCAGATCGCTGATTTTTATGATGTCACAACCAATAATTTTATTCCTCCGCCAGCATCCATATCGGGAGACAGTATGATACTGCTGATACAGCCGCAAATTGATTTTTTTACGCAGTTCTCCATGAAAGGAACGATGGATCAGGTGTGGGCATTTTCTCCACCCCAACCCACTATGGCAAATGAGATAACGGATATTCGAATCTTTAGTGATCAACAGATGTATGGAATTCCAGCAGGACAAAATCTATCGGGCAATCTTTCATTCGGTACTGCTTCCAATGTGAAACTTCCACTCCCGGTTTTCCTGTCAGACTTTCTTAAGAAGGGAAGTGAATTTTATTATGAGGAAACCATCTTTGTTTTTTTTAACACCAAACCAGCTTCTGGCACGTATCACTTCGTGATCGAACTTGAGGACAATAATGGACATGTGTTTACTGCCACCACATCACAACTTACATGGCAATGAAAACCGTACTCCTTATCATCACTGTCGCGCTTACACCATGTCTTCTTGCTGCGCAGGATACAGATCCATTTTATAAGGCTTTTCAAATAAAGCTTTCACCCTTTGAAGTTTTGTATGACTATTACAGAATTGGTATGGGTGTTGAGAAAAAATTTGAACATCATGCAGTATGGGCATCACTGCATGTCGGAAGAGAACTCGCCGGATATTCAACATCGGAATCGCCAACAGGATATTTTACTTACCAGGGGATACAGGCTGGGATGAAATGGATTTTTCCGGATGGCTTTGGTGAATATTTTGTGGGTGGAAAATTCGGATATGATCGCGCTCGAAAATTTTATGAGGATGATGTGTTTTATGACATCGAAAGTAAGACCGCTGTCCTGTATGACCAGGCATATAACATCCGGAAACGGATTGCCCTTTTTGTTGACAATGGATATGAATTTTTTATTGGTCCGCGTTTCAGCATTGAAGTATCTGCAGGACTCGGTGTCATGAGTATGGAAAATAGTTATGAAGATGTTGAAAATCCTTTTTCACTAAATGATGTAGAACCGCTCAACCGCAGAAGGAAATACCAGTACAAGTATGTAGATCAGATCTGGCGGCCGGCGTTTACTGGGGCGATTAAGTTAGGGTGGAGGCTGTGAGCGAAGAGCGGAGAGCGGAGAGCAGTATTCAGAATTCAGTGTTGATTAAAAAATGTGCCTCGCGTCTGGCATCTCATGTCTTTCATCTGAAATCAGAAAACCGCTGTAGTTATCCGAAAACTGTTTCAAAAGCGTCACGCAATAAACGGACCTGAACCACTGACTGCACATTAGTTTCTTTTTCGCTGGAAGGGATGGATGGTGCATAGATCTTTTTATATCCCAGACGGATCGCTTCTGAAATTCTTTTATCCAATTGTTGCACCGGGCGCACTTCACCTGACAACCCGATCTCTCCGGTAAAACATATATCACGAGGAATAGGAATGTCCTGCAACGATGAGACTAATGCAATTGCTAATGCAAGGTCAATAGCTGGCTCGCTTACTTTTAATCCTCCTGCTACATTCACAAATACATCCTGGTTGCCAAAGAAAAATCCGCAACGTTTTTCAAGGACTGCCAACATCAGGTGTAAGCGCCGCACATCATAGCCTGACGATGATCGTTGTGCTGTACCATAGACTGCAGTACTAACCAATGCTTGTGTTTCGATGAGAAAGGGTCGGTAGCCTTCCATCACGAGTGCGATGCTTGTGCCAGATGTGCGATGTTCGTGATCGGCAGGAACGAGCCATTCTGAAGGATTAGCCACGGGTATCAATCCTGCTCCGCGCATTTCATAGATTCCTATTTCACGCGTTGATCCAAACCTATTTTTTACGCATCGCAACAATCTGAAATTATAATGCCGATCGCCTTCCAGTTGTAATACGACATCAACTATATGCTCCATTAGTTTTGGACCCGCGATATCGCCTTCCTTGGTAATATGGCCCACTAAAAAAATTGTGATGCCGGTTTCTTTGCTCAGCTGTTGCAGGCGATAACTGCATTCACGAATCTGTCCCATTGTACCGGGCACGGATTCAAGTTCCGGAGCATGCATGGTTTGAATCGAGTCAACGATCACCACGCCCGCATTTATTTTTCGGATGGCTTCTGTGATGTGATTGACATCCGTTTCCATCATGATATGACACTGGTCACTTTTGATGCCGAGTCGGTCCGCGCGCATTTTAATTTGCGATGCACTTTCCTCACCAGAGATGTACAACATCTTCAGGGCAGGATCGAGGGCCAGCTGGAGTAACAAAGTTGATTTCCCGGCACCCGGTTCTCCTGCCATGAGGATCATGGATCCCGGCACGATGCCTCCTCCAAGCACCCTTGATAATTCCGGATCCTGGATGGCAACCCGCATTTCAGCCACGTTGCTAATCTCTTCCAGTAGCACGGGAAGGGAAACAGGCGATTCTTTTTTCTTAAGTAGTTCAGAACCTGGCTTGGCGACGATTACCTCTTCGACCAGGGTTTCCCACTCATTACATTCCGGGCAACGGCCCAACCACCTGGTAGATGCGGCACCACAGTTAGAACAGACGTAACGGGTTTTGAGCTTGGACATGTGTTTTCAAAAGATGGTCCCAAATATAAGCTCCCTGGCAGGGAATCCCCGGGATAAATGATTTATGGTTTCATCCTTAAGCTATTAAGCTTAGGATAAATGTTTCAAGTGATGTCTAGGAGGTCTTCAAATGTTTTGCTGATGTCCCAATTAACAGTTAGTTACCAGTCAGCATGGATAGTTTTCTTCCTCCATAGGGTTAAAGGAATTGACTTCCAACTACATCTCCGCACATTTGCGGCTCTCTTCTAAATGTTCGATCTGAATCATTCATGATCAGGTCGTCAGGATATAGTTTTCAATTGGTTTTTTGGGGTTTTTGGGGTGCTGGGCGAAAGTCTGGTACCCCTCTTTTTATTTGGGATTTTGGATTTTGGATTTTGGATTTTTGATTTAGTAGGAGTAAGGGTAGAAGGAGTAAGGGTAGAAGGAGTAAAGGAGCAAGGGAATTTTTGATTTTTGATTTACTAAAGGGATCAAAGGAGCAAATGATTAAAGGAGCAAGGGAGCTTTGGATTTAGCTTTTGGATTACGGATTTGATATCAGTATTGAGGGCAATAAAACTGACGTATTTTATGGCTCAAATTATTGAAAATCAACAGGTTATGACAGTGTGGCATACCTAGGTATGCCACACTGTCATAACTATCTAATAATCAATTATTTAATTCAAAATTTGGACCAAAATTTACATGCAGGAAATCTTTGAGTTTGAGGCACCCCAGCTGACTGCTTCCTCCCCTGCGTCTCTGGCGCTCTCAGTCTCTCTTCCTATCTTGAGCGGCTGCTTAACGTCTTTACGATATGACCCCTTTGATCACGAATGATGCTGTAGTGTTAGGAATGCTGATCGTCATCCTGGCGGCAATATTTTATACATCACATTCTGATCACCCGGCCTGGAAGAAGGTTTATAAATATGTACCGGCCATCCTGCTGTGTTATTTTATTCCGGCCCTGCTTAACTGGCCGTTAGGTTTAGTGCCAGGGGAATCGGGAAACCTTTATTTTATATCCACACGATACCTTTTACCTGCCAGTCTGATCCTGTTTTGTTTGGGAGTGGATCTGAAGTCTATCATAGGTCTTGGACCTAAAGCACTAATCATGTTTTTTACTTCCACATTCGGGGTAATGCTGGCAGCACCCTTGGCAGTATGGCTCACCTATGCTCTTTTTCCTAACCTGGTCACCGTTCCACCGGAAGATCTCTGGCGTGGTCTTGGCACTGTAGCCGCCAGCTGGATTGGTGGTGGAGCTAACCAAACAGCTGTCAGGGAAATATTTTCTGTTCCCGAAGATCTCTTTGGCGCCATGGTCGTCATCGATGTTCTGGTCGGGAATTTATGGCTCGCCATATTACTCTATCTCGTCAAACAGGATGACAGGATCAATCGCTGGTTTAAAGCAGACACAAGCGCAATTACAACTCTCGAAAATAAAGTGAGCGCATTTCGTGCAAGCATTGAACGCGTGCCTAATACTACAGACATATTTGTGATGATCGGTGTAGCGTTTGGTGGTGTGGGCCTGGCGCATTTTGGATCAGACCTTGTTATTCCTTTTTTCAGTCAATATGAAACACAGCTTCGCAGCATGCACCTCGAAGCATTGATCAATGGATTTTTCTGGATCGTATTGATCGCAACTACAATCGGAATTATTTTATCCTTCACTTCATTTCGAAAACTGGAAGGTGTGGGAGCTTCACGATGGGCAAGCTTATTTCTTTACATCATGGTAGCAACGATCGGTATGCAAATGAACTTAGCAGCCGTTGCAGAACACCTTGGCTTATTTGTGATCGGGTTGATCTGGATCTTTCTCCACGGATTACTTCTTGTCATCGTTGCCAAGATCATCAAGGCGCCGTTTTTCTTCCTTGCGATTGGATCACAAGCGAATATTGGAGGCGCAGCATCAGCGCCTGTATTGGCAAGTGAGTTTAATCCTGCATTAGCACCTGTAGGAGTTCTTCTCGCAGTATTAGGATTAACGATCGGCACATACGGCGGTTTGATTTGCGCGTATATGATGCAGGCTGCGTTAGGCTTGTAATGATTTATTTCCTGTAAATCAATTTACTGATAAAGGAATTATCAATTTTCAAAACTACTTCATACATTCCTGTTGGTAATTTTGAAACATCCACGGATCCATCATTTGCAGTTTGATCCATGATTAATTCACCTGACAGTGAATAGATCTGGATGGAAGAAATTTCTTTCTGATCTGTATCAAAAAACATTTTCTCAGTTACAGGATTCGGCCAAACAGATACATCAGGTTTCTTTTCTGCTTCAGTTGATGAAGAGATCAATGCCTCCAGATCAAATTTGTATGCTTCCTCCTGGAATACATAACCTGATCCTGCGAAATAGGATGATCCATTGATCAGGTATACAACTCCGTCAATTATAAAAGAGGCAGGCGCCCATCTTGATTTGCCGGGATGTGGCGGTAATTGAGCCCATTCGTTGGTGACAGGATTATATTCCCAAAATTCTCCTTCTTCCATAGAAGAATGATCTTCCCCGTCACCACTCAGCACATATCCGCGATCGGCATATGAAAACTGTGTCCCTGCAACACGACCTTCAGCAGGCAGGTCCGCCACCTGGAGCCAGATCTCAGTTGCCGGATCATAGCGATACCATTCTTTATAAATACCTGCACCATGACCAAAACCTGTATAGATATAATCACCAATGGCAAACATAAATGGATGATGTCTGCGGCTGCCTGGAAAATCAGGCTTTTGCTCCCAAACACGGGAAGCTAAATCATACTCCCACCAGTCATTAAGGTTTCCATTGCTATTGTTGCCAAGGCCAACAAAAATTTTACCATTATGCGTTACAAAAGCCGGGTGCAGGCGAGGCTCGCACAGACAAGTATCAAGTTCTGTCCACTTCATCGAATCCGGGTCAAAGACCCACAGATCTTTTAGCTGGGCTGTGGTGCTTGTACCAAAACCAAAATAGGCTTTACCATCCCATACATCCCCAATCCCATATCCACGGGCGGCTCCCGGGAATGTGTCCAGGATGGTCCAGGTATCAGCTACCGGATCATACTGGTAAAAGGCATTGGAAGGTCCATCAAACTCAGTCGTACCGGCAACCAAATATCCTTTACCATCGAGGGAAAATCCAAAACTATGGTCTGTCAAAAAGCCAGGGATAGCAGCGGTTGTTTCCCATTCCTGAGCTATGGCATTATGAATAATGAGGGTGCAGGCGAAGAAAAGTATGATGTTTCTCATAGGTATTTGGTGAATTAGCCCGTAAGATAATATTCTTAAAAAAGGAGGGAACTGAAAGATCGATACGTGACTTCTTTTATCATTAACAAAGAGATCAAAATGGGCACTCAAAATTTGCCTATTTTTGCACCCTCGAATGAGTGATCAGATAAAGCATGAGTGCGGCATAGCACTGATCAGACTACTGAAACCATTACAATACTACCAGGAAAAGTATGGTACAGCCCTGCACGGAATCTACACCCTGCAGCTCCTTCTCCAAAAAATGCGAAATCGTGGCCAGGATGGTGCCGGTGTGGTGACCATCAAGCTCGACCCGCAACCAGGCTCCCGGTATATCAGCCGCAAACGCAGTAACAGTCCCCAATACCTGAAAGAAGTATTCCAGGGGATCTTCCATCATTTTGAGAACCTGACCCCTGAACAGCTTAAGGATGCTCAGTGGCTTAAAGATCATAAACCCTATATGGGCGAAGTCCTGATGGGACATTTGCGCTATGGTACGCATGGCGACAATAGTATTGAAACCTGCCATCCTTTTGTACGGCTCAACAACTGGATCACCCGAAACCTTGTCCTTGCGGGTAATTTTAATTTGACCAACGTCGATGAGCTTTTTGACGAACTGGTCAAGCTCGGTCAATATCCAAAAGAACGATCTGACACAGTCACCGTACTGGAAAAAATCGGTCACTTTCTTGAAAGTGAAGTGGAGCGACTTTTTAAATGGTATAAATCCGACGGATATGACAATGAGCGGATCACAGATCTGATCATTGAAAACCTGGACATCCAACGAATCCTTCGCAATGCATGCAAAAAATTCGATGGTGGATATGTAATGGCAGGTATGGTAGGCCATGGCGATGCATTTATATTCCGCGATCCCAATGGGATCCGCCCATGCTTTTTTTATGCAGATGATGAGATCATCGCTGCTGCATCAGAACGTCCTGCATTACAAACCACATTAAATGTAAGTGCGCGTTTTATCCAGGAACTGGAACCCGGACATGCGCTGATCATCAAAAAAGATGGCAGACATGAAGTGGTGCCATTCACTGAAAAGAAAGAAAAAAGAAGCTGCTCGTTCGAGCGGATCTATTTCAGCCGTGGCTCTGATAAGGACATCTATGTAGAGCGCAAGAACCTGGGTCATAAGCTGGTGGAAAAAGTCCTGCAGGCGGTTGACTATAATTTTGATGATACCGTTTTTACGTATGTGCCGAATACAGCTGAAGCTGCATTTTATGGCATGATGGATGGCCTGCATGAAGCATACAGTAAAATCAAAGCTGATAAGATCATTGCTGCGAATGGCAAGATGAGTGCAGAAGAAATTCAAACGTTGCTTGCAAAACAGCCACGCATTGAAAAACTGGCAAACAAGGATGAAAAGCTCAGAACGTTTATCGCCAGCATAGATACGCGTCATGAAATGGTCTCGCATGTCTATGATGTTACCTATGGTATAATCCAGAATGATATCGATACACTGGTGCTCCTGGACGATTCAATCGTACGAGGTACGACATTAAGAGATTCAATAGTCAGGATGGTTGCGTTACGTTTAAAACCGAAACGAATCATTGTAGTCAGCAGTGCACCGCAGATCCGCTATCCGGATTGTTATGGCATTGACATGTCCAAGATGGGGGAGTTTGTTGCCTTTAAAGCTTTGATCGAAATCTTACGCGAACAGGGTAAGGAACATCTTATCCAGGAATGTTACGAGCGCTGTCTCGAACAAATGAAAAAGCCGCGTGACCTGATGACCAATGAGGTCAAAGGTCTTTATGCACATGTAAGTGAAGAATGTATTTCAAAACGTGTTGCACAGATCGTTTCTCCTGATGATCTTGATATTAAAGTGGATGTCATCTTCCAGACGCTCGATGGCCTTCACCAGTCATGTCCTGATCACACAGGTGATTGGTATTTTTCAGGAAATTATCCTACACCCGGAGGAAATAAAGTGGTGAATAAATCATTTATTAACTGGATGGAGGGGAGCAATGAACGGGCATATTAAAATGGAGTAATGGAGTAAAGGAAGAAAGGAAGAAAGGAAGAAAGGAAGAAAGGATGAAAGGATGAAAGGATGAAAGGATGAAAGGATTAGGGGCAAAGGCATTTTTCTTTGGCTTTAGAGAGTCTCTACAGCCAAAGAAAAATATTCAAATCAAAAATCCAAAATCTGAAATCCATAATAATAATCGTCTGGCATCTGGCGTCTTCTTATCTGGTGTCAAAAAATTCGTAAATCGTACTTCATAAATTCGTTCTTCTTTTCATGGACATCATCAGGTTATTACCGGATTCAATTGCTAACCAGATTGCTGCGGGTGAGGTCATCCAGCGGCCTGCTTCTGTGATCAAGGAGCTGCTGGACAATGCAGTGGATGCCGGTGCCAGTGAAATTAATGTCATCATAAAGGATGCGGGGAAAACCCTTGTACAGGTGATTGATAATGGAACCGGTATGTCACCTACCGATGCACGGATGAGCCTTGAACGGCATGCAACATCCAAGCTTAGAAAAGCAGAAGATCTTTTTGACATCAAGACGATGGGTTTTCGTGGTGAGGCGCTTGCTTCTATTGCGGCGATCTCTCACATGGATATTAAAACGCGGCGTAACGAAGATGTGATCGGAACCCGCATCCTGGTGGAAGCTTCTGTCGTGACTGTGCAGGAAGGATGCCAATGTCCTGTGGGCACATCCATTATGGTCCGCAATTTATTTTACAATGTACCTGCGCGTCGTAAATTTTTAAAAAGTGATCCCGTCGAGATGCGTCATATCCTGGATGAGTTTCACCGACTGGCTCTCGCATTTGAAAATGTCCATTTTAAATTGATCCATAACGACCAGGAAGTATATAATCTGCCTGCCAGCTCGTTGCGCAACAGGATCATGAATATTTTTGGAAAAAGAATCAATGAGTTCCTTGTACCTGTTGAAGAAGAAACCAACTATGTCAACTTTGCAGGATACATCGGAAAACCTAAACTGGCAAAAAAATCCAGAGGTGAACAATTCCTTTTTGTTAACCGGAGATTTATCAGAAGTTCATATCTGCAACATGCTGTGAAATCTGCATTTGAAGACATCCTGCCTGAAGACCAATATCCTTTCTTCGTACTTTTCCTCGACATCAATGCTGATAAAATCGACGTCAATGTTCATCCCACCAAACAGGAAATAAAATTTGAGGATGAACGTATCATCTATAATTATCTGCGTGTTGCATGTCGTCATGCATTAGGAAAGTATAGTATTTCTCCATCACTAGATTTCGAACAGGAAGTGGCTATTGAACGTGCATCAGGAAGCCAGTCAGGACAACAAGGCGTAGCGGGTGGTATGAGCTCATTTGAAAAAGATCGTCACCAGGAAAAAGAGAATATTAAAAAATGGGGAGCACTTCTCGAATCGATTGATGGATTTTCTTTACATAAAGATGAGGCACCCGTAACATCAGAATCATATCAACCACTCTTCCAGGATGAAGATCAAAAGCTGGATGGACATTTTACATCACCACCGGTTCATCTCTGGCAGCGGTACATCCTTATTCCCGGAGTGGCTGATCTGTTGGTAATTGATCAACGTGCCGCGCATGAGCGCATCCTTTTTGAATCCATCATGAAAGGACTGGCGAGCCAGGCGATTTCTGTTCAGAAACTTTTGTGGCCCGAGACAATTCAAACCAATACGTCTGATACCAGTTTGCTTCAGGAAATTCTGCCACATTTGCAGTACCTCGGTTTTGATATTGCAGAGTTTGGTCACGGAAGTTTTATCATTCATGGGATACCGGCATTAGTTACTGATGTTATTTCTCCACAACAAGCCATCGATGACATATTGGATCGTTTCAAAACAGGAAGAGAAGATATTGAAATGAAACCTGTTGAGCGGATTGCACTGGCACTTGCTGCTAACCTTAGCCGTAAACGTGGAGAACATCTATCACAGGAAGAAATGCAATCGTTAATTGATCAGTTATTGGCTTCCGAAAATCCGTATACCAGTCCATCTGGTCGGAAAACCTTTATTTCGATGACGAAAGAAGAAATGTTCCGTCGTTTCCAATCGTAAAAGAATCCACATCTTAGCAGATATGATGCCTATCACCCCTATTGTTAAGCACCTCCTGATCATCAATGTAATTATGTTTATTGCTGCTCAGCTCTTACCCGAGGGATGGAAGGATATCCTGATGTTTTATCCTCCGGTGGCAGGCCCGGGTGTTCAAGCTTCCCTGGAGGCATATGCGCCTCACTTACTTCTATTTTATAATAGTAACACCGGATTATTTAAACCATTTCAGATCATTACCTACATGTTTATGCATGCAGACATCACGCATATTTTATTCAATATGCTGAGTTTGTTTTTCCTTGGCCCGATGGTGGAAGCGACATTAGGATCGAAACGATTTCTCGGATTGTATTTGATTTCAGGTCTGGTAGCTTTGGCAGCTCACTTTTTAGTTTTTTATGTTCCGTATTGGATTGGACTTTCTGATCAGTTGACCGCTTCGCCTGTATTAGGAGCTTCAGGGGCCGTATTTGGAGTCACTATAGCCTTTGCGACATACTACCCAGACAGGCAGCTTATGCTTTTATTCCCTCCGATCCCAATTAAGGCATGGGTCATGGCATTAATTCTGATTGGAATTGGTTTGTATCAGGGAATAACAGGAACCGGTGGAAACGTAGCTCATTTTGCTCACCTGGGAGGTGCGCTGGCTGGATTTATCCTGGCCCGGCACTGGAAATCAGGCGGCAAATTCCTCAAGTAGACTAAAGGGGGTCAACAATCTACCAGGTTCTGTCGTTTCTGGCACAATAGACATACTTTTACGATAGTGTTGAGATCCATCGTTGACGATATACGGTACCAGTTCCAGACAGGTAATACCATTACCCGCCTGATCATTGTCAACGTGAGCATCTTCCTGGCGATCATCCTGGTCAAACTCGTCATCATGCTGACAGGCGGACCTGACGGACATGATGGTTTATTTTATCGCCTCACTTCTTACATGTTTTTATCACAGGATCTCATGTGGAATCTTAAACATCCATGGGTCTTGGTTACACACATGTTCACTCATGTAGGACTTTTCCACATGATCTTCAATATGCTGGTGTTGTATTGGTTTGGCAGGATAGCCGGTGATTTGCTGGGTGATCACAGGATGCTGCCGTTATATTTATTTTCAGGCCTTACAGGAGCAGTGGTGTATCTCTTAACAGCATCATTGTTCTATGAGCAAAGTACGCTGCATGGCGCTTCAGGTGCGATCATGGGGATTGTGGCTGCTGCAGGAATGACGGCACCTGATTACCAGATGCGTTTACTTTTTTTTGGTGATGTGCGGCTCAAGTATATTGTTTTTGGATTGCTGGTAATATATCTCGTCAGTCTTGCTGGTCTTGATAATGCTGGTGGACAGATGGCGCATTTCGGTGGAGCTGCATTTGGATTTTTCTATGTGCACATGCTGCGACAGGGACATGACCTGACTTCAGGATTCCGGCGTCTGCAATCATACTTTTCAAAACCTAAAAAAAGAATCATCCCTCCTGCCAAAAGACGTGTGCCCCAGGAGGTTCGTCAAAGAGCTGTTTCCAAACTTCGAGAAGCACAATCGGGATCTACGGCACCTTACGAAGGTGAACAGGAGCGACTGGATTCGATCCTGGATAAAATAAAACGAACAGGTTTCGAAAGCCTTAACGAGGAGGAAAAAAAGTTTCTGCATGACGCGAGCCAGAAGTAATCCCAAGGCCAGCCGGTTGAAAACGTTGATCCTCCTTGTCAACATTTTCTTCGTCATCCTACTCATTCTAACCTACATCACACCTCATGTTACTGTTGAAAAATGGGGCTGGCTAACGCTCCTTGCGCTAGCTTATCCGTTTATTTTATTTGGCAATATTCTCTTTGCTACCGGATGGATATTTTTCAGAAACTGGATGGCTTCTCTTTCCATCATCACATTGCTTGCAGGATATGATCAGCATGCAAAGTATATCCAGATATTACCTTCCGGTAATATACCAGCTGAGTGTGAAGAATCAATCCGAGTACTTACCTATAACCTAAGAGGTCTTTCCATGGTGCCTGTTGAAAAGCCAAATGATACGAAAGGCAAAATTGATTCTGTCTATAATGCATTAGCACACCAGGAGGAATTTCCGGATATCATTTGCCTGCAGGAAGCGAACAAAGGTGACCAGATTGCAAAACGATTTGGATTAGCTCATAGCATTCATGGTCCTAAATCCAGCCTGTGGATCCTGTCGAGATATAAAATAGAAAATCATGGAACCATCGATGGTACTGAAAAAAGTCCAAGTGCCATGTGGGCTGACATCAAAACTCCACAAGGCATGTTGCGTGTGTACAATATGCATCTTGTATCTAATCGCGTGACCAATACAACGGAAGAACTGGCGCGTGATATGGACCTGAAAAAAGGAGCGACCTGGGACAACATAAAATTTATTTTTCGCAGGTACCGTACGACAACTGAAAAACGGTCCGAGGAAGCGATTGCACTACGGAAACATGCGGACAAATGCAAACACGCTGTGCTCATCGCTGGTGATGGTAATGATCCGCCTCTGTCGCATACATACAAGCTTCTTAAGAAAGGACTGAAAGATAGTTTCCAGGAGCGTGGCTTTGGACTCAGTACCACGTACAATAGTACACTACCTCTCTTACGGATCGATTATCTACTTGGTTCGGATATGGTCATTTTTAAAGATCACGATACGCACCACATCAATTACAGTGATCATTATCCTGTAAGCTCCGGTATTTGCCTCCGGTCTGCCAATGGTTCCTGAAGTACTCCGCCAATAGCTTATTTTTGCCGCCATGAATCTCAAGGTTTATAACAGTTACACAGGTCAGAAAGAGGAGTTTATCCCGATTATTGAAGGGCGGATCGGCATGTATGTATGCGGTCCTACCGTCTACAGCGACGTACATATTGGTAACTGCAGAACATTTGTCAGCTTCGACGTCATTTACAGGTACCTACTCCACCTGGGGTATAAAGTCCGTTATGTTCGAAATATTACTGACGTCGGGCACCTCGAAGGAGACGCGGATTCGAATGCGGAAGATAAGATTAGTAAAAAGGCCCGCCTGGAGCAGCTCGAACCGATGGAAGTTGTACAGCGATATACGAATGGCTTCCATGACATGATGCGACGTTTTAACCTGTTAGATCCCAGCATCGAACCTCGTGCCACAGGACATATCCTTGAGCAGATCGAAATGGTGGAAACGATCATGGAAAGAGGCTATGCATACGAGGTAGAGGGAAGCGTGTATTTCGATGTCGCTAAACTGCTGAAAGATGCAGATGTGTATGGTAAATTATCCGGTCGTAAAGTGGATGATCTTTTAGTGGAAACGCGGGATCTGAAAAACCAGGATGAAAAAAGACATCCCTCTGATTTTGCGATCTGGATTAAAGCGGATGAACGTCATTTGCTGAGATGGAACGCTCCATGGTCAGAAGGTTTTCCCGGATGGCATCTTGAGTGTTCTGTCATGAGTACAAAATATCTGGGTGAAACATTTGATATCCACGGTGGCGGAAATGATTTGAAGTTTCCACATCATGAAAATGAAGTGGCACAGAGTTATGGTGCATGCGGTCATGCTCCTGCCAACTATTGGCTGCACAGCAACATGTTGTTATTGAATGGACGCAAAATGTCGAAGAGTGAAGGAAATAATATTACCCCAGAACAACTGTTCACGGGCGATAGTCCACATATTTCCAAATCCTATTCGGCAATGTCACTGAGGTTCTTTTTCCTCCAGGCACATTATTCCAGTACGCTGGATCTGAATGACGCATCCCTGTCCGCAGCTGAAAAAGGATACCGCAGGTTGATGGATACGAACAGGACGCTTCAAAAACTCACATCAAATACTGCAACCAGTGATTCAGCGTTAGCTACTGAAATACGTGAAGGAATCGCTGCAGCGTTTGAAGAGTTGAATGATGATTTTAATGTGCCAAAATCCATGGCTCGATTATTTGAATTATGTTCCATCATCAATAAAATGCAGGATGGACAATTAAACACTGACGATGCGGGAGTAGAATCGCTTACGCTTTTACAAAATGGATTTACAACATTGCTGTTTGATATCTATGGCTTAAAAGATGAATCTGCCATCGGCTCTGATGATCACATGGAGCAGCTCGATGGCCTGATGCAACTGGTCATAGACATGCGGCAGACAGCGAGACAAAATAAAGACTGGTCGACATCGGATAAAATACGTGATACTCTTACCGCGATTGATATAGAATTAAAAGATGGTAAGGATGGTACTGCATGGGAAATCAAAAACAATTAAGAAGACAAACATTGAAAACTAGAAACTTTTATTTCATCATGCTGTGCTTTTTAAGCATCGCAATTATATCATGTAAGAATGATCCTTCTGTCAGCACTGAAGGTCCAAAGGATCCGGGCACAGTGCAGCCTATCAAAGTACCTTTGTTTGAGCGGGACAGTGCATTTGCTCATGTTGCCAAACAGGTATCATTTGGTCCCAGAGTTCCAGGGACTGAGGGACATAAAGCCACCCGTGAATGGCTGGTGAAAAAATTCAAATCCTATGGTGCTTCTGTCACGGAACAATCCTTTAAAGCGAATACTGCTCCGTTAGGTGAAGTACGCGGATATAATATCATTGCTTCCTTCAATCCATCATATGCAAGACGTGTTGTCCTGAGTGCACATTGGGATACACGATTTGCAGCGGATGAAGATGATACGGATCCAACAAAACCTCTCGACGGTGCTGATGATGGTGGCAGTGGTGTGGGCGTGCTTGTTGAAATTGGCAGACTGTTAAAAGAGAATCCGATTATGGTCGGAGTGGATATTGTATTATTTGATGTGGAAGACCAGGGCACTTCAGAAGGCACACAGGACACCTGGTGTCTTGGAGCGCAGTACTGGGCTCAAAACCCACATACTAAGTCCTACAGAGCCGAATATGGGATTCTGCTTGATATGGTAGGTGCGAAAGGTGCGATATTTCAAAAAGAGGACCTCACCAATGTATTTGCACCTGATAAGATTGCCCGGATCCATGCATTGTATGATAAAGTATGGGCCATGGCGCAGGGGATGAAGCAGGGTGATCTTTTTGTCAATGTCAAAGGACGTGCGTTTACGGATGATCATTATTTTGTCAACCTATACACGGACATTCCGATGATCGACATCATCCACAAGCCACTGGATAGTGCCAAAGGTTTTGGTGACCACTGGCATACACACGATGATAACATGGATGTGATTGATCCCAGCGTACTTGGGGCGGTAGGACAAGTGGTAACCGCCTACCTGTATAATAATTCGCGACCGCCTCTCTAGGACTACAGGTATTCCTTCATTCGCTACCTTCGGTTTCGATTACAGAGCAGTCTATGCAATTCGAAACTCTTGCCATCCGGTTACAGACATCAACATCTGAACAAAAAGAACATAGTACGCCTATGTTCCCCACATCCAGCTTTATATTCGATGATGCGGAACAAATGCGTGCAGTCTTCGCAGATGAACAGCCAGGCAATATTTACAGCCGGTTTACCAATCCTAATTGTCGTGAGCTGGAAGAGAAGATGGCGGCTCTGGAGCAAACAGAAGATGCATTGGCTACGGCGTCTGGCATGTCTGCCATTTTCGCATCCTTTATGGCATTTCTTAAATCTGGCGATCACCTGATTTGTTCGCGTGCGGTGTTTGGTTCCACGAATACTGTACTGACACAATTTCTTCCAAATTGGGGTATCGATGTATCGTTTGTTGATCCTGTCGATGAAGAAACATGGCATCGTGCAATACGGCCAACATCAAAAATGTTTTTTCTTGAAACACCTTCGAATCCAGGTCTGGATATCGTTGACCTGGAAGCTGCAAAGCGTTTTTGCGAAAAAAATAATTTGCTGCTAAATGTGGACAATTGTTTTGCCACACCGTATCTGCAACAACCTTCACGCTATGGTGCTGACCTGATCACTCATAGTGCTACGAAATATATCGACGGACAGGGAAGAGTACTGGGAGGAATTGTTGCAGGAAATACAAAGTTGATAACAGAAATCAAAAAATTCTGTCGCAGTACAGGACCTGCGTTGTCACCTTTTAATGCATGGCTACTTTCTAAAAGCCTTGAAACATTGGCTGTCAGAATGGATCGGCATTGTGACAATGCTGAAAAATTATCTGCCTTTCTTTCAAAACATTCGGCAGTTGGAAAAGTAACTTTTCCACATTCACCAGATCACCCTGGATTTGATATTGCTAAAAAACAAATGAAGCGTGGTGGCGGACTTGTCACTTTTGAAATATCCGGTGGAATAGATCAGGGAAAAAAATTTCTTGATGCATTGCAGATGATATCCCTGACTGCTAATCTCGGTGATACACGGAGTATAGCAACGCATCCTGCGTCCACCACCCATGCGAAACTTACACCTGAAGCGAGAATGGAATCGGGTATTTCTGATCAGATGATCAGGATTTCCGCAGGACTTGAGCACATTGATGATATCATTACAGATATCGATCGGGCATTACTTAAAAGCCAGTCCTGATGCAAGGTCCGGAATATGAAATACCGGTTGAAATACCGGGTGTGAAGTATTATCATCATTCATCTTCATTTTCGCTGGAACTGGGCGGCACATTGCATGGTATTACGATCGCCTATAACACGTATGGCGAATTAAATCCTGAAGGTGATAATGTGATTTGGGTTTGTCATGCGCTGACCGCAAATAGTAATGTTGCTGACTGGTGGAGTGGTTTATATGGCGAGGGGAAATTATTTGATCCTTTAAAATATTTTATTGTTTGTTCGAATATCCTCGGGTCGTGTTATGGCTCCACAGGTCCGCGAAGTATAAACCCTGCCACTGGGGAAGCGTACGGAATGGATTGGCCGCTTGTCACGATTCGGGACTGGGTGAAGGCGCAGGATATTTTAAGAAGTCATCTCGGAATTCATTCGATTGCTCTTTGTATTGGTGGTTCGTGTGGTGGACACCAGGTGCTGGAATTTGCAATATTGAATCCTGATAAAATAAAACGTCTTGGGTTGCTGGTGACCAGTAGCCGTGAGACGGCGTGGGTGATTGCCATCCATGAAGCGCAGCGTCTTGCGATGGAGGCTGATCCTACCTTATATGAAAATGAAAATCATGCCGGTGACAGGGGCATGAAAGCAGCGCGCGGTACTGCGTTGCTTGGTTACCGGACATTTGAATCGTATGTGCAATCTCAAACAGATCTTGCTGATACAGTTGTTGATCAGTTAGCCTCAACATATATCCGGCACCAGGGAGAAAAACTGGTAAAGCGTTTTTATGCGCATTGTTATTATCATCTCACGAAAAGTCTTGATACGCATCATCTGGGAAGAGGAAGGGGTGCGATTGATCGTGTTTTGAAATCAATTCAGATTCCAGCAATACTTATTGGAATCGATTCGGACAGGTTGATCCCTGTAACAGAACAACAATTCCTAGCTAACCACCTTCCGGATGTGGATTGCCACATCATCCATTCCCTGTATGGTCACGATGGATTTTTAATTGAAGCGCAAAAGATTCTGGAGATCTTTAGGGATTTTGAAAATTAGATTTGAATTGAATTTGGGTTAGTCGTTAGTAAACGTTTACGACGGGCTAGTTTGAATAGATGCCTTGAAATGTTGACCATACATATTCTTGAAAAAAATATTGATACGTATATTTTGAATTTACTTTTTTCAAAATAAAAAGCCGTTTCCTAAACGTAAGAAAACGGCTTTCCTTTATAACTTCTAAATAATTGAGCAACTTATGTATGTGTTGGAAAACACATAGGAACGTATATTTTAAATATACGAATGTTAACACCTTGGTTCGTGGATTTAGCATTCCAAATCCATCTTTTTCTTCCTACTCCAACGAAATCCTCACCGTCAATCCCCCCTCTGTCGTAATCACCTTAAACGAATTACTCACATACGGCTCCTGCTTCCTGAAATCCACAAAAAATCTCAAATTCACATTCTTGTTGACATCATACCGGATCGCAGGTGAGATCGAAATATCTTTTGATCCACGCGTCGGCCTGGCACCCGCCTGCTGATCGAGAAGGTGATTGAGCGTAAGGTTATCACTGAATGACAGATCAAATAATATATCAAGGTCATTCCCCTGCTTCGCATCTGATTTGTCTGCCTGGCTGCCACTGGCCGCTTTCTTTTTCTTGCCACCACTATTAAAACCAGGCAGGAATCCTAAACGAACATTTTTCAGCTTCCAGTCAAATCCAAAGTCAACAGTTGTAGACCGCGTCTCCGCAAGCTCGTATGAAATGAATCCCATCGACAATCCCCGACGCTTGTTATACGCGAAGCTGAAGTTCATGTCATTTTTCATCTTGACATCAATACCGATCAAAGGCTGGAATTGCTCTTCGATCACAATCGATGGCAGAAGGAATTTAGAATAGTAATTACGACTGATCGTATCGAGGTTCGCTGGATTACGCTGCCCGATCACAACATTATTAACTGTATCATAATCTGTATAACTCAGATCAGATTCAAATGAATTAACACTAAGCGATGATTTATAACCATGCGTGATCCGGACATTACTGAATATATTTTTGAACATCGGGATCTTGCTCAACCCGTTATAGTTGACAGTCCAGTTAGGACGAGGGATCCAGCTCAGCATGTCTGTAAATTCAAAATTGGACGGATCTTTTCCGGTATACGCTGAGATAAAAGCAGGCACCAATACATCCTGCTGCTTACGTCCAAATCCCTGTGTATAATCCGGACCATCAATTTCATGATCACCAATACCCCTCTCTTCTGCTATGATCTTTCGGTTTTCTTCAAATTTATCGAACAACAAATTTAACTGAAGAGAGTCATCCATAAACAATGTAGGGATTGACAAATAGGACATCGTAAAATTCCCTATCTCACGCGGTGTACGACGATCTATCTGATCGATCGAGTTCGCGCCTTTTGTATAGGTCTTGAAGAAAACGGAGAAATTATTTCCCACATTCCTGTTAGCGTCAACTTCAATCTTGAAGTCTAAGAATGGCTCAAGCGTAAGTCGTCCATCGATACTCTTGATCTTGGATTGAAGAACCGGAGCATTCTGAAAGGCATTTGTGGTTATCCAACCTTTATCTCTTGAGTAGTCGAGGAAGTCTCCTTCATTCTCCTCAGCCCTGCGATGGATGTTGGGTTGAATACCTGCGATAAATTGAAATCCTGGAGCTACAAAACCATTGGACATACCCAATAACCTTGAGTTGGGTGTGTAACCAGGAATCGTAGTTGCAAGATCTTCACTGTAGTTAAACCTGAACTTACGGATAGACATGATAGGACGAAGCAATGCTTTCACAACAGGGCTTAGTTCTGTTGCTTTCTTCTTATCATCCGTCGGTTTGGCACCACCAGGTTGATCGGGGACTGATTTAGGTGGTGTGCGAGCCTGCCGGTTAGCTGATGTTGTAGAACCTGTCTTATTAACTTTCGCCAACAGTGGGATCTTATTATACAGTTTTACAAAGTCAAAATCCGTTGACAGTTGGCGCTTCTGACCATTGCCAATTACATTCCCCAGTGAATCTGTATTGATCGAAGCCGCACGCCATCCATAGGTGGCATCATAGCTCAGGTCAGCACGGATCCAGTCAAGGAATGGAAAGTTTTTTGTGGGAAGATTGTATGTCGCACGTATCTGGTGCGAATAATCTTTTGTACGACCAAACTTTTTGATGTTGGTCCATATACTGTCATTGCGCTCACTTGCAGGACGACGGATCGGTATAGGCGTACGATCAATAAATTCATCCGGCTCATCGATGACAGCATCATTGGCTGCATTAAAATTAAGCTTGATAGATTTTGTAAGATCCCATCGCAAACTATAAGTTCGTTCCCAGGTGAAACGTTTGTCAAACCATGTTCTGAACGGGGCATCTGAAAAACGATATGAACGTTCTCCAAATTTGCGGTCCATCACAGTTCCGAATGTAAAGCTGTTCGGCAGTGGATTGAGGTTGATCTCTGTCAGCCACATCAGCCACTTGCTCTTGGAAAGATTTTTTAATGGCTGTATAGGTTTGATCGGCAGACTATACGTATAGTCAATAGAACCGCGATGTTGTTTTAATTCGTCTTTCTCAACAACCTCATTATGCACATTGGCTTTTGAATAGGAATAACTTCCGGTGAAATTGGAAATGTCCCATGGCATGGGTGCACCTTGTCCACTTCGTTCCTTCCGCACATTTGTGAAGCTGATCTGGCTCAGCGAACTGAAGTCCTGTGACTGTTCCCGGATACTATCACGGGCTTCTGCATCACTGGTTCCTTTCAATTTTTCTTTCAATAACAGATCCAGGTCAAGCTGATCATACTTTGGATTACGCAACGTCTGGCTGTACTGGTAGTAGAATGGGATCTGAAGTTTGGAATCCTTGCCAAAGAATTTACCCAGCTGAAGATTCGTGGAAAAATCCATTTGTGTAACACTCTCCAGAGACCTGTCGCCAAGCTTTTGATCAATGGCGCCCCATCCGATACTTGAATATGTACCTGAAACCCCTATGCTGCCAAAGTCTGCAAGATCTGCATCAAAACGTGCGAGACCTGCTACACCACCCTTTTCTTCAAGACCTACAACGCGTAATTCATTTACCCACACTTCACCATTGTAAGGACCGACAAATTCATCCCCAGCGGCATTTCGAATACCAATCATAACATTGCGGACATAACCTAAAGTTGGATTTCCGAGGATCCTTAATTTTCGCTCAACAACGACACCATTAATTTCCACCATGACAACCTTTTCATATGGAATAGTGATCTCACCAAGTTCATTACGCTCAATCTTCAGATTTGTAAAATCTTCCAGCGCAAATTCCACTTCGTTTTCATCACGCCACAATTCTTCTTTGTACGCATCAAGTCCGAGGCTAGGATCTTTTGACTGGACCAATGGCACTTCGTACTCATAATAGTTATTGTCAAAGTCAGAACCGAAACGTACAAATAATTTCACTGCACCATCAGGAATCTGATCCTGAGGAACAAAACGATCTTTTTCTTCAGAATGAACAAACATCTGGATGCGCTTGAATACGCGCAGGTCAAGATCAAGTTGTTTGTACACACGACGTTCACAGCCATCATTCAATCCATCAAACTTCAAAGAAAGGGATTGCTCATTCTGGAATACATCCTGAAATGTACTGCTTGTGATTCGCTCACGCTGAATGCCCAAGGGAATATCATAACGGAATGGCAGACGATCAGAATGCTCTTCAATATTTACTGCATCGACAACAAATTCTCCCGTGCACTCTGCCACATTTGGATCAGGTGATTTACGCGTCAATTGACGCCATTGGTTCCTGACAAGATCAAAAGTTGCGAAACGTAGTGTAGTCTTCTGACTGAATTCTGTCATCAATAAACGCATAAAACGAATTGACCTGAAATCAGATATGCCGTTTACAGCGCGATCATATTCTTTTAATGGAATCTTAAACCGGTACCAGTTGCCATTAGGTGTTTCGATTACGTCAGTGATCAATGGGTTATCCGTATTTAGACCAGGACCATTTGGATCTGCGCGTTCCAATTGGATCACATATTCATAATAGGATTCATTCTCACTTAAGCTGTTATCATTATTAATATCTTCTGAATCCGGAATATTTGTAGATGCATTAATACGAGTTGCCCCAGCTCCCGGTGGTGGTGAATTTCCTTCCGGTCCATTAAAATCTTTATACCTGGTAAACAGATCTGTTCCTGAAGGAAAAACATTCTCGTCGAGGAAATATGTAAAATTGTCATTACTCGGATCTGCTTCCGCCATGGCGAGACAATCAAAATTGGCACCTGCCAGACGTAACGCATCGATATAGGATTTGAAGATTACATTTTCACTGACATCATCCAGACCATCCAGTCCAACGTCCTGTATTTCTCTAGCTCCTTCTTCATTGGAAAACGCATTGACTGGAGAAGGTATTCTTGGTACCCGGCCCCATATTGTCGTGTCCACAGGTGTATCATTGACAGACAGTGGAAGACCATGCTCGAAAAATTTCCTGCTATCTCGAAGAATATCTTCGGAGATATTACCTAGTTGTAGTACAATTTTCCCTTCATCTCCCATATCAGGCAATAGAAATGGATCTAACATCCAGAATTCCAGAGCCTCGATATTGGCTTGTTCAAAATTCACCTGATTAAGGCCCCGCATAATACCCGCCCATCTTGATTCAGGGTTAATCAACTTACATGTTTGCGGATCGAGACCTTCGGAATACCCCGGATATCCTCCGTTGGGCAAATCGAAATTATACGGACCTCTTTCATCCGGATAGTAAGTAATATCAAATGTCCTGAAATCATTCAATCCAAACCGAACTGAACGATTCTGAAAAATTTCCTGCTGATTTACTGCACGTGTATATGGATTTTCATTTGAACCCGCGCTTTGATTTCGTACACCCTGATCAATACGATACCAATTCATATGTGCCCGGTTGACACCATACCGAATATCATCTATCAACCTTGCCTCAGTAAATTTTGGCATTCCATCCAATATAAAATTTTGTGGAGTTGAAGCCAGTAACCATGATGTGGTGGGAGTCCGTAAATCGAAATTACTTGTAGTCCCTTCAAAGTCATCGAGATATACTACACCTTCATTTTCACCTCTGCTTTTATCAATCGCCTTGGAGTGACTTGGCTTTAATGCAGCAACTTCGGCTTCAAATGTCACATTCGATTCTGCAGTTGTACTGATCAACGGTATTTTATCAACCAGCTTGGTGAGCCATGGAGATGTATTACTATAATTCATGTCCAGGCCATAGATCCGGTTATTGATCGGATCATCGCCTATATTCACTTTCTGCGTATAGGGTCTTTCAAAAAGATGCATATATGTTGCCCCCAGGCTTAGATGTTTACTGACTTCATAGTCAGCGCGAAGACCTAACATTGTCTTTTTATTAAAACTAAAAAGCGCGTTGTCCTCAAATGACACATTAATAGGCGTGCCAGGTTGCAGGAATGCTGCATTCAAAATTTTTATTCGACCAATATTATAATCGATCGTGTAATCTTCATTTTCTTTTAGCACCTGGCCACCTGCAGTAACTCTCACAGAGCCTGGTGGAATATTAAATGCACCCAGAGAAATATCAGAGGAGGTACTTGTCTTAGCTTTCCCTTTTAAGGTATAGCGATTCAGATGCGGGAATTCTCTCGCTTTAACAATCGTACTGTCATACAATTGTTCGTAAACGAATTTATCTGGTATTCCATTAGCAGCTAAAATACTGTCCCGAAGTGTTCTACCAAAAGGTTCGAGAACAGGAAACATCACAGTTCCCAGGTTTGGATTTATTGTCAGTCCTGATATAAAGTCAAATTTTCCATCGGGTTGTGGATCCCCGGTTCGATTAAGTTTATCGAGATTAAAAATATTGAGCAACGGAACGTTATCAAGATTCGCAGGTTGTGGCAGGAACCGTTTAAAACCCAATCCCGGATCTTCATAAAAAACATCGAGCTCAAACTCTTCCGGATCCAGATCACCGCCACCGATGCGATAGACGTTTTTCATCATCAGGTCCCATATCGGAAGATCTACACGCTGATTTGTTCCTTTCAATAATTTGACAAAAAGTACTTTTTGTTCTCCCAGCGTATCTGCGTTTTCAACATCCTGTGATAGCTCACCGACCTGGTATACTCTGCCATTGTAGGTGTATTCATATGCAACACCAATCACCTCATCCTGGTCCATCCGGATATTGAGTGATACAAAACCAAGTTCCGGATGATAGCGGAATTCTGAGGAGTTAAGTTTTCGTGCCTGGATCTTTTCAAAATCGCGAGGCGAATTAAAATTGAATGGTGCTTCCTGTAAGGCTTTTACTGCATTATCAAGGTCTCGTATATCCGGATTGCTTCGTAATCTTGATAAGATTAAATTTGACCTGTTGTCGGGCAATATGTCGAGCATGCAAATATCCTTCAGGCTATTTGAATCCGGATTTTGCCAAAAATCAGGATTATCATTTGTCATGTATCGTGACTCACCTAAGTCAGAGAGTGCAACGATATCACGTACATCCGTAGTCTGGTTACGGTCGTTCGTTACCCACACTTCGATACGTGTGATACTGAACAAACTATTGATTTGTGGTAAGTTCTTTAGCGCGGTTTCAAATACGCCACGATTATAATGGGAAAGGAAAAAGTGCCTGTTCTCATCATATTCATCAGCATAGATCTCAAACTCCTGAAGGATACTACCACCCTGGATCTGAAGATCATTTTGCTCCGAATTCTGCTGGGATGCAATGGCGGTTAAGCGGAGATGGCCAAATTGTAATTCGGTTTTAATACCGAATAAGCTTTGACTTCCCTGGATAAGACTGGATTTTAATGGAAGACTAACATCACCTGCTTCGATTGATTTCAGGATCTCATCTTCACTGAAAAGATCAGAATCGTAGTCAAGCTTTAATTTATTTTGAAAATCAAATGTGCGTGAGGTGTTGTAGTTAAATGAGGTTTTTAATTTTTCACCGATCTGACCATTGACATCCACCTGGATGTCCATGTCGAAATCGAAACCTGCACGTCGCTGTTGCCGTAGTGGAAGGATCGGATTGTCCTGGCGGTAATAATCGAATCCAAACGTGAGATCCACATTTCCCTGGGGTCGTATATCAACTGTGGTCCCGCCAAATAGCCTGTCAATAATATCTTCTGAAACATCTACTTCTGCTACCGGGTCGAGATTTCCACCTTTGCTTCGATCCCCTTCCGCGGCTCCGGCCAGCTTTTTAAAATATGCAGCCTCCTCATTGTCTGCCCTCCAATCCATATACTCATCGAATGTCATCGAGGTGGGCGGTCGATAATTTTCGTCACCGATCTTCTCGGTCAGGATATAGCGATTGGTAATAGGATCGTATTCCACATCCCTGACGATCTCAACAGGATCGTACAGATCAAAGGGATTATCGTCAGGATCCTCTACCCAATTGCCTGCGCGATCTGTAATCGGAGGCAGGGTATCAGTTAGCGATGCGGGATTGAATTCGTATGGATCGGGGAGATTGTAAGATGCACTCGCCTTCCCTGTATAAAGGAAGAAAGAGACCATAACAAGGGCGATTCCTAAAAAAATAGACGCGTGTCTGCTCATGTAATTTTATGCCTTCTATACGCAATCGAGGGTTGTTTTGGTCCCTCTTACTATCCCCTAAGAGGGGCTCAATATGTATAATCAGGTTGTATAACGATACAAACCTGTTTCAATTATGTCATTTATGCTGATAACAGGCGCAATGCCATCCGCACGAGACTTTCTGTTGGCAGGTCCTTGCCTTC
>JANPKZ010000044.1:0-2176 GCA_031426295.1 Saprospiraceae bacterium
ACAATGTCATTTTCACTAAATACATTTTGGCTATAATTTCATTTTTATGCTTCGTAAAGATTTTCTACGCTTAGGAACTGTATTGGCATCATCCGTTCCGGCATACTCATTCATGCAGGACACGCAAAAAACAGTTGAAAAAAAAGATTCAAATAAGGCTGTTGACTTTTTACACGATGGATTGCACTTATCTCCTTCTGAGTATGCTGCCATTCTCATGCAAATGGCTGACGAAGGGAGGATCAAACCGGATTACTATTCCAACAACGGGATCGTAGAAGACCTGGAACAAAAATTCGCCACCTTACTTGGAAAGGAATCTGCAGTCTGGATGCCTACAGGCACCCTGGCCAATCATATTGCACTGCGACGTCTCGCAGGTGATCAGCGTCGTGTAATCGTGCAGGAACAAAGCCACGTCTATAATGATACAGGTGACGCTGCCCAATCGTTAAGCAATCTCAATTTAATCCCGCTTGGGTATAATGCGGTCTCGTATGCATTCCGGGAAGTGGAAGAAGTTATTACAAAGACGCAGCGTGGACGCGTGGAAACCAACATCGGTGCGTTTTTAATAGAGACACCTGTAAGACGGTTGTTGGATCGGATGATCCCATTTTCAGAACTTAAAACATTGACGGAATTGATTCGCCTGCGGCATTACAAAATACATCTGGATGGTGCAAGAATCTTTGTTCAGGCTGCGCATGAAAAGAGATCACCAACAGAGTATTGTGCTATGTTCGATACAGTCTATACTTCCTTGTGGAAATGTTTCAATTCAGCATCAGGAGCGATATTGGCAGGTACAAAATCATTTACAGAAAAACTTTTTCACGAACGGCGAATGTTTGGTGGTGGTCTTCCTGCCGCATGGCCTTTTGCAGCTGTGGCATTACACTATGCAGACTCCTTTCTTCCTGACTATATAAAAGCCTGGGAAACGGCAGAAAATCTTATTACAACACTGGAACGCCATGGCGGCTTTGAAATCAAAAGATTCGAAAATGGATCCCACATGGTCAGGCTGCATGTAAATGTGCGGAATCAAAAGAAATTCCAGGAGGAGCTCTTGAAAATGCAAATAGAAATCCCAATTCCTGATGAAGGATTTTTAATAAAAATTAATCCATCTCTCAACCGACGAAGTCCTTCAGAACTGGCAGATGCTTTTATAAAAAGTTTTGAAGTCTCATCAACAGGTTAAACATACCATGGAACCACCCTTCACCATCCAACATCTGCAGGCATTACAGGATCGTGGTGAGGCCCTTAAATTTTTATATTTCTGGGGACACACACCAAAAGATGTACACACGATCGACAAATCGTGTTTTAGCCAGTGGTATCCTTCGTCTTTCATCGTCGATGATGTGGAATACAAAACAGCGGAACACTGGATGATGGCTCAAAAAGCATTACTCTTTTCTGATGTTGCTACCTGCAAGGAAATTATTAGCTGTACAAAACCTGGTGAAGCAAAAGCATTGGGTCGTCTGATCGAAAATTTTAGTGACGACATTTGGAATGAGCACCGGCATAAGATCGTCCTGCAGGGTAACCTTCATAAATTCGATCAGCATCCTGCATTAAAGGATTTTTTATTGAGTACCGGAGATCGTATTCTTGTTGAAGCCAGCCCGGTAGATCCTGTATGGGGAATCGGAATGTCTGCTGATGATCCGGAAATCAATTATGTTTATAAATGGAAAGGCCTCAATCTCCTGGGCTTTGCTTTAATGGAAGTACGAAACAACCTCTGGTAAATGATATTCGGTATTCGGTAAAATTGGTATTCGGTATTCAGTACTTGTGGTGAGCTTGTCGAATCCATTCAGTAACCGGTGCTTGGCATGCTAAAGTAGAATTTGCAAAACTGATATTGAAAAATGGATATTATTATACCTAAAATATAAAATTGGTCATTGGTCTTTGGTCTTGGCCTTTTTTTCTTTGTTTTCTCTGCATCCTTGCACGAACAGCGAATCAAAAATCAAAAATCAAAAACAACCTTAGTTCTTGGTCTTTCGTCCTTATTTCTCTGCGAACTTTGCGTCCTTGCGCGACCAACAAATCCAAAATCAAAAATCCAATACAACCTTGGTCCTTGGTCTTTCGTCCTTATTTCTTTGCGAACTTTGCGTCTTTGCGCGACATAGATAGTGAGCAGTGAGCA
>JANPKZ010000045.1:0-4486 GCA_031426295.1 Saprospiraceae bacterium
TCTCAAACTGCACATGCGCGTTGAATACCATCGCAGGATACAAAAATGTACGCGCTTTCCGGCTACTGGCCGGATGAAGACCAATGATATAAAACGCTTCTTCTTTCAGGCTAAAACTAAATGTAGGCGAATCCACGTCACAGTCAACGCGCATATCATACGGATACTTCATAGCATCCATATCTGAAAGAGATTGCAGTCGTTTCCAAAAAAAGGATTCGAACATCTCTTCGCTATGAACCACAGGCTCTCTAAAAAGGACAACAGCACTGAAGAAAGAGCTTGCAGATTGCCTGAACTCATCAATAAAATCATAGAGGAAAGCAAGGATACCGGCATCATGATGCGGACATGCCATATGATCTGCCACGAAAAACCGCAGCTGGTCATTGGTTATTGCACTGTGAGCGGCCAGGCAGGGAAATGCCTGATCGTTGACATGCTGAATAAAAGATTCAATAACAGGATCCCGTGTATTATCCCTCATACGGATGATTCTTTTGGCATAATTGTAAACTCCGGTTGTTGTATCCGGATCTCCTGAGGAGCAAGGAGGGTTTTATCAAATTCAAAAACAACATCAAGAACTTTTAGTTTTTTCATATGTTGTCCCACTTCCTTATAGAATGCACGCGCCTTTGCATGCGGCCAGTACGGTACACCATGCTGTTGATTATATCGTGCGATACGGTACATAACATTCCAGTGATGAACCAAAATGGAACATGCCTGCAATAATGTTCTACCATCCCCATATACATGATGCGGTTCTGCGCCACAGCCATTAAATTCAAGGATCGAATAGTTTTTTCCTTCTTTCAGATCTTCAATTGATTGGCAGCGGATATCATACCTGCCATAATAAAATTTGCTGTGATGACTTAACGCATCAAATACGGCAAGCAGTTTTTCATCTTTCTCATCTGCCAGGCTGATCAGCTTGCCTCCGCGACTTAAGTTCAATGCATAGGACAGGCAGTATCGCTCACCGGCAGGAATGATATCCTGCAGACGGCTTGAATGCTTGCCCTTTATTTCTTCAAGACGAAACTGGACACGCGGATATTCATCAATTAATTCCAGCAATGTTTTTTCTCCATCGCCATATACTTCCAGGAATTCTTTTTTTAAAAATCCGGTGATGGTTCCCTTGGCCTGGTCCGGGAATCGATAATAAAATACACTGATCTCAAGTGGATAGTCCACATATTCCTGCACGATATAATCCACTTCCATCACCTCATGATACTGTCGCAGGTGATCAGCAGTATCCACTTTGCGAAACATAAATCCCATCAGGCCGGAATCAGGCTTCACTACAACAGGATACATCAGTCCTTTCTCATGTATTTGTTGATAGATATCTTCAATGTTGTTTTTTGGAGAAATAAAAACGCTCACTGGCCAGGTACCGGTTGGTAATTGATCATAAACTTCACGCTTCGTTTCACCTGCAAAGCCACCAAATGTGATGGAAGGATTGGAAGGAGTAAAAAACCAAAGTGTCCGCGACTTCAGGCACAACCATGCCCAGGCAGGTGCGATAAGCACATATTTAGCAAACCAATGCCACGATTCCCAATGGGTAATGTAATAGATTGATTTTTTAAACATCGGTATGGCAGGTAGTCTGACCCGTTGATAAATTTAGGGAAAAGATCAAAGCATTCAACGATACACAACAATCCTCAGGGCAAATTGGATATCTGAAGACAAAAACAAATGATTCTTCCTGGCCTGATCTTTATTTTCTTTGCGGTATGAAGTTCTTGCCCATTTCTTCTCTCCTCTGCCTTTTCCTTTTTTTATCCCTCAGTTGTTCGCCCACCACTATGAAATCCCAACAAGCTGAATCTGATGAATTGAAAACATCTGCATATCAAAAATTTCCGGATGCGGTATACCCCATTCAGAAAAATGAGAAGTGGGGATACATGAACCGGAAAGGTGACATCATCATTCCTTTTCAGTATGATGATGCAGAAGATTTTAAGGATGGTAAGGCTAAGGCGGGTATGATTTCTGGCAGTAATATCCTGTATGGATTTATTGATCGTAATGGCCAATGGTTGATACAGCCAGTGTATCAGCGTGTCAGCTATTATTCAGAAGGGATGTGTGCAGTACAACAGGATGAAAAATATGGATACATCAATTCCGCAGGAGAATTGACCATTGCGTTTCAATTCGAAGATGCCGGCAATTTTTATGAAGGATTAGCGGCAGTGAAAATTAATGGCTGGACTGGATTTATCGATCAAACCGGCAAAGTTGTGATAGAGCCACGATACACATGTGCCGTTAGTCATCCCCGGTTTGTTGGTGGCATAGCGCCTGTGTTTGGTGCAGACGAGAAGACAGGGTATATCAATCAGCAGGGTGAATGGGTGATTGAAAATAAATTTCATTCTGCCAGTTCCTTTGTTGAAGGCAAGGCATGGGCTATGACGGAAGAGCAGGATGAGAGTGCGGAACATGGATTCACTATCAAAGGTGGTTATATTGATACAACAGGAAATTATATCATCAATCCGGAATATGATTTTGGATGGGATTTTTCAGAAGGATTTGCGACCGTGTGGAGGCGCAGTGATGATAAGATAGAAAAAACATGGAAGGTGATTGACGCACAAGGTCAGGTCGTATTAGATCATCTTCCGTATCGGAATGTGGGAGCTATGAGCAATGGCCTGATCCCAATACAAAATGAAAAGATGGCGTGGGGGTTTATGAATGTCAATGGTGAGGTGATCATTGAACCACGCTATACAGGTGTCAATCATTTTAAAAATGGATTGGCACGAATGGAAACAGGTTCGGCTTTTGCTCCTGTTCCTGTTTATATCAATGAGACCGGGAATGATTGTTTGGAAAGAATGATCTTATGAATGAACAGAATTTATTTCTTCTTCAACAGGTTCTTCATTCGCCACGTACGTTGGAAGATTATTGATAGCGGGACCATTAATTACCACCCCATCACATGTAAATCTGCTGCCATGCCATGGGCAGTCCCATGTTTTCTCAGCAGCATTCCATGTCAGGGTTGCTTTCAGGTGCGTACAACGGGCTGAGACGACATGCAACTCTCCTTGTTCATCTCTATACACACCACATTTATGACCATCTACCTGGGTGATCTTTCCTTCACCCGGATGAATGGCGGAAATATCTTTCACGCGATCATCATCAGGCGCGCCTTTTATCAGGCCCATAACGCCGCGAATCAACTCTTTAAAAAATATATTACTTGTCTTGGCTGTAATTCTTGATGGTTTATAAATTTCTTCCCACGGATTTTTACGGCCCAGGATAAGATCTGTAATCAGTATCCCGGCTATGGTACAATGTGTCATACCAGTTCCGGAATCACCCGTTACGATATATACATTCTCATTATCCAGTGGATTTCTTCCAATGAAAGCGACAGAGTCAAAAGGCTCCATCACCTGGCCTGACCATCTGTAAAGAATTTTCTCAATAGGGAAATGTTGACGCGTCCATTCTTCCAGCTTTGTGTACCGGTTTTCTTCCTGCGCCTCACCTTTACCAATATCTCCTGTAGCATGATCTTCGCCACCGCAGATCAGCAGGTCAAATGCTTCATTGTATGGTTGCGTTCTGACATAATGATAAGGCGGTATTTGAGGATCCATATCGTGATCTCCTGTATCCCACCATAACGCCCGTGCTATAGAATCTTTTTTGATAAGTCCGGCAATGACATACGTTCTGAATGCTGTTTGTTTCAGGTGCATGGCTACCAGGTTATTAACGGGTGTATTTGTTGCAACGACTACATGATTTGCTTTCACCGTAAAACCTTCTGAGGTAGTGATGCCCTGGTGATTTATTTTGTCGGCATGAGTTTCGGTATAGATTTTACCACCCCTTTTTTCCACCGCTTTGCTTAGGCCCATCAAATACATGAGTGGATGAAATTGTGCCTGGTTGAAAAATTCCAGACAAGGTTCCTTCCGATTTGGTATGCCGGGGATATGATCTTTCATACGGCATTCCACGCCCGCTCGTGTAGCAGCTTCAAGTTCTTCCTCTAAAGATTTTGGATCATCAGATGGATGCCTGAACAGGTATCCCGGAAGGCGAACAAACTGACAATCGATACTTTCTTTGATGATGGTATGTTCTACAAAAAGGATAGCTGCCTTATGACTTTCTGCGATGAGGCGCGTGTCCTCTGCACCATATATTTTTTCAAGATCTGTGTAGCGGTCATCTAAGGCTGTAACCAGATGTGCAGTCGTGCGTCCCGTCTCGCCACTTCCGATCATACCATCTTCAATGACGACAACTTTTTTTCCAACTTCTGATAATGCGTAGGCTACGCTCATACCGGCCAGTCCACCGCCAATGATGACAACATCAGCATGTATGTTTTCTCTGAGTATGTGGGCAGACGTAGGCTGATTGACTGAATCAATCCAATAGGATTCACTTGAGCCCGATGTAATGACGCCATCATGTG
>JANPKZ010000046.1:0-17435 GCA_031426295.1 Saprospiraceae bacterium
CCGATCGCTAACCTCAAATATCAATCGAGATTGTACGATATCCGTAATCAAAAGCCCACATTAAGTATTGAGCCCGGCATCTTTAATGAAGACTTTAAAGGCTATGCAATTCGTGTAGGGAAAAAACATAAAGACAAAGAGACTATCGAAGATGTCATGGTCTATGATGATGCTCAGCGTAATCGCGGACAGATGAATGTAGTGACGGCACAGCGAGGCCGGATGTATGTATCCAAAGATGACGGTGCGTTTGTTATGACCTTGTATGATGGATACCAGTACTCGGAAGCAGAAGCTTCGGATAAGCCGGATGCATTGCCATTTACCATTTCTCATTTTAAAGAATGGACCAGGCGTTTTGATCTCAGTGAATTTGATTTTGACCGCACGGAAGAAGAGCAGTTTAAAAATCATCACCTGATGAAAAGTGCCCGTCAGATTGCAATTGAAATTGATACGCTCGATGAACAAATTGTATCTACGATACTCACCAATCACAATCCATACAGGTTGTTCCAGGATACGATAGTTACGAGGGAAAATGTTTCTCCAAAGATGTTGGATACAGTGAGTATTGATACCAATACGCGGGTAGGTCAGATAACGAAACAAATTGTAAAACGTCCGAATGTTCCGCAGGTTGTTTTTCGTACGAATCCAAGATTTGCACAAATTAAGACGGTGTTTGATTCCATTAAGTTTACGTCAGAAGGATCCATAACTTCACAGTTGCCTGCATCATTTATGAAAGACTGGGGTGCCCAGGTAGATGCAGATATCAATGTCCGCAAGACCAGTATCGAACGTAATGACAGGTCACTGGAGCGACTGGAGATCACGCGCAGAAAACACGTGTATCAATTTCATTGGAAATTTAGCTTGGCGCTTGCATGTGTGGTCATGATGATGATTGGTGGACCGATGGGTACGATTGTACGAAAGGGTGGATTTGGATATCCGTTATTGATCTCCATATTCTTCTTTACCTTTTTTATCATGAGTAATATCAGTTGCCAGAAGCTGAATGATAAACAGGTCATGAATCCGGTGCTTGCGGCATGGATGCCTGTCATATTGTTAGGAATCATTAGTATGTTCCTGACGTATAAAGCCATGAATGACGCCAAGCTGATGGACGTCGATAAGATCAGGACGTTCTTTATCAAACTTTTTGAACGCAAGAAAAAAGTACAAGCTGCATGAGGGCCTGGTATGTTTTTTTATTTGGCTCGGTATTGTTTCTCATTATCGGATTTATAGGAGTTCTGATGGGCGATAAAGCAAAATTTATGCTATGGCTTTTTCAGCATCGCTCGACCCCTTCAGATTATTTCTTCTACTACGTTACTACACTCGGTGAGGTGTATGGATATGTCATTTTTGGGATTGTGTTGTGGTTGAAGTCATGGCGAAAGATGCTGACGGTTCCGATATTAGGGGCTATCGTTACGATTGTCACATTCCTTTTGAAACAATTCTTCAGGCATGAGCGTCCGCTTTTATATCTCAATGAAATTGGTTGGGACGGACCTTTGTCAGTATTAGGATATCATGTTGTTACCGGGCATACCAGTTTTCCATCAGGTCATTCCATGGCAGTGTGGGCACTATGCACGCTGATGGCGGCCCAGATCCGGATTGGTTGGTTCAGTGTGTTGTGCATTTTTATAGCTGTGTCGGTTTCGTTATCACGGGTGTACCTGATGGTCCATTTCCTGCAGGATATTGTTGCAGGGGCTGCCATCGGCATTGCACTGGGATACGGTGTGCATGCTGCATATCTCAGGATCATGCGGGCCCGTCAGACCAGATTAGCGTTGAAAGAAAAGCCAACCCCACAGGAGCCAATGCTTTAAATGCCAGCCTTTATAGGTGTTCGATTATCTTTGAGCCACTTTACAAATACATATATGAGAATTATACTCTTTTCCCTGGCCATATCGATGGCAATTTTTCTTTCAATGGGTTGCAAAAAAACCGGGACTTCCACTGATGTCACCGTTGATAATGGTAATACAAATCTCAAGATTGCATATGTCAACGGAGACTCTATCCTCCTCAATTTTGCTGAATTCAAAGCTCAATCAGAAGCCATGGAAGCACGGCAACGCAAAGCGGAAGAAGACCTCCAGAAAAAAGGCTCTGCCCTTGAGCGTGAGATCATGACCTACCAGCAACAAGCACAAAAAGGCACATTGACCGGAAAAGAAATGGAAGCGCGCGAAAAATACCTCGCCAGCCGCCAGGAAGCCGTCCTCGCCGAGCGTGATAAGATCGCCAAAGAGATCCTGAATGAAACTACTGTCATCAATGACCGCCTCCAGAAGGTGATCCATGATATCCTCGATACGATCAAGGAAAAAGAAGGGTATGATTTTATTTTCAGCTACATCGAAGGCGGACCAATCCTCGTAGCCGATGAAAAATATGACATTACGGAGCAGGTGCTTATAGAGTTGAATAAGACCCCTGTTACCGAAACGCCGGCTGATTCTACGGCAAGCGAGTAGGTACAAAGTACGAGGTACGAAGTTTGAAGTACGAAGGCTTTTGACGCCGGATTGATAGACACCGGACGCCAGACGTATTACGCGTTAACTACAAAGTTGGAAGTACGAACTTCGAACTACAAAGGCTTTTGACGCCGGATTGTGGGATGTTAGACGCCAGACGTATGGCGTGCAAAAGCACGTGTTTCTAATGTTAGATGCAGGCTTAGGCGTAAGCTTTGAATTGATGTTAGGCGTAGGCTGTGCCTACGTCTGTGTGTCAGCAAATTTCCGATTTGCGAATCAGTACGTGTTATGCAAAACAGATTTTGCCAACACACAGACGTAGGCAAAGCCTACGCTTAACAGGCATAATTTAAATTGTAAAAAATCCAAAACCAAATTTTGTATTTGAAAATTCTGTTGCTGTAGAGATGACTTTCCTGTTACAAATATGTCATTCCTACGGAACTTAAGAAATCCATGCCAGCCATGCAATCATTGCCAACCATGCCAACCATGCCAGCCATGCAAGCCATGCAAGCTCCCAGCCCCTTGCTCCTCGCCCTTTGCTCCTCGCCCTTTGCTCTTTGCTCTTAGCTCTTCGCTCAAACCTTCAACACCACGCTCTTAAACTGCGACGTAATCTGTTCCCTTAATGCGAGCAAATCATAATGCATGCGGATATGGATGAGCATCTCTTCATCATTATCGCCTGCTGATTGCAGTTCCATGATGCGCGCTTGGTTGTGTTCGATGTGATTCATCACGACCTTTAGCTTTAAGCGAAGAATGGCGCCGTGTGCATCCTTTCTGAAATTGTCATCCGGATGGGATTGTACCTGCAAAGGGATATCATGTTCATCCCAACTGGCATATTCATAGGGGACTGTGAGCAATTCTACTGCCAGGTCGTGGATTTCTTTTTCAGGATGATTGGTGAAATAGGCGGTGGTAGGAACCTGGTCTTTCTCCAGCATCTGCTGGTAGATCATGATCACTTTTTTATACAGGGGATGTTCAAATTGATCAAGGATTTCTTCAAGGCTTGATATGATATACCGGCAGAGTGGGTTAACCGTTGAATCCGCCATAGTGCGGTCCCCATAATTGATCAGGATGCGGATGATGTCGCGTTCCTGGTATTGATCAGTTACACCTGCAAGATTGTATTGCCCGAGATCAACTATTTTCTCCTCACGATCTATGATCTCTTTTTGAGCTCTTGATTCATAGTTTGCAGTTTCCCTGGAGATGCCGTCACGTTTTTGTTTCAGGAATTCTGAAACAGCCTTATTGGTCTCACGCACAAGGATCTGCTCATCGATCTTCATCAGGTGAGCACATTCCTGGATAAAGGTGGCGCGTTTAATGGCTTCAGGAATGCGTGCAAGGGTAGAGACCAAATCTTTTACAAAAGCAGCCTTTTGCACAGGATCTCCGCCCGCTTCTTTCAACAACAGATTTGTCTTGAAGAGGATAAAATCTTTGCTGTTGTGTTTGATGAAATCCTGAAAGCCCGACAGACCTTGTTTCTGGACAAATGAATCCGGGTCTTCACCTTCTGGCAGCAGTGCCAGCCGCACATCTACATTTTCCTCCAGGATGAGGTCGAGCCCGCGCATAGCCGCTTTAATACCGGCAGGATCGCTGTCGTATAGTACAGTAATCTTGGTAGCATATCTTTTGATCAACCTGACCTGGTCAGGCGTTAGAGCAGTTCCGGACGAGGCCACCACATTTTCAACACCCGCCTGGTGCATACTGATCACATCGGTATACCCCTCCACCATAAAACAGTTATCGGCATCCCGGATCGCTTTTTTGGCGTGAAACAGGCCATAAAGCACTTTCCGTTTATTATAAATGTCTGTTTCCGGGGAGTTGATGTATTTGGGACTGCGTTTATTGGCTGTCAGCTGCCGTCCTGCGAATGCAATTACCTTCCCTGAAATGTTAAAAATGGGGAACATAACCCTGTTCCGGAAGAAATCACCATCATTTTGGGTGATCAGGCCTGCCCGCTGGAGAATTTCCCTGGTAAAACCAGCCGCCTGAGCCTCAGTGACAAGCCTGTCAGGTGATTCAGGGGCATATCCTAAGCCAAAGTCTTCAATCGTTTTGGTCCTGAAGCCCCGTTCCCTGAAATATGACAAGCCCGCCATTTGACCTTCCTCAGTCTGATGTAGCTGCCGGATAAAAAATTTATGGGCAAAATCCAGGACTTTATAAATGGTCTCCCGCTCCCGTTCAGCCAGCAGGCTTTCAGCATCCTGCTTGGTTTCTTCCAGCTGGATATTGTATTTATTGGCCAGGTACCGGATGGCTTCCGGGTAGTCATAACTCTCGTGGTCCATCACAAACCGGATAGAGTCCCCCCCTTTGCCACAGCCAAAGCACTTGTAAATGCCCTTGGAAGGAGAAACTGAGAACGAAGGTGTCTTTTCGTGGTGGAAGGGGCATAACCCGATCAGGTTGCTGCCACGGCGCTTCAGGTTGACAAAATCCTGCACCACCTCGTCGATCCGGGCCCGCTCCACGACCTCATCAATACTTTTCCGGCTGATCATCTGGAGGCAAATCTAGGTCTTTAGGTGATTTAATTTAAATATGGTATTATTCCCTTGCGGAAACAATTTAAGGATATTATATTTGTTTAGCAGTTAAGTCTAAAGGACAGATTGGCTGCCACTAACTAGAATTCTTGATACGTTTTTAGGGTGTTCTCATAGTGTGTTCTTACCCGCTTTCCGATGGGGAGGCGGGTTTTTTTATGCCTTTAATTAACTTATATAAATATCTGATATTCAGTAATATACATATTTTTAAATGACTACGATCGGAATCATCGGTTTGGGGAAAATGGGACAGGCCATTACGCAGTTGCTGGAGGCCGAAACGGGTGTTGCATTTCACCTTTTTACACGACTTTCTGACCAGAATGAAGCCCTTCTGAAGACGTGTGATGTGGTCATAGAATTCACCACTCCGGAGGCTGCTCCGGACGTGATCAGGCACTGCCTGAAGTCTCATATCCCGGTCGTTTCCGGTACCACAGGATGGCATGAATATCACCTCGCCGAGATCACGACATTATGCCAGGATATGAATGGAAAATTTCTACACGCATCGAATTTCAGCGTGGGTATGAACATCGTGTTTGCATTAAATCGTCGCCTCACGACCATCATGAACCAGTTCAGAGAATTTGTCCCATCAATACGCGAAGTACATCATATACACAAGAAGGATTCACCGAGTGGGACGGCATTGACGCTGATCGACGATATCATCAGCTATCATGCGGACTACAACAAATTTGGTTTAAATGATCCGGCTAACAAGTTGGATGAAGATGAATTTCACGTTACCGCCACCCGTGAAGGAGATGTAAAAGGTTTCCATGAAGTCGAATGGAACTCAGGCTTAGAAAAGATCACCATTGCTCATGAAGCTTTCGACAGGAAAATATTTGCGTCCGGCGCCATCATGGCGGCACGTTGGCTTACAGACCACGCACCTGGCATCTATACGATGAAGGACATCATCAGGTTATAAAAAAAGCCCTCCTGGATCCAGGAAGGCTAAAACATCTAAACAAGAATTTATATAGACCGACAGTGGCACTGACAGAATTTATTCTGCAGCAACCAGTGTTACGGAAAGATCAAATTCGTCGTAAATGGTTTTATCACCGAGGTTTTCAAAAAACTTACCGGAACCGTATTTGATATCATACAGAGACCTGTCGATTTTGATGTCCGATTTTGCAGTCACCACTTTCCCGGTTTGATTTACTTCAGTCGTAAAGTTTACCGGTTTGGTAATGCCTTTGATCGTGAGATCACCTGTGACATTATACTTGCCGCTACCGTTCGCAACAACTTTAGTTACGACCAGTGTTGCAGTTGGAAATTTTTCAACTCCAAAAAAGTCTTCATTTTTTAAATGGCCCTCCAGGCTTGCTTTTCCGTCACCCTGAAGATCTGTAACCGCAAGGGATGTCATATCAATGGTGAATCTTCCACCTGTTAATACACCATCTTTCAAAGACAGACTGCCATCTTTTACATTGATTACACCACTGTGGGTACCAGTCACTTTAGCTCCGGTCCATGCGATCACAGACTGGTCTGTTTTCACTTTGTACACGACTTCTTTTACCGGATTTCCGGCCTGTGCGGTGATTGCAAATGTCATTGCCAGCACCATTGAGAAAAATAATTTTGTCATACCGTGATTTTTGAATTGTTAAATGAAGCCGAAAGAACAGGACCCTCAGCCCTAAGGTTGTCGGGGCCGTTGAGTTTAAGATATATTTAAGATTAATCTTATTCGATGCCGCTCAGGCCCCATGGCAGGCGGGCTTGTGGTTCGCCGGATATCGCTGCTTCCCAGAAATTCATGATCTGAGGTAACTTGGTTTTTCCGAGGATACTGGCACCGTCATGTTCTTTGTCCATAAACTCGGTGATCATCTTCTGTAGCGGATTTTGGAATACAGGATATTCTTTAATTCGATATTTTTCAAGCCCTGCCAATGTTGCTGCTGAAGCAATTGCATCATCAAGAGTACCAAGCTTATCGACCAATCCATTTTCGACTGCCCGTTTGCCAGACCATATGCGACCTTGTGCTACAGCATGTACTTCATCACGTGTCATATCCCTTCCCTCTGCTACTTTGTTCAGGAACATTTCATAGTATGCGTCTGTGCGTGATTGCAAATATGTATTTTCTCTTTCAGACCATGGAAAGAATACAGTGAAATCCGCGCTATATGGACCTGTCCGAACAGTATCAAACTGAATACCCAGATGTTCCTTCAAACCTCTTGAAGGATTTGGGATCATTGAAAAAACACCGATACTTCCAGTCAATGTATTTTTTTGTGCAAATATGCTATCCGCCATTGCGGCAATATAATAACCACCGGAGGCTGCCAGGTCTCCCATAGAGACGACGATCTTTTTGCCGTCGTTTTGCATACCTACCAACTGCCGGTAAATATTTTCAGCACTCAGTACACTACCACCCGGACTATTGATACGCAGAACGACTGCTTTGATATCATCCTGTCTACGAATTTCCTTCAGCAGTTTTACATATCGGCCATCATCGATGACGCCATAGTCTTCGCGGTTGCTAACGATTTCACCCTCTGCATAGATGATCGCAATCTTGTCTTTGACATCAAAATCAGATTGTGTGCGGGGAGTGACGGAAGCGTATTCTTCAACAGATACATAATGGACTTTATCAAGAGGATCTTTACCCATTTGTGTATTCATCCAGATCTCGCAATCAGATTTGGCACCGATCTCATCGACGAGTTTGTACGCTACAGCATCTTCAGCTTTTTTAATGCCAAATTCATAGGCGATTTTCTTTAGATCATCAGGCGACATGCCGCGTGCGCTTGCAATGTCTTCCAGGTACATCTGGTATGTATCCGTGAGATATTCGCGGGTCTGCAATTTATTTTCAGGACTCATATCTGTACGACGGAAAGACTCTGTCGCGCTCTTGTAATTACCTGCGTAATAGATCTGCATATCGAGACCGATCTTGTCAATAAGTCCTTTGAAGAAGGGCACGTAAGTTGCAAATCCTCTAAAGTCTACTGTGCCAACCGGATGTAAAGTGATATGGTCTGATGGACTGGCGAGGTAATAACCTTCCTGAGTGAAGAAATCACCGTAGGTCGCGAGGAATTTATCTGACTCCTTAAACTCCAATAACGCATCCATGATAATCCTTGCTGAACTATTACCCAGTCCACCCAATCCATTTTCAATCAGGATACCGCTGATCTTATCATCAGTAGCAGCATGCCTTATCAGATCCGCGATATCATGTAACCCCGGGACATCCTTTTCCTCAAAACTGAAGGATTGGCTGGATACATTGTTAGTGTGTTCAGGTATGTTAGTTGTAAAATCGAGTGCGAGTACGCTTCCTGTTGGAATCGCTACTTTCCCACCACTTCCCCCGGCACCAGCGACGAGCATGGCTACAATTGCGATCATGAGGAATAAAAACACAAAGCCAGCAATAAAAACACCCAGGCAGCTTGCCAGGGTCTGTTTCAGAAATTGTCCCATATTAATTGTTAGTTCTTTCGACTGATTTAGAAGACCACAAAGGTCAGCAATATCAACTACTTATCCCATCCTCACGTTCATTCTTTAGACAAGTAATACCCGGGGTTAATCGAAAAAGGGACTTGCCCGCAAGATCAGGTGTACTTATGCTTCTGTATCAATAGCCGGCAGCTTGAATTTTAAAGCCTCCATGGCCTCCACTACCTTTTCAGCAATGAAGTAATCACGGTACCAGCGTTGATCAACCGGCGCTATGATCCAGGGAATGGTACTGCGATTGATGACATCCTGGTAAGCATGCATGTATTTGTCCCAATGTTCACGCTCTTTCCAGTCTGCATCATTATGTTTCCAATGTTTGAGAGGATCATCGATACGTTCCTGGAGCTTTTCTTTCTGGCGCTCTGACGAGATGTGGAGGTAGAACTTTAAGACCGTTGTGTTATTATCGTTTTCCAGGAGCTTTTCAAAATCGTTGATTGCTTTGATACGTGCATCTACTTTGTCTTCATCGATCCATTTGTGGACCCGTTGGATCAGCACATCTTCATAGTGGGATCGGATGAAGATCTGGATCATTCCCTTCGCCGGAGTACGTCTGTTGATGCGCCATAAAAAATCATGTGCAAACTCTTCTTCAGTGGGTTTGCGAAACGGGTAAGCATCAATACCGGTAGGATTGCAACGGCCAAAGACGTTCGTAGTGGCGCCATCTTTTCCACTGGCATCCATACCCTGAAGGACTACAAGAAAGCTGTGTTTCTTTTCAGCATACATGACATGCTGCAGATCGCCGATGTGGGCGGCCATTCGCTCGGTCTTTCTTTTGATCTCATCTTTATTGAGCTCCTTCGGAGCACGCGTTGGAATTTCGTTGAGCTTGATCATATGGCCATTTTACTTCTGCGTACTAAAAAAGATTGCAGCACAGGAGCAAATCCTCTTTGCTGATCTGCAGTGACAAAGTCAATCTGATATTGGAGACATTTCAGTTTCAGCCGCTCATAAAATGCAGCCATGTGTTCGGTGTATACTTTTTTGACTTCGTGTGGACGAAGCTTTAATGTTTCGTTTGTTTCCATATCAATAAACATGTATGGACGATTATCGAAATTGAACTCCAGCTCTTTTGCATGATCGAGCACATGGAAGAGAACTACTTCATGTTTGTTGTGCTTGAGATGTTGCAATGCGCCGAAGATGTCATCTTCTGCACCACTTTCCAGCATGTCGCTGAAGATCATCACCATCGATCGTTTATGCACGCTGTCAGCAATCTGATGTAAGGATTGAGCGGCAGAGGTTGTCTTATTAAGCTGCGGGTTTTGGATCAGTTGCTCAAGATAGGTGAGCATCAACCTGTAATGTGTATTACTGCTTTTGCAAGGGGTATGAATATTCAGGGTGCTGTCGAAGATGCTGAGGCCGAATGCATCGCGCTGTTTGCGTAATAGATTCATAACTGCTGCTGCAGCCAAAGTACTAAATCGCATTTTGTTCCATCCGGGTTGATCGCCGGTGAGGTAAGGATATTGCATGGATGACGAAGCATCAATCACGATCTGGCATCGGAGGTTTGTTTCTTCTTCAAATTTCTTTGAATATAACCTGTCAGTGCGGGCATAGATCTTCCAGTCAATATTTCGGGTTGCTTCACCGGGATTATAAAGTCGGTGTTCAGCAAATTCGACTGAGAAGCCATGGAACGGACTTTTATGGAGTCCGATAATGAAGCCCTCAACTACCTGATTAGCAAGTAATTCGAGATTGTCAAAGGATTTCAGCGCGTAATCATCAAAAAAGCTCATCGGCAGTAAAATAGTGATTTCCTTTTAGCGAGAAATGAGTTGCAGATATTGTATGACGTTGCCTGGTGTCATTTCGGCTGCGCTCAATGACCGTGCTTCGTGTCATTTCGGCTGCGCTCAATGACCGTAGAACAATACCGGTCGTTGAGCGCAGCCGAAACGACCAAATAAAAAAAGCCTTCCGGTAGGACCGAAAGGCTTTTCTTACATCACTTGGGGCAGATTCATTATGCCGTAGCAACTGAAGCTAATACAGCTTCAAGTTTGTCTGAAAGTACTTTTTTGCTGGTCGCGCCAACCTGTTTGTCAACAACCTGACCATCCTTTAAGTACAGGATCGTAGGAATGCTGCGCACACCATATTTGAAAGAGATCTCAGGATTGTTATCAACGTCAACTTTTGCAATCAGCGCTTTTCCTTCGTATTCTTTTGCCATCTCCTCGATGTGAGGGCCAATCATACGGCAGGGTCCACACCATTCTGCCCAAAAGTCCACAACAGCAACACCTTGCTGATCCATGACCTTCTCCTGGAAGTTTTTATCTGTTAGTTCAAATGCCATTTTAATTGAATTGAATTGTAGTTTGTTGATGGTTTAAATATGCCTTTGTAACAATATATGCTGTGGCAAAGTTGCAAATTTATCTTTACGTGTTCGTACATGAAAAAGACTTCCGAAGCAGTTGATAACAAAATTTTAAGCAAGTCTGGCAGCATCAATAGCTGGCACAGGCCATCGCTCATCTGGATAGGTGTCTGCGTTGCTATTCTGGTCCTTGACCGTATCCTGCCCGGACCATTGGTAGAGAAGTGGTATTACCAGGGATTGTTTGGCATCATCCGGCGATTATATGATTTCCTGCTGGGTTGGTTGCCTGTACCGATGATTTACATCGTTGCTCTCATTGTGGTCATCCGAATTGTTAAATGGTTTAACGATTGGAAACGAGGTTTTTTATTTCAGGCAACGCGTGCCCTGGGAGGGATAGCGATGATTATTTCATTTTTCTATTTTTTTTGGGCCTTCAATTATCGGCAGATTAGCCTGCAGGACCGGCTCGGCCTTACGCTGGACGAAGTCACTTCTGCTGATGTTGAAGCAGAGTTTATCCGTGCGACGGAATCTTTACGCGAAGAGGCTGCACGTCTGCCGGATCCATATACTTCAGATGATCATATAGCGAACCTTGAGATCACTGATGATGACCTACGGCCAGATGTAGAACATGCTTTAAAACAGGTTGGAGTTCCAAACAAAGGAAATGTCCGGGTGCGTCAATTATGGCCAAAAGGATTTTTACTGCGATGGAGTACAGCTGGGATTTATATTCCTCATGCTTTCGAAGGGCACATTGATGCAGGATTGATGTCGGTGCAAAAACCATTCACTATAGCACATGAAATGGCACATGGATATGGGGTGACAGATGAAGGTGCCTGCAATTTTATTGCATGGCTCGCCTGTTCTCAGTCGCGTGATCAGTGGATCCGTTTTGGAGGAGCTTTAACGTATTGGAGATATGTAGCTGCTGAAATGCCGGATGAAAGTGTCCGTGCTGTGATCAATACGCTCGATCCGGTAGTTGTCCGATCGTTAACAATCATCCGTGAAAACGATAAGAAATATCCGGATATCTTGCCTCGCGTAAGAGACGCCATCTATTCCACGTATTTAAAACAACATGGAGTGAAAGGCGGATTGAGATCCTATAATTATGTGGTCAAAACTGTCATACAGTATCGCAGATCACAACTCTTCCCTGAGTAGATTATTTTTTTATCGGTTCATGTAATACATTGTAAATGAGGTTACTTCATACATCCTTATGGGTTATCCTGTTTTGTTTTTCCGCCCGTGCGCAACAATTTGACTACATACTTACAACGTCAACAGATACGTACACCAATCTGGTAAATGCTACATCTGTGAATAACGGGCAGATCTGGGATGAGCCTCAATATTTTATTTTCCCAGGCTTTCCATTCGAAATGCTGGGCCACGATATCTTGTTTTTTCAGTTTGGCGGATCCGGAGCAGCCATGGTATCACCCACGGCTGATCCTCAAATCAATACCATTTTGTTTCCGTTTGAAATGGACCTGATTGACAGAGGTACAGGTGGATCTGCATCTCAATCACCCATCAGTATGGTCACAACTGGTTCTGCCGGAAACCGGATCACAAAGATTGAATTTAAAAATGCCGGGTCGTATAATGAGATGGCAGATGCGGGTACACTCAACATGTATATCAATTTTCAATACTGGTTATATGAAGGATCGAATACGATCCAGTTTCGTTTTGGTCCGAGCATGATCTCTGATCCGGATCTGTTTTATGGAGGTGATAATGGTGGTGTACTCGGCATGACAGATTTTGATGACAATAATAATGATCTGTATAACGCACATTTTTTTCAGGGTCTTCCAACGAATCCACAACTCGCTCCGGAAATTCATCAGCTCCTTGGAACACCTGCAGCAGGAACAGTCTATACACTGACGTATAATTTTCCATTTACAGTCAACATATTCGGTGTTAACAATACTTCAGTTTGTAATCCAAATGGATCTGCCACAGTGAATGTAACCGGAGGAACAGGACCGTATTTATATATCTGGAACACTGGGGCAACAACATCTTCCATCACTGGTCTTGATGAAGGTTTGTACAGTGTGACAGTTTCGGATGCAGTGGGTGCTACCATGCAGAAGAGTGTGAACTTAAGTGGTCCTGATGAGCTTCTGCCCAATGTTACCGGTACAGATGAAACGGCCTTCGGAGCTAATGATGGAACAGCAGAAAGTCAACCTACAGGTGGGTTGATACCATACACATATTTATGGAATACGGGCGCCACTACTGCTGGAATCTTGAATCTTGCTCCGGGGATTTATACTGTGACAATAACAGATTTTGCAGACTGTATTGTTACCGGTAGTGTAACCGTCAATGAATTTGGGTGTCCAACATTATCCATATCTGATACGATCCAACATGTAAGCTGTTATGGTGATTGCAATGGGAGTATTTCTGTTGAGGTCAATGGTGGTGTTGCGCCTTATACGTATTTGTGGAATAATCTCTCCACAATACCTATTCTTTCAAATGTATGCGCGGGAAATTATGATGTCACGATTACAGATAGCAATGGATGTTTTGTCACTTCATCATATACCATTACACAACCTGATACATTAATAGTTGGTGCAGGTTCTACAAATGAATCTCTCCAGGGAGCAAATGATGGTACTGCATGGGTAATTCCGACAGGTGGCACGTTGCCGTATTCATATCTGTGGAGCAATGGAAGCACGGATTCACTTTTAATAAATCTTAGTCCTGGAAGTTATAATGTTACCGTTTCAGATGCACATAATTGCACTGGTTCTGCGCAGGTGAATATTGAAGCAGGTGATTGCGGATCATTGCTTCCCATCCTGACTCAGGTAACTTGTTTCGCTGCATGTAATGGTTCAATAGAAATATCTTTTCAAAATGGAGTACTTCCAATTTCTTACGAATGGAATACAGGCGATACCACGGCATCAATACTTAATCTATGTGCAGGCAGTTATTCAGTTATCGCAGAGGATAGTGTTGGATGTGTGCTGGTTGATACATTTGAAATTACAGAGCCAGTAGAATTACAATCGCAAATCTTTGCTTCAGATGAAACGGCATCCGGTCTGAATAATGGTGCTGCATGGGCCATTCCAACAGGCGGTATGCTTCCATATGCGTATCAATGGAATACGGGAAGTACAGATTCATTGATCACGAACCTTGCACCGGGACTTTACACGGTCACGATTAGTGATGCGCAAAGTTGTAGCGTCGTTAAAGAAATTGAAGTCCACGCTTTTGTTTGTTTTAGCCAGATCGAGTGGGGTGTTGTAACTCCAACGTGTCATGATTCATGTGATGCTACCGTTACAGTGTTACCAATAGGTGGCGCAGGTCCCATCACATTTTTATGGAATACAGGTGATACAAGCCAGTCAATTACAAATTTATGCGCAGGGGAATTTCGTGTAACGATTATTGACCAGGGTAGAAATTGTGTGGATTCTTCCTCGATCCTGATTGATCAGCCTTTACCAATAATAATCACGCTCGATAGTGTTTCCCATCAGATGGATTCAACTATTTCACAGATAGCTATCTCAGTAACCGGTGGCACTGCGCCTTATGTGTATTTGTGGAATGGTCCTGACGGATATCAAAATCAAAGTGAAGACCTGCACGACATACTTCCGGGATATTATTCTCTTATTGTTGCTGATACCAATGGTTGTATGACATCACTCGATTCAATCGAAATTCTGGATCTGTCAACGGGTATATCAAATGTGTTGAAAAACATGATTAAGATATATCCCAATCCGGTACATGATCAATTGCTGATTCATGTAGTAGAGAATATTGATTTTGAAATGAAGATCATTCGTCCGGATGGAATGATCGTATATACAGGAAATAATACAATTTCAGTCGATGTGAAAGATTTGTCTCCGGGAATTTACTTTGTCAGATTTTCTTCCGGGGATGAATATTTTATAAAAACAGTATCTATCATAAAATGATGCCGTCAAAGTTTATTTAAAATATTGATGATTTCCTCGCCAAGAGACTGAATTGATTTTTTAAAATCCCATTTTTCTTTATTACGTTCTTCCACCATATTGGAAACTGAACGAATGCTCGCGAATGGGATTTTTTTTATCAGACTTACATAAAAAAATGCAGCCCCCTCCATGTTTTCAATTTGCGCGTGTGATGAATTTCTGAGTAATTCAATAGCTTCCTCATTTCCATGAGCATAGAGAGAAGTCATGCCTGATGCACTCGGCAAATCAATTTCAATGGGAAAGGGAGGACAAACTAATTGCTGATTAGTATATGGAAATGTGTTTTTGTCCAGCCAATGCAGGTCGAAAGGACTGAGGATAGTTCCGTCTTTATCCTGCGCACCAAAGCCAACAAGCATTTCATTTCCTATCTGATATACCTTCCCAGTTTCAAGTGAATGATCCAATGCACCTCCAATACCTGCCTGGATCCAAATATCCGGATTATGGTCACACAAATAATTTGTGAGTGCAAACGTGGTATGCAGAAGGCCAATACCGGTAATCAGGATTTCTATTTCAGTTTTATTGAATCGGTATTCAGTGGGAGAAAGTTGCGATGCATGTTGAACGAGATATTCCAATACAGGTTGTATCTCCATTTGAGTGGCGGAAACAAGAGTGATCTTCGTGATCACTGGTGCCGGTATTGCGAAACAGATGCACTCAATTCACTTCCGAGTCGTGAATGATATCGCCACCCACCACTGATGGCCATCTGGTCGAATATGTGCCATGAAATCCCGGCATGAATATGCGCGGGCTCGGTACTTACTCCCAGACGTAAGGCAAGACGTGGATGGAGCAGGTAATTTACACCAGCTTTTAAATTCAAATCATGTCTCCAGTCTTTTTCAACTTCCACTGCAACACCGAGAATGTCAGAAGGTGAATACATTACACCAAAGCGCGCCATGGAGGGAAGGTCTAAAGTGCTGATGTCCCCCAGTGGATTGTAGATCCAAGCAGACATGGATAATTCCTTCATGAGTGGTGCATGGAATGATACTGACCATGAGGGTGCATAAATGTCACCATACTCTTCAGCCGTATTCCTGTTTAAATCAAACTGCACGCCTGCATTCAATTTTTGGAAAAGACGTCTTGCATAACTTACGGTAATGCGTTGTTCTGCATATCCTTCAATACCGGAGTATTGTATTCCCACAGCCACATGATCTTTCCAGGGAAGCAGAAAGTGAGCGGTCGCTGCCAATTCAATATGATCCTCCAGTCCCGTCTGAAGTAAAGCGCCTGCAGCCCAACCTCCGTGGTCATGCTGTGCTAATAAAGCAGGTAGGACAATACCGGATTCAGCATCTTCAAGCAGTAACCCGATCTGTCCATTTGACAGGTAATTCGTCCCGGAAAACATATAAGGACCTGCCTGGGCAAACAATCCGGCAGTGCACAAACAATAGAACAGGGTGAAGTAATATCTCATCATTCAGTATGATTGGTGAGCAAGATAAGCAGAAGAGAAGAATACTTATTAGTTTCACGACCCATGGAAATCAGAAGACAATCGCGTCACCAGCAAACCAACCAGAAATCATTAAACAAAATGCTTTTTGGTCTTGCATTTCTCATTGGAATCATGCTTCTCTTTTGGTATAATGTAAAGGATTATCAAAAAACGGAAGTAGCAAAAACCGCGGAAGTTAAAAATGTATTGCCGGATGCTGTATCGGGAGTCATTTATAATAAGCCGTATTACAGCCTGTCATATGTTGAACAATATGAGATACCGGAATGGGTAGCATATAAGTTAACAGTTGGGATGCTGAATCAACAGAAATTTCCACGCAATCAGGACTTTAATCCCGATCCTGCAATTACATCCACCTCGGCACATTATCATGATTATAAACAAAGTGGATATCGTCGCGGACACCTTGTCCCATCTGCTGACATGGCATGGAATAAACCAGCTATGGATGCGACTTTCCTGCTGAGCAACATTGCCCCTATGCGTGAAGAGTTTAATGATGGTGTCTGGTTGGAACTTGAACATAACGTGCGTGACTGGGCAAGACGATACAATGAGATCGATGTTGTAACAGGTCCGGTGTTTCGCGATTCCATTGCAGTCATTGGCAGGAATGATGTTCTCGTACCCAGGTATTTTTATAAAGCAGTGTTTACAACACAAAATCAAAAGCCTGAAGTCATCGGATTTTTATTTGATCAGACGATCAATACTGCAGAACGATTAGATGCATTTGTAGTCCCGATCGATTCTATTGAAAAACTTACCGGGATCGATTTATTTGCTGGACGATATGGTGATTGGGATGAAGAGATACGTCTGGAAAAAAGAGATAAGATCGAGAAAGGGCAATGGCTGTTTAATGAGAAGTGGTATAAAGAAAGAACTAATAACTAAAAGTTAAAAACTAAA
>JANPKZ010000047.1:0-3456 GCA_031426295.1 Saprospiraceae bacterium
AAGAGGTGTTTTATCCGGCAAACAGGCACAATGCAATATTTAATGTAAAATATACTGCGTAAGTCGGGAATAAATGAAAAGTGGTAAAGAATCTATTAGATTCGGTTAGAAATCGCAGTATAACGCCCGTATGACTCAGCAGATTTTTCGAGTTCTCATTGCAGATGATGAGCCCGGCGCCCGGGCTATCCTGACAACCTATTTGCAGGAGTACTTCCCGGATATCATTATTGCGGGTGACGTTTCTGGTATTATGGAAGCAAAGCAATGTATTGCTACCCATGATATAGACCTGTTATTTCTGGACATCGAAATGGTGGATGGCACCGGATTTCAGTTGCTCGATCAGTTGCCCGGCATCAATTTCCCGGTCATCTTTACAACGGCTCATGATGAATTTGCGATCAGGGCATTCCGGTACAATGCTGTTGATTACCTCCTGAAACCGATCGATCCGGATGAATTTATTGCTGCTGTAGAAAAAGCTAAAGAACATCGTTATCAATCCAACCTGAGCGAACAATTTGCCCGCCTTGTCAGGACCAGCCAGGAAAAAACATTTGATCGCATCACCTTATCTACCAGCGAGGGACTGATCTTCACTGATACAAAAGACATCACGCGCATTGAAACGTACGGGAATTATTGTTTTGTCTTCCTGGCAGGTGGCGACCGGTTGCTGGTGTCAAAAAATCTTAAAGAATTTGAAGATATGTTACCCGAGCCCCTTTTTTTCCGGGTGCATCAAAGTCATATCGTCAATACCCAGTTGGTAAAAAAGGTGATCAAAGAAGATGGGGAACAGATCATCATGACTGATGGCATGAAAATACCCATCTCACGCAGGCGTAAAGAAGATTTCATGCACATCATAGCACAACGAAATCATTAAGGCAGGAAAGGGAGGTATTGTCTATACTTCCGGGAGTACGATCGCGTCGACCATAGCTTTGAGTCGCATGAAACCGAGCACCTGGCCATCTTCAGAACTCATGACTGGTTCATCACCCGGATCATCATCTTCGTCATCCACCGGAAGGACGGAGAACGCTAAAAAGTCCAGCAGGTCACCTTCGGGATAGCCGTCAGATATTTCGGTGATAAATTTATCGAGGTCACCATCTGCTTCTTCGAGAGAATCCCAGTTGGCGTCTTCCATATCGAACAATAATTCCTCATCATCCACTTCCTTATACGATCCACCCCGCTTAAGGCTTTCCAGGGCGATCGTGCCCAGGAAGATCAGGTATGCCTGGTCCTCATCGGTCAGGCTTATCTCATCATCCTCCATGATCAGGTATTTGAGGCTCTCCATATAAGGAGATGGATCCAGAGCACCGTTTTCACCCTGCTCCAGGATCTGGTCAATCAATTCTTCAGTTACTTTCATAGCGCTGCTGATATATAAGGACAATATTACATATAAAAATTCAAAGGAGAAGGCGGAGGCTCAAGAAAGGCTTAGGCGGAGGCTAAGGCGGAGGGCTTTTAGATTCTTCTAAATCTGGTGCTATGACTTCTTCAGGCAAAGCATTTCAAAACCCAGGGATTGAATGCAGAATAAGGAAGTCAGAATAACGAATAACGAAGTTTTTAATACTCACAAACGCCAATAACCCCCTGCGAGGAGGCAATATAGTTTTTACGTGCAAGGTTTGATAAAAAAATGCATGTAATGATTTTTTACTTCCCTATTCATTATTCTGACTTCCTTATTCTTACTTCAACCTGTTGTAACAACGTGTTCTTAAACTTAAACTGAAGGAGCTTACCTCGGTAGGATCAAAAAAAACCTCCCTCCGCCTTCGCCTCAGCCTTAGCCTTAGCCTTTTCTTACCTTTGCAAAGTGAAATACGTATTCATCCTCACAATCTTATGCATAGTAGCAATTCTGCTTCTGGCCCGTTGTAAGGAAAAACAAGAAAACGAAAAGGAAGTGAACATCAAGACCTGGCTGGAAGAAAAATACAATGGACGTGTTGTCGTAGCTGAACGTGTTTTTGATTTGAATCCGGCGCGATTATTTGATGGAAAGCGGGTGGCAGTGATTGCGGCCGGTGATGATCCGGATGTGCAGATCAAGGTCAACTGGAACAAACAAGAAACAGATCTTGGGATCGATCGCGCACAACTTGAAACAGAGATTGAAGATGCACGCAGGGATATGAAGTTGGCACGTGAAATTAGTGCGCAATTAAAAAGTGCGGGTGTGGAAAATATATCTGTGGGTGTGATGAAGCCGGCATTTTATTTCTTGCCGTTTGGTGATCCTGTGCCTGCTGCGCGGCAAAAGTATCTGGATGCGGTTTTAGAATTTTTGGAAAAACGAAATGATACTTCCTATGCGAGCATCTTCATAGAATTTCTGGAAGACAGTGTACAGGGGAAAGAATTTAAGGATGTAATTCCAAATGGATATTGGTATCGTGGAGATTCCTATCACGCGAGTCATAAGATCATGTCGCTGGATTTTGAATGGTCACCGGACATTGATAAAAAAGCTTTGTCCGAGGGATGGGAGATCAATACCCTATCCGACAGATCTGGAAAATATCGGGAGCTTGCTTTTGCTGAAGCAACAAAGTGGGCAGAAAAAAATCTCAAGCAACCGTATTATCTCGAGCCGGTGCAAATGGTTATGTATGAAGGTGACCAGGAAGAACCGCTTGCGATCCATTTTTCATTTCCACTCTATGATCAAAAGCCTGCAGAAAATGAGCCTGCACCTGAGGATCGTGAATACGTAACAGGATTATTCCAGGTTGACAAAGGCACATTTACACAAATCAAAAAAATAAAAGATCAGTAATGGATCAGGGTCGTATGGCAGATACCAGTGCATCGCTTTCAGATGTGGCGACGCACTTTATTGTTCACTGTCCGAAGTGTGATGGAAAAGCACTGGTGGATCCACATGAAAAAAGTTGGCGTCTGCGCTGCACAAAATGTTTTCATGTAGAGCAGCCCGGTCATTGGTATGGAGACATGACGGCATATGCTTCTGTTAAATGTCGTGAATGTCATGAGCCGATTCGTCGCAGTGCACCAAGTGATGGTGAATGGAAAAAAATAAAGATGGTGTGTGACAACTGTGGTGATGTTTGTGAATATGAAGCGCATGTTTCCAGACACCTGATGCACGAGGGTCTTATGACGGATTCTGTTTTTGGTTTACCGTTGTGGTTGCAGACCAATTTCAGGAATGATCTATTCTGGTCATTCAATTATGAGCACCTGAAACTGATTGAGGATTACGTGAGGGCTAAGCTGCGTGAGCGTGGCATCTCCCCGAGGAATTCCATACGCAAGAACAGTTCGTTGTTTGCACGCTTGCCGGGGTTTATTACGAAGGCTGGTAATCGGGAGGAATTGTTGAAGATGATTGGGGAGTTGCAGGTGAAGTAAACTTCTATCGATAAGAATCAAAGTATATTCTTGCCTCTATAATATTCATAA
>JANPKZ010000048.1:0-2481 GCA_031426295.1 Saprospiraceae bacterium
GACGAATGATATGGTATTGATGGCGGACGAACAAAAGATTAAAATTTTTGAATTACAGGGTGATGTGCTCAGCAATTATGACACTCATAATTACCTGATCCTGGAATACCAGGCGCGACAAAAAGAACCAGGTCGTTATAAAATGAAATCAACTATAGAGGCATATCGCCAGGCTGAAAATAAAATAAGATATGACCGGGCCATGCTGATCCTGAAGCATAAGGATGGCGCTCTTAAAGATCAACGGGCAATTGGTATTGAGGATTTTTTGTACCTGCAAAAGGTTGACTATCCACCCGGGGATTTTTCAAATGAAATCAGGATTCTGCGAGATACATCTGTGCCACTGGAAGATTCCCTGCTGATACGTGGACGGGTATTTAATGAAAATAAAAATCCAGTACCGGGTGCTACTGTCACCTTTGAAAATAATATGGTGACAACAGATCAATCAGGCGTTTTTGATCTGGGAACATTTGAAATGAGAAATGCGATTGGAAAAAAACTAACAATTGATTATCCGAATTACGAATCCCAGACTATTTCTATCGAACCCGGAAATTTGAACGGTATTTTTCTCGTTCCAAAAATTCAGTTCCTCAGGTTACAGGGGAGAGTGATTGATGAAAATAAACGACCTGTTGCAGGTGCTGCCGTTAAATGGAATATTCACACTGTACAGACAGATGCTAAAGGCAATTATGACCTCGGGCAATTTGAGGCAGCTGATATTACAGGAAAAGTATTGACTATTACGGCACCCGGATTTCTGGAAAAATCTGTTACGATTTCTGACAAATCCATTGGTACAATTGTACTCACACCGACGGAAGTAACATTTGCATTCTCCATAAAAGCGTATGGTATCGAACCGGCGCGGTATAAGAATGTGCTTACAGCATTACGCGAGCACAATTACCCCGTCAGTGAATCCACTAATGAAGGATATGTTGATCCGGGTCCTGCCACCATGACCCGCGTGATCTATACGAATGATCAGCTCCTGGAAAAAGCAAATGAACTAGCCACTTTATTACGGCAATTAACAAATAAGGATATTCCTGTTGAAAAACTACAGACTAAAGCAACGGCACTCAAGAGTTCGAGAACATTGCCAAGACCCAATGCTATCCAGTTTGTCTGGAATGAAGTAGTCTATCTTCGATAAAAACTGATAATTCGGATTTGACCACCTCTATAGTCAGATATGCCATACCTCATTTCTATTAATGGAGCGTACGTTTGACATGTAAATTAGTTTCAAATAACAGCTCTTAAACTTTAATGATCATGATCAAACAACTTTGGATCAATCTTCCTGTCAAAGACATCGATGTTTCAAAAACATTCTTTACCAATATTGGATTTGACCTCAATACGAAGCACGATCCCGGTCCGGATGCTGCTTCATTTTTTGTGGGCAATGACAAATATGTACTTATGTTATTCAAAGAAGAAATGTTTGGTCATATTGTACAACATGCGGTGAGCGATACCAGTAAAGGAACCGAAGTCATGTTATCTTTCGATGCAGCATCAAGACAGGAAGTGGATGATCTCGCTCGTAAAGTGAAAGAAGCCGGTGGAAATCTTTTTGCTCCTCCCACGGAGATCCAGGGATGGATGTACGGATGTGCGTTCGCCGATCCTGATGGACACAGGTGGAATGTGTTGTTTATGGATACGAACGGGTGAAATCTGTAATCAGTAATCAGTATTCAGTATTCAGTAAAATTTGTATTCAGTAATCGGTATTCAATAATCAAAAAATTATTCACGTTTTTGGGGTTCGTACTCAGAACTTATGCATGCCGATTATTACTTTTACTGAATACAAATTTTACTGAATACCCTATTACTGAACACGATTTTTACAGAATACCTTTTTTACTGAATACCCATTGGAATCAGGGAGGATATCATACAAATGCAGCACCTGGCATTTACTTTCAAAACAATCTCATCAGGATGGTGTTAGACCTAATTGAAACCGTAAATCCTTAACATCAAAATTGATATCATGAAACATTTATTGTATTTATTTCTTTTCGCAACCGTTACGTTAACGTCATGCGACAAAGACGATGATTGTAATGCTGACAACCTAAGCTCTGTCATTGTTGGAGAATGGAATGTTACCGTTCTCGGTGTTGTAGCAGGTGAAGTAGAATTTGAGTCGAATGGCAACCTGATCGACAACAGCGAAGTGCTTGTAGACAGCGAAGTAGGTGATGACTTATCCTATACTGTCAGCGGTAATTCAAGTATTACACTCAGAGCTGAAGATGCAACCAGTTTCCAGGAGGACACATATACTGTGACTGAGTTTGATTGTGACGAAATAAAGGTCGACACAGGTCTTGGCATCATTGCCACCCTGAAGAGAAAATAGTAAGACACCGTCAAAGTGATGGATCCCGTCAATGTTCTTTAGATCGTTGACGGGATTTCTTTTTGATCTTGTCGGAATAAGCCCTAAAC
>JANPKZ010000049.1:0-2841 GCA_031426295.1 Saprospiraceae bacterium
TCAAGAAGCGGCATGCGGGGTTCGACAGATAAAGCATCCAGAATTCGCGTGCGTTGATCCGCAGTGAATTTACCTTGCTGCGTACCAGGAAAACAATAGCTCATCCAGTTCACCCGGCTGTTATCCCATTCGCCTTCTGTACTGCAGAAATTAATAAAACCACAATCGTTTTGACGATGCGGTGGTGTATCACAAACTTCATCTCCTTCCTCAAGACAATCATTATTTTCAGGACAGGTAGTACCATCAGCACCTGAAAATGTATGTTGGAGATTAAGACCATGACCTAGTTCATGTGCCAGTACTCCACCGGTTGAATTCATCGAAGCAATATCGATTACCGTACCATCGTATTCATCACCATTGGGATAGTATGCATATCCTGCAATATCACCACAGATGTCATGCACGACCCAGATATTGTAATAATCCCATGTTGGCCATTTGACAAGGTCTTTGACAGCATGTTCTTCTGCGCCACAGTCATCAGCCCATGTGATTCCCTCCTGGCGATACAAAGGAATGGCAGAACCATCCACCCGATTGATCCCGGAGGTGGGGCATCCATCCGGATCCCGGTTGGCCAGGCAAAAAGTAAGTTCGATGTCAATCCCCTGACCATTCATATTGGCATACCGGTCGTTGAGGCCGGCTATTGCATCGTAGATCTGTGCATCCGGAATATTGGTTTGCGTTCCAACAGGCTCGCCGAGATGGATGACATGTACTACAACGGGTATTGTCATACTTACCGGTGACTGGCGCTGGTGTCGGGCAGGAGCACGTTTCAGGGAATCGAGGCTCGCCTTATACCGTAAATGCCTGGTCTTGTAGGCATTATCTGTTTTCATCAGCCACTCATGGTGTTCGTCCGAACCGCAAGGCTGCTGTGCAGAGATCGTCAGGTGGAGTGAGGCCAGTAATAACGTCAGCCCCAATAAGCGTGTCAATTCTTTCATACGTAAAAATGGAGCGCAAATCTAATGGAAGTAAAGGAAGTAAGCGAGAGTAAAGGCTAAAGCGAAAGTTAATGAGCCGGACAAAGTGCCCTTTTGAGCGAATCAAAAAAAAATTAAGAAAACCACAAAGTGCACTAAGTAACTCACAAAGGACTCAAGGATCCTGATATATTTTTTGTGAACTTAGTGCATTCCTTAGTGTACTTCGTGTTAGATGAGGATATTTTAATTGGACAAGCTTTGCACAGGTAGTTTAATAAAAGCTCACCACAAGTAATAGAACTTAATAAATCTACGTTCCCGATTGTAGTTTGTAGAAATCAAAAATCAAAAATCCAAAATCCAAAATCCAAAATCCGGATGGTTCTTACACTGCTCTTTCAGTTTTTCATACTAACTCAACTAGATATTAAACCTTGCGACACGATCCCTCCTCTCAATCAAAAGATCCTCGAATTTGCGAAAGTAAACATGAAGAAAAAAGTAGGACGTGGTGAATGCTGGGATCTTGCAGCGGGTGCTCTGAATTCCAATAATGCAAAATGGGATGGCCGGTATAAATACGGAGCACCAGTAGAATACAAAAATGAATGTCTTTACCCGGGTGACATTGTCCAGTTTGAACGTGTCGTAATTGAGACCCGCGACGCCAACGGATATTTCCGCCAGGAAATGCCGCATCACACTGCTGTCATATATGAAGTTCATGACAAAAACAGCATCACGATCGCCCATCAGAATTATAATGGTGTACGCAAAGTTGTATTGACTGATTTAAAATTTTCCAATGTCAAGTCAGGTAAGCTGATGGTATATCGGCCTGTGAAATAAAAGGCTGAGACTAAGGCGGAGGAACACCATACTCACCAGACACCGGAACGCTGATATATCTGATGGGCTTGATGATCATGATAGCTTACCACTCACCGAACACCATTTTAAAAATCCCATGCTCATCACCAACATGCACGTACACGAAATACACCTCCTCGTGTCAAAAAAGTATAATGCAAATCTTAAATCCTAAATCCAAAATCAAAAAATCCAAAATCAAGAATCTAAAATCAAGAATCTTTTCTTTTCCGGTACGGATTCCCCATCACTTTCATTATCTCTTCGAATGAAACTCCCTGCATAAAGAGATCCATCAGTCGTTCCTGGTAATTCTCACCGCCTTCATGTCCGCGATTATCGAGCTTACCAAGATCTTCTGACATGTTTTTGGTCCATGCATCAAACATCACAAACCAGTCGCGGCATTTTTCAGCATTACCCGTTTCCCAATATTCACTCTCATCAATAATTTTCAATCGACGGAAATATTTGGGTGACAGATATTTAAGCATTTCGATAACACGCATGTGGGCATCGGCACCCGCATATTGCACAATCGAATTGAGAACAATGGATCCCGATAATTTTTTCTTTTCACCCGTGATATTGAAAAAACTTTCCGGATTGGCCATGCGTCCATTGGGGAGAAATGTCAGCCAGATCTCCTCCGATCGTGGTGGACAAAACAACACACCGGAAATCGGTATATCATCAGAAGGCTCTACGATCTCGCAACGCCAATACAGGCCATCGCAGATATCACATACTTCATCAACAAGAGCAGGAATAAGCCGGACATCCCGGATCGCGCCGGAATAGAAGATTGTCAGTCCCATGATTTCAACTGGTATTAAAAAAGTGAAGTAATTTGTTTTCGGAAATGAATATAAGGAATTTTTCTTTTGACCAGGTATTCTCTTGTGAGGAAAGTTTTTTGATTCCAGACTAAGTGAGCGCCTGAGGCGCCATCACGCTGGAGCGTGAGATTCCAGACGCCTTGAGCGCCTGAGGTGCCATAACGTTGAAGCACCATCACGCTGAGGCATGA
>JANPKZ010000050.1:0-20726 GCA_031426295.1 Saprospiraceae bacterium
ATTCCTTACGCAGAAGTCAGAAAACGGATATCTGGATAGTGATGTGAAATGGAATTTTCAGAAATACCTGATCAATGAAGAAGGTCAATTGGAGAAGGTGATCAATCCCAAAACTTTGCCGACTGATGCGGAGGTGATTGCATGGATCGAAGGGTAGTGGTAAAAGTGGTAAGCAGTAAAAAGGGTAGTCAGTATTCGGTAAAATTCTGTGTTCAGTATTCTGTAAAAAGGATAGTCAGTATTCGGTAAAATTCTGTATTCAGTAAAAAGAGATAAGAGGTAAAAGTGGTATAGTAGGTAAATGGTAAAAGTGTTATTCGGTATTTCGTTTTGTATTATTAAATATCAAACTTCAAATACAAAAGGACACATTGCATTAGGCATCTTAAAGCAGTTTTCGATCATAGAATACCAAATACCCTTTTTATCAAAAACTGAATACTTTTTTATAGAATAGACAATTATTTTTTACCGAAGACCGAAAACTGAATACTTTTTTAAGGAATACAAACTACTGTGTGACGTAGTTGCAATTGAGATCCATATTCCAGCCTATATCGCATTACACATTGATATCAACATTCAGGAGGCATACCCACAGAACCTGTTGAGATTCCTTTACCAATGTTTTTGTTATTTTCACCAATTCGTGGATCAACCACGCAGAAGGTCAGCTTCAATTCTGGCCGAAAGCTCTCTGTCACTTAATATATATATTCTAATGTGACAGTGAACAAAATATGCTCACGAAACACAAAGCAATTATGAGCCTGGAGTTTACAAAAAATACCAAAACACTGACGCTCGGAGTAGAAATGGAGATTCAGTTATTAGATATTAAAAATCTTGAACTTACACCACGAGCTGAAGACATCATGGCACTTGTTAAAAACAAGAAGCTTGTGAAGGAAATGTTTCGAAGTACGCTCGAAATAGTTACCGGGATCTGTGATGATGTACATCAGGTACGTACCGAACTCAATGAGGTGCTTGAGGAAGTCAGAATGGCTGGACAAAAAACCGGAATACGTTTTTCCGGGACAGGTACGAACCCTGTTGGCGATTATAATGAACGGATCCTGAGTAAGTCTGAACGATATCATCAATTACTTGAAAGGAATCAGTGGTTGATCAAACGTATGGCTGTGTATGGATTACATGTACATATCGGCATGAAGAATGGAGATGATTGTATGAGGTTCAATAATTTCTTTCTTCATTTCGTTCCGCATCTGATTGCTTTATCAGCCAGTTCTCCATATTGGAATTGCCAGGATACCGGATTAGCCGCAAGCAGGCCTACTGTATATGAATCTCACCCGACTTCAGGCATCCCTTATACAGCGCATACATGGTCAGATTTTAATATTCTGTATGATAAATTAATTGCCACTGGTTCTATTGAGAGCATGAAGGACATTTGGTGGGATCTCAGACCCAGTCCTGTCTATGGCACACTCGAGTTGCGGATTTGTGATGGCCCTGCTACTATGTTGGAATTACAAAGCATTGTGGCCTTTATTCATCTCCTGGCACATTGGTTTAATGATAACAAGCATCAATTTTATAAACACAATAAGATCTTTCCTGAGCAGTGGATCATGCGGGAAAATAAATGGCGCGCGATTCGGCATGGCATCGGCGCGGAAATTATTAGCCATGAATCCATGCAGTTGAAAAAAGTGTCTGACAATATTCGATTTTGGGTCGACAGGTTGCAGCCATATTCTGATCAATTCGGATATGAGAATTACATGGAATGTATAATCAATATCCTGGATAAAGGCAATAGCTCCATGCGCCAACGGAAGGTGATGAAATATTTCAATGATATAAAACGGGTAGTGGAAAGCAATGTACTGGAATTTGAAGCAGGAAAGCCGCGCTGGAATTAATTCTTATTCATCTCCGGAAGGAGTTGGTTTTTTTCTGGTGGCAATCAAACCAACAGTCATCAACAGTCCCGACAGGATGATTGTATACAGCAAAATTCCATTTCCAAAAGTTGTGATATGCTTATCCATGGGGATCTGAAGGAAAAGTAAAACACTTATCAAACCACGGGGTGTAATCAGTAACTCAGGCCAAAGATGGGCGCGGGCAATAAACCTTAGGTATGCCCAGCGTAACAGGTAGACGGCTATTATAATAATCGTACCATACAAAAAGACTTCGGGCCGGAAAAGATTTTCAAGCGCCAGTGTATAACCGAAAACCAAAAAGAAAAAAGTCCGTAATATGAATGCACTTTCAGCGGATAGTTGATGCAGGTTTTTCAGATCGCTTCGTAACGATGGATAGATCATATAATCTTTGACCTTGGCATACAATGGAAGCCGGGATAATTTTTTTGCTATCAACTCACTATTCCGGAGGAACAAACCAAAGGCAAGAACGGTCACTAATGTGGAAAGATGGAATTGTTTTCCAATAGCATACACCAGAATTAAAGCAGAAATTATAAGGAAAAATTTCACGTGGTGCATAACACGGCCCATGATAAACAGGAATACAAAACAACTTAGCAGGGATAGTCCGATGACCAGTAAAATATTGATGCTAAATTGTCCGAAGCCTCCCAATGAAAAACGTTCGTTAGCCATCAGGAAATTAAAAATCATAATCCCAAGAATATCAGAAAACGATGACTCGTAGATGATGAATTCCTTTTTTTCATTCTGCAACGAAGCTACCGAAGGAATAGCAATGGAAGAGCTTATGACACTAAAGGGTATGGCATTCAGCAGGCAGATGTAAAAGGACTGTTGTGTGAAGTAATAAAAGATAAATGCAATCGAAAGTGACGTGAGCATTAGCAGGAAAAGGGCTGCACCAAAAGCATTCCGGATGAGCTTAAGCTTTCCCGGATCATACTTTAAATCAAGTGCTCCTTCAAAGACAATTAATATAAGGCCTACAGTGCCCAGCAAGGGAAGTAGCAATGTAAAGTCATACAAAGGTATGCCAAGATGTTGCGAGGCATACCGTATGAGAATTCCGGCAAGTAACAAAAGTAATACTGATGGAATACGTGTCCGACGGGAAAAGCTATCAAACAGGTACGAAAAAATAACCAGTGTACTTAAGAGGATCAAAATGGAGTATGTGTCCATTTGGTGAATATAGGCAAAGAGGAATAAACAGGTTGGGTTAGAAATAGGAAATTGAAAAAGGATATTAGAAATTGGAAATTGAAAATTTTTAAAATCAGGTAGATTACCTGAAAATAGTTTTACTGAATACAGATTTTACCGAACACTACGAGATAGTCCAGTTTGGAAAGAAATACTTCAACGCCCGTTTCCACCTTGGAAGAGCTTTATCCGCAGCATCATGTTCTTCAGCGGCTTTGGTGCCGAATGCATCGGCCATGCGGAAATGACTACCACTCCATGTTTTGGCGATGGACATGATGGCATCAAAAAGCTTCCGCTGATTTTTCGCTATGTCCTGCAAATAATCTGAGCGTTTAGAAGCGGGTGTAAATAAATGTTTCACTTTAATAATGGTATGCCTCAGCCAGTCCTGCGTTTTGTACATGGTTGTAAAAAAGGAAGTGGCTTCTGACAGGTCCAGCTTCAATATGTCATGGAAGATGGGTTCGTAATCTTTTTTATCGTTGAATAATTTGACTACTCCGTACACAGCCTTACGATCTGCCATTGGCAGTACATCTGCCATAAAATTGATGAGGGGCTCAGCTAAAATGGGACCGTTTGGATTTTCTTTAATAAATTCTTTCGCATAAATACGCTCCTGAACCTGCACGCCGATCTTGTAATCTGTTGGATTGAGTTCATCAAGAACACCTAATGCTTTGCCGATGATATGCCAGGCATAATAATAGTTTTGAATTTCTTCATCACTGATCTTTTCACCTGATGCAAGTAACCCATGGATCACTTCGATGCTGAATGTATGCACAGCGAAGATCATATCCTGTTGATTTATGGGGCGCCCCCATTCTTCTTTCCACTCTTTTCCTTCCGTCTTGCGGATCTTATCCATATCGATGCGGATACGGATGAGTGCATGCACCATGCGGAGGCGCTGAATGGCGCGAATGCCATAACCTTCCGGTTCGAAAGCATTGGTTTCCATTACGTCCATCACGAATTGCATTGTCGAGATGATGCGTCGATATGGATACTTAGGAAGGAGTTGTGTATGCGTAAGTACGTTAGTTGATTTAAAGGCTGCGTATTGTTTCAGCAGTGAACGTACCGCCAGTGCGATCGTACATTCCGTCATGTGGACATTGAAAAAAAGAGATGCCTTGCGCAGGACTTCTTTTTCTTCCGGAGTGAATTTGATAAACGTGTCACCGAAATAGATCTCAAGTGCTTGCTTATATCCCTTTAGATATGATTCCGGATTATTGACAGTGACATCTGATTTTTGCTGAACACTTTTCAGGCCTTCGAATGATACGGGGTCGCCATTGCGGTGGAGGTTGCTGAGGATCTGGTGAAATTCACCATAATCCACTACTTCCATAACAGTAAGGGCGAGGATATCGATGTCGCGGTCACCCGTATAACGGAACTTTTCAAACTCTTCATCAGTGAAGAGCATTGGATTGACGGAGGCGGGCATGGTTGGTTCGTTTTGTAGGAGGAAGATACTAACAAAACCAAAATGTGTGATTAAATAACTGAAAAACAGCCTTTTATATAGATTTTACGGAAGTCTCTATGAAGACCGGAAGAAACTTTTATATTTGCCCTCCCAAATTGCCTCCATTTCCGATAGCTATCGGAACAGTTGGTTAAGTAAACAAAATATTGCCTCCTTAGCTCAGTTGGTTAGAGCGCCGGACTGTTAATCCGTAGGTCCCTGGTTCGAGCCCAGGAGGGGGCGCTAAGGCAAAAGGGGTTTACCAGAATAAGCCCCTTTTTTTTGCCTCTAATCTTCATTAAGGAGAAGGCAACTTCTTATCCTGAACTTGCAATTCCTGAAATAGTAGTGTGCGAAGCATCTTGCAGCAGCAAATCATGTAATATGGTTGCCATAAAGGCATTGTCTTCAACTATCAGGGCTTTCATCAGCTTCATCTTACGGTGTAGGATAACGTATTAATAAAACGAATTTTAATTTCCCGCAGAATCCCGCAGAAATACAACGCAGATAACGCTTACCAATATGATTTTGCGTTTTCAGCGTTTAGAGAAGATGAATGGTTCTGCGTTATCAGCGGGAAATCAACGGAAAATGAAGTACTTTTTACCTAAACCCTATGACCACAACCACCCAAACGTCCCACCTGTCACCAATCCAAAGATCAGTGCATCAAACACAGACTTCCATGTTGCTCCCCATCCTTTAGAATCCCATATAGCTTCCTGGAAAAGGGCTAATCCATACCCCATAAAAGCAACGCATCCCACGACCCTGTGGACTGTGAGATATTCTGCATCAGGACTGACCGTATGACTTCCAATATATGCTGAGAAAATACTCACGACGATGCAATACACAAACCACTGAACGAGACTCTTTCCCATACTGATGTTTTTATGATCACGAACATGCAGTAGCATAACGGGCCCCTTCGCTATTTTAGCTTTGAACTCAGGAGAACTGTGTTCCTTCATGCTATTTGACTTGGGAACCGCATAATGGCCGGGAGGAATATTCAGGTTTCGCATAGTGTCCATCGCCTGATCCTCATTGGGTAGTTTTTTGAAATCATTAGCATGATACCCCAATACCATGTGGATGATCGAACTCACGATGAAAACAAAGACGGCCGAAAGAAGGATCGGCATCCAGAGTGTAGAAAGAAATTCCATGATGATTTTTGTTTTGTCCAATACTAAAGTAAGCAATCAGATCAATGTTTTTATCGGCAAAAAAATCTGTCAGTTAATTTCCTCTTCACGCTATCCACTCATTAGATGGCAGCGTTAATTATATTTTATTAGTAATTTTCTAAATACAAAAATCAACCGCATGGCCTACAACGAGTCTCTTGCCGCACGTGTTGAACACATTCTTGATGATCGAAAAATAAAACACACGTCAAAAAAAATGTTTGGCGGCTTATGTTATCTGGTAGATGATAAAATGCTCATGGGTGTGGAAAAAGATCGTCTAATGGTGCGTATCGATCCGGAAGATGAAGTAGCTGCCATGAAAAAGAAAGGAACGAAACCAATGGACTTCACCGGCAGGGTGATGAAGGGATATGTGTTCGTTGATGAAAATGCTGTTGACCTTGACAAGGATCTGGAGTATTGGGTGGATTTAGCCCTGCAGTATAATCCGAAAGCGAAGGCAAGCAAGAAGAAAAAAGGCGGAGGCGGAGGCTAAGGCTAAGGCGGAGGCGGAGGCGAAGGCGATGGACATACAGCTACAAGCTGCTTTCAATGATCCAGTAATAGATACAGTTGTTGGATACTGATCCAAGTTGAAAACCTCAAATAGCAAATTGTGATTGGGAGTTATTTTATAAATTAAAAAAGCCTCATCTGCCAGACTTTTAATTCCTGACAGATTGAGACTTATGGTAATGAGGGTTATGCAGTATTTAGGTAATCAAAACACTAGGTTTTGATAAAACGGAACACCTGGGTTGTAGTGCCATCGGTGACCTGGATGAAATATGAGCCAATTGGCAAACGTGATACACTCAAACGAGTAGTCACAGAGTTTACTGACTGTGAGAGCACTTCTGCTCCATTAAGATCACGCACAGTTATTGTAGTTTCGAGTTGAGCATCCCAGTCATTGAAGTTTATAAAAAGTTCTTCTGTTGTAGGATTTGGATAGATCGAAACTTCGAGGAGTGTGGCAGAGTTAACAATTCGAATAGGTGACAACACAGTATGTCCGTCAAAATCAACCTGTTTCAGCCTGTAAAAATTAACACCTGGAAAAAGATATGTATCTGTAAATGTATACGACCTAACCACATTGGAATTTCCTGATCCCTGGACCATACCAATTGCTTTGAAGTTTTTCGTGTGATCAGCTTTCTCTATTTCAAAATAGTCATTGTTAGACTCTGAAGCCGTAGTCCACTTCAGTATGGAAGTTTCACCATTCTTGTGAGCTTCAAAATTTATAAGTTTGACAGGCAATGTTGGGTTCGTCTCGGCACAACCCTGATCTTCGCAATTACCAGGTCCCGGTACAACAATACTTTCTGAAGCATTTCCAAATTTAAAGGCTAACGTCACTGTTCCTTCAGTTACGTTCCCTTCAACGACAATGTAGAGGTGCGACACACGAAATGTACTTCCATTGCATGTTACATTCTCATAGCATGCACCCTCGCTCTCTTCATCATGCTTTACACCACATACACCTGTTGTAGGGTCAGTACCCTGCTCGACCGTACCACAGGCTTCATCAAAAATCACATTATTATCAGGATCCAAAGACCATGTTCCCAATGGTGATACAGATGATTCCAGGCACGTATTGTTGCAGTTGGCATCGCCGAAATTCGTATGGCTGATATCATGACCACCCGTGCCACCATCGTTTACGGCGCAGTACAGGAAATAAGTTTTGCATTGAGCGGTGTCATATAATCGTCCCGCATATATCACCGCATGACTTCCGGTGATGTATGTGACTGGTGTTACGCCTGGTATTTCACAACTCACACATGATTCAACCGGAGGGTTGGCCTGTATGGGAAGAGCAGTAATAAAAATTAATCCCGCAATTCCAAAGAGTATGCGCAGCCGCATGGATTTTTCAGATTGAGCGAGATATAATTTTTGAAGAAAGCTTTTAGAATGTAAACGTCTTAATTTCATGTTATTATTATTCAAATGGGTTTATGATCTCTATTTTGTTACAATACCTGAATCATCTTACTGGATATTTTCCATTAAATGAATTCAGAATTGTTTTGTAGCAACGAACATTGACGACATAGTAAGACAAATCAAATGCAATACTTACAGTATCAGGTGGTGATTTGACACTAATGAAAAGTGCAGGCATACGAAGTGCTGTCTCCTGGAAGAAACTACTTCAATAAGTGATACAATGAATGAAATGTCTTTGGACTTTTCAGTTAACTATGTTCGGTATGGTGTACTCGTAGTTATAGAATCAGAAAATCACTGATGTTAATTACTTCTTCTTATTTTATATGATATAATCGATCCCGACACAAATGTAATCTGGTCGATTTCCACTCTTGTTATAAAACTATGTTTAGTTGTTATACTCGTAGTTAAAATTTAAGTAATATGGCAGGCAGTGTAGAAATGAATTTTCCATGCAGCTACATGCTGTTTTCGTGGATTTTCAATAGAAAGAGTTTAAGGGAATTGATTTCAGATTGAAAAATCCAAATATCATTTGACTCTCGTATATACAGATTGTGCCATGCAGATAAACTGCTGTCGGAGATTTCAGTAGAAAATAGAATGTGGATATTTATTTGAAGTTTAAAACTTCAAAAAGTAACAGTAATATTTTCAGTAATTATTTACTGATACTGAAATTACCTGAATCCAGAGTTTACTGAATACAGAATTTACCGAATACAAAATTTTACCGATTACCGATTACCGATTACTGGACGAGATTCTGCCTGTCATCAATGAAGCCCGATTTCGTCTTCACATTAAATCCTTTCTTATCAGGCATGGTTTTGAAAAACAGATCCCAGAGAGGTGATGAGACACCGTATGCAGCATTTGGTTGCTGGTAGTGATGAAGCGCGTGATGGATCCACAATACTTTGAGGAAATTCTTTGGTGGTGGAAATGCATGAACGGAATAATGCACACACAAGTATGATGCATATCCAGCTACAAATCCTGCGGTGAAAGGAATACCGTATTGTCCCAATAGCAAACGATAAAAAAGAAAAAAGGCGGTTGCTAACACTACACTCACGATCGGAGGCATGGCGAGCCGTGTTTTATCTTTAGGATAATCATGATGTGCACCGTGAAGTACATACTGAAGCCTTTCTTTTTTTGGTGTATCCGCTTCCATGTGGAATGTATACCGGTGTATCAGATATTCCACCAGAGTGAAGATGAGTAAGCCTGCTACAAAAAGAATGATGCTGGCAGCAGCACCAATGAATCCTTCATAGAGTGTGTACCCCAAGAGGAATACCCCTAACCCATAAAAAATAGAGAGTGGCCAGGCAATGTGCGTACGTGTCAGTTTGTCAAGAATTGGATTCTTGAAAACTTTCCCGTCGCCCTTCGGCTTTTGTCCATATCCCATAATTACTAATTTATCACAAAGGTAGGTTATTTTGATATCCCCCCGACTGGAATATCCCTCGAATTGGCAGATTAAGAAGGGTTTAACACAGTTTTGGAAATTGCCAGATCAACCGCTAAAAGGTTAATTTTTGATTGATAGCTATTTACCAGTCAATTACCTTTGGAAGTAGCTAATCCACTGCTTTTTACCTGTATTTGTCGTGTAATCCAATTCCAGCAAGGATATTTGGGATCGCCTGCCGGAGGCGGCGTAACCGGGTAGACTCGGTTTTGGCGTCAAGGATGTGATCAAGGTATTCCCTTTTTTTACCATTTGTCAGGGCATCAAAGCATGCTTTGAGTGCTTTATCCTTTTTAAAGGCCGATGCAATCTCAACTGGCAAATCTGGTAATGGTTTCTTTTCTGGCCTGATCTTCTTCCCCGCTTTTTCATTTTCAATAGCCTCTTTGATATATTTTTTGATCAGCGATGGCTTGATTTCCTTCTTAGACGCAAACCGCCATTGCCGCAAACCTCGTGTCTTGCCTTCATTGGCATTGACCAGCATCTTGTCAGGATCACTCAGGAAGGCACCATTGTGAAACCAGATCGTGAAGAAGTTTTTAAAGCCACCGATCGCCAATACATTTTTTCCATCCAGGGTATATACAGGACCTCCCCATTTGATCTCTTCCTTCAGTCCGGTTGATAGTACGATATCGCGGATCATCATGAGTTCCTCCACCCAAGGGTCCATGTCGGCGATGATGTCGACTGCGGATGTTTTGTCATTTCGCATATCTTAATTTAAGATTTGGATTTAAGATTTTGGATTTTTCACAAGGCGCAGGGAACGCAGATTATTATGATCTATTAAGATCCGCATCATTTTTGGTGAAAGTCATTTGCGAAAATGAACTTCGTATTGTGAGAAAATAACTCTGGGATATCCGCGTAAACATACGCCCTGTTTTACCTCAGCCTTCGCCTTAGCCTTCGCCTCCTATTTCTGATTCGCCAGCTGTCCGCAGGCAGCATCAATATCCTTCCCGCGACTACGTCGTACGGTAATCATAATGCCTTTGTCGCGGATCTTTTTTGCGAAACGATCAATCGTTTCCGGATTAGATTTGTCGAAAGCAACACCGGGGACCGGATTGTATTCTATTACATTGACACGCACAGGGAACTGACGTTTGCAAAGTTTGAGCAAATTGCCTGCATCTTCGAGACTGTCGTTAAATTCCTGCAGTGCGATATATTCGTACGAGATACGACCTTTTGTTTTTTGATAAAAATATTCAAGCGACTCCATCAGTGTATCGAGATGATTGGAATCATTGATCGGCATGATGCGGCTGCGTTTTTTATCATCCGCTGCATGCAGTGACAAAGCAAGATTAAAACGCGCACCTTCATCTGCCAGGCGTTTGATCGCTTTTGAAATACCAGCGGTACTTACCGTAATTCTTTTTGGTGACCACGCCATACCATGTGGTCCGGTGATATGAGAAATACTTTCCATCACAGGTCCGTAGTTGAGCAGTGGCTCTCCCATGCCCATGTATACGATATTGGTTAATGGCGCACCGAAAGTGGCTTCACAAAGCTTATTCGTTTCAAAAGCCTGATCATAAATTTCTGCTGCAGTCAGGTTGCGTAAGCGACCCATCTGTCCTGTTGCGCAAAAGCTGCACGTAAGACTACAGCCCACCTGCGAAGACACGCATGCGGTAAATCGTTTGTCATCCGGAACAGGTATTAAAACAGTTTCAATCTTATGTCCATCGTGAAGAATAAATCTGGTCTTGATGGTGCCATCATTACTGCGCTGGATCACATCCGGCTTGATGCTATGAAAAGTAAAATGATCCGCTAGTTCCTGCCGAAGTGCAGCAGGTACATTTGACATATCATCGAAACTTTTGGCGCCGAGCTTCCACATCCAGTCGAAAACCTGTTTGGCCCTGTACGCAGGCTGACCTTTGCTGACAAAAGATTTTTGCAGTTCAGGAAGAGAGAGGGAACGGATGTCTGATTTTTTAAAGGTCATTGCCGGTCATAACGAATTTATAACCGTACTGGTTCAGCGATGACTTTGCGTGGCCTGATGGTCTTATAGAGAGGATGTTTGATAACACCCCATTTTTGTAAACGATGATTTATTGAAACGCGCAATACACCCATTCCATATTTGATACTTCGCGGAATGTTGATGGATGATGCTTCTTCAAAATATTTTGTCGGACATGTTACTTCGGCAATATCGAAACCTGCATAGATGATCTGTGAGAGCATCTCATTATCAAAAATGAAATCATCTGAATTGGAGTCGAATGGAATAGATTGTAACACTTCCCTGCTGAACGCGCGGTAGCCAGTATGGTATTCTGATAGTTTGTGGTTGACCATGATGTTCTGAAACAATGTCAGAAACCGGTTGGCCCAGTACTTATAGATCGGCATGCCTCCTTTCAAAGCACCTTTGCCGAGGATCCTTGAAGCCAGTACAACGGGGTATAAATTCTCACCGATGATATTGACCATCGACGGGATGAGCAACGGGGTGTATTGATAATCGGGGTGCAGCATGATAACGATATCGCCATCGATCTCCAATGCTTTTTTGTAAAGTGTTTTTTGATTGCCACCATAGCCACGGTTTTGTTCGTGACGGATTACATGATGGATACCTAATGCCTTTGCATGTTCGATCGTATTGTCGCGACTGGCATCATCACATAACACTACTTCGTCCACCAGGTCATGGGGAATTTCAGCATACGTCCGAGCAAGTGTGCGGGATGCATTATAAGCGGGAAGTACGACGACTACTTTTTTACCCTTGTACATGGCTCAAAGATAAACACATTGGATAAGTCTGTTTTTTGGTCAGGGGTAAAAAAAAAGCCTCCACATAAAGTAGAGGCTTTATAACCATTTGGGTTTTCCAAATTATTTTTTCACAGGAACAGTAGTAGATGCTACAGGAGCAGCTACCATTGCTTTCAGTGCATTTACAGATGCATCTACACCACCTTTTACAGTAGCGTAAGAAGCCTGCCATGCAGTAAGGTTTTCGTTAGCTGTGGTAACCATAGCATTAAGCTCTGTTAATTTTGCGCCAGCGTCACCTTCGATTTTACCAGCAGCAAGACCGTCTTTCAGAGCAGTTACTTCAGCTGTTTTTTCAGACCAGGTTGTAATGAAGTCACTCATAGTTTTCTGCATTGGAGCATAAGCACCTAATGCATCAGTAACACCTTTTTGAGCAGTTTCAAAAGCAGTTACCTGCTCAGGTTTCATTTTAGCTTTCATTGCATCATCTGGTTGCATAGCAGCAAGAGTCTGCGTATAGTTTGTCAGATCAGAACTTACCATGCCCTGGAAATCAGTTACGGCTTTGGTTGTAGTGTCCCAGTTGCCAGATAATTCTTCAATACCAGTACGATATTGCTCAACACCTTTGCAAGCAACAAGCAACAGTGGAAGAAGAAAGAAGAATAGATTTTTCATAATTGTTTAGTGTTTATCAAATAACGGCCGCAAATGTAATGAGGATTTCAATGATTACAGGGTTTTTTTTCATAATTCATTACTGACTCTGAATCAGCCACAAAACAAAATTTTAGGAAAAGTGGCTTATGGATAATTTATTTTGGCAAAGTGGCCTAAATTCCAAGAGATATAAGTTGTAAACCTACAATTGGACATTTTTACCAAATCTATAATTTTTTGTGTAAGTACTTAAAAATCATGGTTTTACCTGACCTTACGTGTATTGTCAATCATAAATCGTGAAGAGTGAGCGATGCAATGTGAATCCATAAGACATCAATTCAGTCATAAACATGTTGGCAAGGAGAGTTTAGAATAGCATCGATAGCAATGAATGAAGCCTGGAGGGACCGTGATACCTCCACGGATGTTTTAAAGGAATTGAATCTTTATGGCAGTTCCCGTCTTGATAACCTGCATCCCGGGTCGAATTATAGCGTCAGCGAATCCTAGCAGCATAGACGAAAAAGAGATTCTTATTCGAAAAAGTGTAAAAATATTTTATTAAAATTTATTTGAAATAAGAATTAATCTCCTCCAGTGCACTTGCTGAAGGAATCAAATCCTCCTCCCTCAATTCGTTCAACGGTGTATCAACAGTATTCAATATCCTGTGCACATCCGGCTGATCCGCATTGACATACAATAATCCGGTTAGCACTTCGCCCTTCTTGTTTGCATTGTAGATTGCATTTTTTGCGGAAAGCCGGTCTGTTGGATCCCATCCCGCTGCGAGAGAACTTAACCTGATCTCTGAACCATCGTGCATCTCTATCACCTTTGTTTGGCCGGGTAGTACAGACGTAATAATCTCACTTTTCTCCGGGACGTAATCCGCGATGGAGGTAGTCTCCATATGATCACGAACGTACGTGTATGATTTGGTGGAAGTTGTTGTATTGTTAAATGTCACACAAGGTGAGATCACATCGATCAATGCAAATCCTTCATGACTAATACCTGCTTTGATCAATGGGATCAACTGATCTTTATCACCTGAAAAACTACGCGCTACAAAACCTGCGCCTAGTTCCAATGCAAGACCTGCAAGATCAATCGAGCTGAACATAGTTGCAACACCTGCCTTACCCATTGAGCCTACATCAGCTGTTGCTGAATCTTGTCCTTTCGTAAGACCATAACAGCCGTTGTTCATCACGACATACAACATGTTGAGATTACGTCTTACAACATGTGCAAATTGTCCCATGCCGATGGACGCACTGTCTCCATCACCGCTCACTCCGATATAGGTTAATGCTTTGTTTGCCATGACAGCACCCGTTGCCACAGATGGCATCCGACCATGTACGGAATTGAATCCATGGCTATTGGATAAAAAGTATGTAGGTGTTTTGGAAGAACAACCGATACCAGAAATCTTCGCGATGCGATGTGGTGGAATGGACAATTCGAAACATGCCTGGATGATCGCGGCACTGATTGAATCATGTCCGCAACCTGCGCACAACGTTGACATGGCACCTTCATAATCTTTCTGATGAAAGCCGAGCTCATTGGTAGCGGCAGCCGGATGCCTGAATGCTGGACGTTTATAACTCATATAGATTGAACAGAAGCCGATTGTGGTTGTGGAATATGGTTGTAGATCTGTCTCAGAATATTGGCTGCGGTGATCGGCATGCCATCATAGTTGAGAACAGCTTTGAGACGTTGTGGATCAATCTCTAATTCATTGATCAGGATGCTGCGCATCTGGCCATCACGATTTTGTTCGATGACAAAGACAACTTCATGATCAAAAATAAAATCAACAACAGATTGTGGAAACGGAGCGGCTTTCAAACGCATACCATCAACAAGAATTTCCTCCTGACGCAATGCAGCCATAGCTTCAATCGCGGAATCAGTTGTTGTGCCAAAGAACAACAGGCCAATTTCTGCCGGTTGTTTGTCAGTATAAAATTCCGGTGCAGGAACAATAGTTTTCGCTGTATTCCACTTGCGTATCAGGCGCTCCATATTACGTGCATAGACGGCACCATCTTCCGTGTATTTCGCATATTCATCGCGTGATGTACCACGAGTAAAGAAAGAGCCCTTTGTAGGATGCGTCCCTGGCAGAGTGCGATACGTGATACCATCGTTATCAACATCGAGATATCGTCCAAATCTTTCAATGCGGTCAAGATCTTCGGCATTAAATACTTTACCACGATCATATTTTCGTTCAGCATTCCAGGTCAATGGTTCGCTCACATGATCATTCATGCCCAGGTCGAGATCCGTCATCACCATAATGGGCGTCTGCAATCTTTCAGCAAGATCAAATGCAGTAGCTGTCATTTCAAAACACTCAAAAGGTGTAGATGGAAATAACAATACGTGCTTAGTATCACCATGTGAGGCGTAAAATGCAGATGTTATATCAGCCTGTTGTGTACGTGTCGGCATGCCGGTAGATGGACCTGCACGCTGCACATCAATTAACACTGTTGGGATCTCAGCAAAATATGCGAGACCTAAAAATTCATTCATCAATGAGACACCAGGTCCGCTTGTAGCAGTAAATGCACGAGCGCCATTCCAGTTGGCCCCGATCACAACACCAATTGCTGCCAGTTCATCTTCTGCCTGGATGATGGCAAATTTATTTTTACCTGTTACGGGATCAACGCGAAGTTGTTTTGCATATTCTTCAAATCCATCAGCTACAGATGTTGAAGGTGTGATGGGATACCAGGCCATGACGGTAGCACCACCATACACTGCACCGATGGCACAAGACGTGTTTCCATCGATCATGATCTTGCCCTTCGTAGCTTCCATCGGGCTGATATTAAAATGCAGCGGGCATTGCCAGTTTTCTTTTGCATAATTGATCCCAAGATCAAGTGCTTTCACATTACTCTCTACCACTTTTGCTTTGCCGGGAAACTGATCCTCTAATAAACCGACAATTACATTTTTATCAATATTAAGAAGTGCTGACAATGCGCCTACATAAATGATATTTTTAAATAATTGACGAAAGCGTGGATCCGCAAAGTTTTTACTGCTCAATTCCATCAACGGGATCTCCAGATAATTCAGGTCATCCCTGCGTTTATCTTTCGCAAGTGGCCAGGTGCTGTCATACATGAAATAACCACCTGATGCAGTATTCTTCAGGTCTTGATCCATACTTTGCGGATTGGTACTGACCATTAAGTCAATTCCTTCACGACGTCCCAGGTATCCATTTCCATTCACACGCACTTCATACCATGTTGGTAATCCCTGGATGTTGGACGGAAATATATTTTTGGCTGATACAGGCACGCCCATCCGGAAAATGGATTTGGCAAACATCGTATTCGCACTGGCAGATCCGGTACCATTCACATTGGCAAACCGGACAACAAAATCATTTACACCCCCACCATTGAACATACATGCGAAGCTTTCGTGACATTATAAAGGTATTTCTGCATATCCCATGCTGCCGTCGGACATCGTTCAGCACACAACCCACAATGAAGGCAGACATCTTCATCTTTGACCATCACCCGCATCGTGGGCAACACATCAGACACATACAGGTCCTGGGTTTTATTTAACGCGGGCATAGTCAGCCGCATGCGGAGATCATCTTCTTCTCCATTTTCTACAAACGTGATACAGGATGTTGGACAAATATCAACACACGCATCACATTCGATACAACGATTTTTATCAAACACGGTCTGCACATCACAGTTGAGACAACGTTGTGCTTCCTTAAATCCTGTGAGACCATCAAAGCCAAGTTCCACTTCAATCATACGATTCTGAAGCGTGATCTCTTTGCTGGCATGAGGTACTTTATACCGTGGATCATCGACGACATAGTTGTCATAGCTCCATTCATGGATGCCCATTTTGAGGCTATACAAATTCGTCATCGGGTCAGGACGATCTGCAACATCTGATCTGTTGCAAAAAAGATCCATGGAGATAGCTGCCTGATGGCCATGAGCTACTGCCGTGATTACATTTTGTGGACCGAAGGCTGAATCGCCTCCAAAAAATACTTTTGAATTCGTGGATTGGAATGTTGTTTTATCAACGACTGGCATCTCCCATTCGCCAAACTGGATACCGAGATCACGCTCGATCCATGGAAATGCATTATCCTGTCCGATCGCCATGAGTACATCATCAGCTTCGATGAATACATCAGGCTCGTTCATGGAGACAAGGCTGCGTTTGCCATTGGTATCGTAGACAGCCTGTACTTTTTCAAACAACATGCCTTTCATCACGCCATTTTCGGTAACGAAGGCTTTTGGTGAATGACAATTTAGAATTGGAATGTCTTCATGCTGCGCATCTTCAATTTCCCATGCGGATGCTTTCATGTCTTCGAACGGACTACGTACGACCACTTTTACTTCTGTACCTCCAAGGCGACGTGATGTCCGGCAACAATCCATTGCTGTATTTCCGCCACCGACAACGATGACCTTTGTTCCGATTTTTTCGATGTGACCAAAAGCTACACTTGCCAGCCAGTCGATCCCGATATGCACATGATCTTTTGCATCCCAGCGTCCGGGTAATTTTGGTAAGTCCTTTCCTCTGGGAGCGCCTGTGCCAACAAAAACCGCATCGTAATCCTGGTCCAGGATCTCTTTCATGCTGGAGACATACTGATTGAAATGGGTATGGACGCCCATGTCAAGTATATAATTCACTTCTTCGTTGAGGACTTCTTCCGGTAAGCGGAATGACGGGATCTGGCTGCGCATAAATCCGCCGCCCGCTTTTTGCTCATCATAGAGATGGATCTCATATCCTAAAGGAGCAAGATCTCTTGCTGCCGTCAGGGAAGCAGGTCCACCACCGATGAGTGCTATCTTTTTGCCATTGGGTGCAAAAGGACCCTGGGGCATACGGTCACTGAGGTCACCTTTATTATCGGCACAAACCCTTTTGAGGCGACAGATGGCTACTGGTTTTTCCTCTACCCGGCCGCGGCGGCAGGCTGGCTCACATGGACGGTCGCACGTCCTGCCCAGGACACCCGGGAATACGTTGGATTCCCAGTTGACCATATAGGCATCATCATATCGTCCCAGTGCGATGAGGCGGATGTATTCCGGTACGGGGGTATGTGCAGGACATGCGTACTGGCAGTCTACCACCTTATGGAAATACTCTGGATTAGAAAGATCTGTAGGCTTCAAATGATATTGTGTTTTCTGAATGCTGTCGAAAAGCGGTGAAAAAATACATGTTCCTAGAGGACTGTTCCCTTTTTTAAGAAAAAAAATGCCTTACGCTGACCGTCAGGCAGGTAGCTAAAGTGTATTCTTTCCATATTGAGTCAGTTCTGTGTTTCCCATATTTCTAAGCGTTCTTTAATATCCTGCCTGAGAAAGCGCTTTGTAAAAAATTATCTTTGCAGCAGAATTTTAACTCATGCAAAGAATATCAGCAGAGGTAAAATCCAGTTCTTACCAAAATCAATGAGTGGCATGCTCCTTCAGTCACAGTTCCGTTATCTATCATTAATTATTCTTATCCTGGCTACTGCATGTTTATGCGGATGCAAATCTGATCGCAAGAAACCCATATCAGCAATATCGGCTGAACCATCCGGAAAGGAAAACCTTGCGTATCGCTGGGCTGAAGTCACCCTCACGGCCACTGCCAATAATACTGAGCAGTTCCGGCCCAGACCCACGATTACCTCCCGCTATCTGGCATTAATTTATGTGTCCATGTTTGATGCATGGACGCGATATGATTCAGCAGCGTCTCCTGTATATCTGGCGAATACTAACAGAAGACCAGCTGAAGAGAGGACATTAAAAAATAAAGAAACCGCCATCAGTTACGCGACATTCAGAGCATTGAATGAATACTACTATAGTGATACGATGCTCTTTCGCAAATTCATGACAGAACTTGGGTATGATCCTGATAATACGTCACTTGATCCCACCACACCGGAGGGAATTGGAAATCTTGCTGCAAAGTCAGTAATTGAAGCCCGACGTGATGATGGCTCAAATCAATATGGCACTGTGGAAGGATCTGGTGGAAAGCCATATCATGATTACACTTCCTATCAATGTGTCAATACAGCGGATGAGTGTAAGGATATCAATCGCTGGCAACCCAAATATTTTGCTGACGGAAAGGGAGGAAAGTTTGTGCCCGAATGTCTTACGCCGCACTGGGGAAATGTGGATCCGATGGCGTTGGATTCGGCAAGTGAATTCAGACCAGGTCCGCCACCATTAGTGGGATCGGAGCAATTAAAAAAGGAAGTAAAGGAAGTGGTTGAGATGCAGATTAATCTCACGGATGAACAAAAAGCGTTGGTAGAATTTATGCGTGATGGTCCAAAGTCGGTGCAACAGGCGGGTCACTGGCTGAAGTTTGCGCTGGATGTGTCACGACGGGATCAGCATACGCTGGACCAGGATGTGAAGATGTTCATGCTGGTGGAGGTGACTGCAATGGATGCATTCATTGCATGTTGGGAGACGAAGATGTTTTATGATTATGCACGACCGTTTGCACTTGTGCATCACCAGTTTAAAGATCAGATGATCAAAGGCTGGGGTGGTCCGGATAAGGGGATTGTTGAAATGAAGGGTCAGGATTGGAGGCCATATTCGCCGGAGACATTTGTGTGCCCGCCGTTTCCTGCGTATGTATCAGGTCATAGTACAGTGAGTGGTGGTTGTGCGGAAGTTCTTCGATTATTTACAGGTAATAATCATTTTGGAGAAGAGGTGAAGCTGGTGCCGGGTATTATGACGGAGCTGACACAATTTGGTGATACCATTACGCTGGAGATGCCGACATTTACGGAGACGGCTGATAAAGCAGGGTTGTCACGGGTGTTGGGTGGTTATCATATCCAGGCAGATAATATTGAAGGGCTTGCGCTTGGCAGGAAGGTTGGAAATAAAGTGTGGGCGTGGTATAATGAGCATGTCGACGGGAAGACAGGGGGTTAAATCATTCCCTGAAATTGCATTCTTTCTGAGTCATTGTGTTTAGGAGTTTAGAGAGATTAGTTGAATTTCGCCCAATTAATATGATAGTATAGCGGTCTATCATCACTGAAGCCCTCATCATACGAAATCCAAAATCATACTTTTATCTTAGCGTAAAGTCTTAATCCGGACAACGCGTATGTATTTTGATAACAGTACAATCATTTACCAAGATGGGCAATGGGTGCCTGGGTATGACGCTCATGCAAGTGTATATGATCAAACGCTTCATTATGGTACTGGTGTGTTTGAAGGTATACGCTCCTATTTTGTCGGAGATAAAACCCGCATGTTCAGAGGTGAAGATCACTACAGGCGTCTGATCAATTCAGCACATGCTATTGGACTTCCTTTCAATATGTCTGTTGACCAACTTGAGCAAACAACATATGAACTTTTAGAAAAAAACAATCTTGCGGAAGCATACATACGTCCATTAGTTTACAGTGGTCCGATGATGTCTCTTTCTTTTCCTACAGAGACGCATATTGTGATATGTGCATGGCCCTGGAAAAAATTATTGGGTGACAAACTTTCTAATCTGTATGTGTCTCCCTATTGCCGTCCGCATCCTCGATCGTGCAGGATACAGGCCAAGGTCTCAGGTCATTATGTGAATTCCATCCTTGCAGCAACTGACGCACGATCGAAAGGTTATGATGATGCCTTGCAACTGGACGTAGAAGGAAATGTTGCCGAATGCAGTGGTGCCAACTTCTTTTTTGAAAAGGATGGTATTCTCTATACGGCTCCCCCTGTGCATATTTTACCCGGCATTACACGAGATACGATCCTGCAATTATGCGACAGATTGGACATTACAGTTAAGCAAAAATATTTCACACCCGATGAAGTATATGATGCTGATGGTGCATTTCTTGTCGGCACTGCAGCAGAAGTAAACGGTATCAATTCGCTGAATGATAAAGTGTTTGCTTTACCCTGGCAAGAGACGATTGGTTCGCGCCTGCAGAAAGAATATGA
>JANPKZ010000051.1:0-3101 GCA_031426295.1 Saprospiraceae bacterium
GTACGAAGCCCTGTGCAACCGGGTGATATCTACAATGCGTTTCCGGATCAGCCACCGCAGCAACCTGTAAGTGAAGAAGCTGTATTTAAAATATTGAATGAAGTCATTCTTCCAGGCATCACACATTGGCAGCATCCGAATTTTTATGCCTTCTTTCCGGGCAATACAAGTTTCCCATCCATCGCAGCAGAAATTATCACATCAGGTATTGCTGCACAATGTATGTTGTGGGAAAGTTCACCTGCCGCTGCTGAGCTGGAACAACGCTGCATGGAGTGGTGCAGGGACTTACTGGGTCTTCCATCTTCATGGGAAGGGACCATTCAGGACACAGCATCAACTGCAACACTAACAGCATTATTGACAGCACGTGAATGGAAATCCGGTTACCGTATTTCGAAACGTGGCTTTGATGGTTCGGTGTATCGCATTTATGCATCAGCTCAGGCGCATTCATCTATCGAAAAGGCAGTGCGACTCGCGGGCTTTGGTACCGACAATTTAGTGAGCATCCCGGTGGATGAAAATTTAGCAGCCATTCCTGAAAAGCTGGAAGCGCTCATCAATGATGATTTGAAAAAGGGATTTATTCCTACGTGTGTGGTGTCAACGATTGGCACAACAGGCACCGGTGCAATAGATCCTGTTGAGGCGATTAGTGTCATCACCAACAGATATGGCTTGTGGCATCATGTGGATGCTGCGTATCTCGGTACTTCATTGATGCTGGATGAATTCGCCTACCTGAGAGCGGGCATTGAAGGAGCCGATAGTTTTGTATTCAATCCGCACAAATGGATGTTCGTGCAGTTTGATTGCACCGCATATTTTGTAAAAGATGCAGAATTATTGATCCGTACCATGAGCATCACACCATCGTATCTGCAGACGATCCATGGTGATAAGGTTCATGATTACCGGGATTGGGGCATACCTCTTGGCAGGCGTTTCAGGGCATTGAAGTTGTGGATGACATTGCAGCTCTTGGGTACGGATGCTATTAAAGAACGGCTGCGCCATCATATTGCACTAGCCATGGATGTAGAACAAAAGATCCTGGCTCACAAAGATCTTGAGTTAGCTTATCCGCGTTCGCTTAACATTCTTTCCTTCCGGATCAGGAAAGAACTGGACACGGATGGTGAGCTTACTAAGCAGTGGTCGCGTGTTATCAATGACAGTGGTAAGGCGTATATGACGTATGCGACGGTGGAGGGGAAGAGTATTTTGAGATGGGTGACTGCGCAGACGTATACTCAGGAGGAGCATGTGGAGGGGGCTTGGGTGTATTTGTGTGAAGCGCTTACTGCTATTCTTGGGAAATAAGTTTGCCATATCAGTCATTCACCATGCTCAATCATTCCTTATAAAGCCATAAATTGCATCTCACAATCACTAGAAATGGAAGGCACAATTCAAATCCATATTGAAAAACTACCTGAAGGAGTATACCTCGCAACATCTGATGATGTACAAGGACTGGTAGCCCAAGGTCGAACTATTACAGAGACGCTTGAGATAGCCAGAGATGTTGTCAAGAAGCTAATTGAAGCCCAATCCGAGAATGTTGAAAATGTAAGGAAGCTTGGGGATAAATTTGACTATCCACTTGTGATTGGTATCTAGGATGGGTAGACTTAGTGGATTCAGTTATCGAGAGATCATTAAACGTTTGAAACATTTAGGATTTGAGTTTCATCGGTAAGCAGCCGGTAGTCACGAGATTTGGTATTCAACCAAGTCCAATCGATATACCACCATTCCAAATCACTCAGGTGATATGCCAGAAGGAACATTGAGAGCAATATTAAAACAAGCAAGCATCACAGTTGAAGAATTCCTAATCCAGAAGTAAAAAAAAGACCGATGAAATTAGAATGCTTACAATGGCGGTTTTGAAGAGGAAAGGAAATTTTACAAAATACAATGCATCCAAAATTCAAATGTTTATAACCTGGAACGCCGATACACGTTCTTCAGCGGTTACCGATCATGCTATGTCGACTCTCGAGAATAAAATAATCCCTTACTTTATTCCATGACCTGACCATCTAAGCAAGACTTACTCTCCGCCCGCGACCACATTTCCGGCATGATCCATCATACGCCCGTCATGACATCAGCCACCTTCGATAAAAAGATCGGCGGCTCCGTATTTTTTAAATGCGAAAATTTTCAGCGGATGGGTGCGTACAAGATGCGAGGGGCATCACATGCATTGGCTATGCTGACGCCGGAACAACAAAAAAATGGAGTCCTCACACACAGTTCAGGCAACTTCGCACAAGCACTGGCACTGTCAGCAAAAATCAAACAAATCAATGCAACGATCGTCATGCCCGACAACGCTCCCGCTGTCAAAGTCGATGCCGTGCGTGGCTACGGAGCAGACATCGTTTCATCAGGCACCAAACCCGTTGATCGCGAAAACAAAGTGAATGACATACTCGCAAATTCGAAGATGTCATTCATACATCCCTCCAATGATCTCCAGGTCATCCTCGGCAACAGCACCTGCACACAAGAACTGGTGGAAGAAGTTTCTAACCTCGACATCATCATTGCACCGGTAGGTGGAGGAGGACTGCTCGCTGGAACTGCATTAGCGGCCCACTATTTTTCACCTTCAACAGTTGTATGGGCTGCCGAACCAGAAAATGTTGATGATGCATTCCGTGCATTGCAAAGCGGCCAGATCGAGTACAATGAAACCGCTAACACTGTCGCAGACGGATTACGTACCAACCTCGGAGATATTAATTTCCCCATCATCCAACAACTGGTTGAACGCGTGCTGCTGGTGAGCGAAGAAGAAATCATTGCTGCCATGCGCTGGATCTGGGAACGAATGAAAATTGTCATCGAACCCAGCAGTGCGGTAGCAGTAGCAGCAGTCATCAGGTATGCAGATGAGTTTGCAGGAAAACGCACCGGCGTAATCCTGACCGGAGGAAATGTAGATCTGAATGAAATGCTCCGCTTATTTGCAGGCGGATCAAAATGACAGTGATATTGTTATTTTGTGAGTCAATCTTTTTATCACGATGCGGCATCTGCTTTTTCTCACTTTTATACTGATACTCGTTACAGGCTGTCTGTCT
>JANPKZ010000052.1:0-53311 GCA_031426295.1 Saprospiraceae bacterium
ATTTGTAAAACAGCAGGACGCACAAAATTTTCAAGGACATTTGTATTTCTGTCTGTGGCACTTTTGTACTGTTCTGACCTGGAAATAAATGCCGAAAAATTGTAGCAGGTGCCGGCAGTGATAGGTTTGGATAATGCTTGAGAAATGGATTCATATGAATCATTAGCACGAGTTACCATTCCTAAAAAAGTCTGCCCCTCATATGGTTCTTTCGATACCTCCCATGCATTCGTAGGGACAGGGTGAATGTCGGGAGGTGTTTCTCCGGGGAAAAGTGAAAGTCCGCAATCGTGCCAGCCTTTGATCGAAAGAAAATTAAGAGCGCCTTTGCGTGGCAGATCTTCAAATGAAGGATTTTGTAATGTGATCGCTTCCTGTCCGCTGGATCGTACAACGAGCAGTCCTAACAACATGCAGGAAAGGATGGAAACTTTTACAAACATTCGTACGCTACTTTACCGGTTGGATAACTTATTGAATGAAAAATTAATTCAAATGTTGTTATCCGGCATTTCTTTGAACGTATTAATAGACCACAGTGGTGTATCTATCTACAGAATTTGTGTTCGGTTAGGAATTCGTTATGAAAATGCATTGAGTCCCGTAATATCCTGGCCTGTGATCAGTAAGTGGATATCATGTGTGCCTTCGTATGTCAGAACAGTTTCGAGGTTCATCATATGACGCATGATCGGATATTCATTTGTGATCCCCATGCCTCCATGGATCTGGCGGGCTTCACGGGCGACTTCCAGGGCCATAATGACATTGTTCCGTTTTGCCATGGATATCTGTGCCGGCGTGACCTTTCCTGCATTGGCGAGTGAGCCCAGGCGCCATGCCAATAATTGTGCTTTCGTGATCTCAGTAATCATTTCCGCAAGTTTTTTCTGGGTCAGCTGGAATCCACCAATAGGTCGTCCAAATTGCTCGCGTTCCAGGGAATATCTCAATGCACTATCATAACAATCAAGCGCTGCCCCAATAGCTCCCCAGGCGATACCATAGCGAGCTTTTGACAGGCAGGAGAGAGGGCCTTTAAGTCCTTTGATATCAGAAAAAACATGCGATTTCGGCACTCTGACATCTTCAAACACCAGTTCACCGGTAATGGATGCTCTCAACGACCATTTACCATGGATCTCAGGTGCAGAAAATCCTTTCCAGTCACTTTCAACGATCATACCCCGGATCTGGTCATTTTCATCCTTGGCCCACACGACAGCAAGGTCAGATACCGGACTGTTGGTAATCCACATCTTTGCGCCATTGAGAATATATGCATCCCCGTCGTCTTTTATATTTGTGGTCATCCCGTTGGGATTGGATCCATGATCTGGCTCTGTAAGTCCAAAACAACCGATCAGGTCCCCGGATCCTAATGCAGGTAAATACTTTTTCTTCAGGACTTCTGGTGCGTACTTATAAATTGGGAACATGACCAGCGAGCCCTGCACCGAAGCCATAGACCTGACACCGGAATCACCCCGCTCCAATTCCTGCATGATTACCCCATACGCGATCTCATCCATACCCCCACCTCCGTATTCGACCGGAAGGCTGGGCCCAAAGGCACCAATCTCGGCCAGTCCTTTAAATAGGTGAGTCGGACAAGCAGCCCTGTTGGAATAATCCTCAATGATGGGGCTTACTTCCTGCTTGACCCAGGCACGAACAGCCTCGCGAGCCAACAAATGGTCTTCACTGAGCAATTCGTCAATATTATAATAATCGTGACCCTGGTATTTGTCTGTTTTTACGCTGGTCTTCACCTCCATATTGCTGGGTTTAGTAAAATTGGATTGCAAAGGTAACTGATAGGAGACACCCAAAGGGGGGTAGATAACTTTTTTGGCTCCGACCTGATTTGAATATATTGCAGCCCTAGAAAAACCTGCATGGCCCAGATCAAACTCGAAGGGATGTCCTTTTATGCCCATCATGGGTATTATACGCATGAACGCACCCGTGGCAATAGCTATATCATCGATGTCTCTGTAGAGTCAGATATCGAAAGGGCAGCTATCCATGATGACCTCCATGCCACGATCAACTATGAAGTGATCTACAGGGTCTGTAATGATGTCATGGAGCAACCATGCAAACTCATAGAAACGGTAGCGTACCGGATCGCACATGAGATCCGTGCCTCATTCGCCGATGTCTCAAACATTGAAGTAACGATCCACAAACTTCAGCCCGAATTAGGAGGACCTGTGGATAGTGCCCAGGTGGTTTATAAACTGGATTGACACTTCGACTGTTACTCTTCCTGTCGCTTTCGATCTCCGTAAGCTTTTGAGGATACTTTAACGATACGCCAACGTATCGAAAGGAGTATATCTCGTCATCCTAAAAAACGAATTCGTTATGAAATGTAAGATCCTTGTATTCACATTATTATTAGGTGTGTCATTACCCTCCTGTGACACCTTACAACAGGTAGGTGGTTATCTGAATGAACCCACCCTCGCTGAGATAGGTCAGGGACTGAAACAGGCCCTGGAGTTTGGTATCAGTGAAGGTGCCAGCACATTATCAAAGAGGGATGGTTACTTTAAGAGTGCTTATAAGATCCTCCTGCCTGAAGAAGCAAGGGATGTAACTGATAAGCTGAAGATCATTCCCGGATTTACAAATGTTGAAAGCGTGATCCTTGAAAAACTAAATTGCGCTGCTGAGGATGCTGCCAAGTCAGCTGCACCTATTTTTATCGACGCCATTACTTCGATGACATTCAATGATGCATTGAGTATCCTAAAGGGACAGGATGATGCAGCGACAGATTATCTGCATTTGAAAACATTTAATCCGCTGTACCAGGAATTCCAACCTGTGATACTTGCGTCACTCAATAAAGTGAATGCAGTGCAATACTGGGCTGATGCAGTCAATGCGTATAATAAAATTCCTTTTGTGACGAAAGTGAATCCGAAACTGGATGAATACGTAACGGAAAAAGCGCTTGAAGGTCTTTTTGCCATGGTAGCACAAAAAGAATTAGGAATCAGGAATGATATTAATCAACGGACTACAGATCTTTTGAAAAAGGTCTTTGCAAAACAGGATAATAACTAAGGCACAAACCATAAAAAAGAACTGGCTGTAACGACGTGATCCATCACGCCTCTACAGCCAGTTCTTATTTTTGAAATTCTTTCCTAATGTTTCAATGTGATCTCAATTACTCCATAGGTACCACGCAAACCGTATGGACTGGTTTCGCTGGCTGTTTTCAGGACTTTGATTGATTTGATTTCAGCTACGGGTACTACTGAGGATGCGTATGACAATCCACCATTGAGGGGTGTGCCATCAACAACATATAATGGTTCAGAGTCGCCGCTGGCAGAAGCGTTTCCACGTATGGTTGCGCGGGCGGAGCTTCCGCTACCAATAACAGAAATCCCTGGGATCCTTCTAAGCTGATCTGCAAGGCTGATGGAAGCATTGAGGTCTTCCATTTTATCAGTTGTTGCTGATGTTCCTTTATTATCAGAAGACGTGCTGGTATCAGTTGCACCTGCAGTTTTAGTGGATGTGCAGGCTGAAACCAACAACATTATGCAGGCGAGAAATGTAAAGAGAATGTTTTTCATGAAAATCGATTTAAAAGTTGGCGAATGAAGAATGTTTTTTTGCTTAACGATGGCGGATGGGGCAAAGTATACATTCATAGACAACAGCTTTTCAGGGCAGTTGCAGATACAGCATTTTCTCAGGTTGTTGGCTCAAGAATTCGACGAATCTGTTTTCTTTCGTCCTCAGAAAAATTGAGCTGTTTCAGCGCGGCCAGGTTTTCATCTACCTGGCTGACCTTACTGGCCCCGATGAGTACGGATGTAACACCTGGGTGAATAAGTAACCAGGCAATCGCCATTTGGGCTAATGTTTGGCCTCTTTGTTCAGCGATAGCATTCAGGTTTCTGACTTTCTCCATGAGGTCGCCTGATATCTGCTCTGTCTTCAGATATCGTCCGTCCTTAACTGCCCGACTATCTTCCGGAAAACCGTGCAAATATCTTCCTGTCAGTACGCCCTGCTCCAGGGGTGAAAATGCAATCAGTCCGCTGCCTGTTTTATCAAGTGCATCCAGCAATCCATCTTCCTCGACCCACCTGTCCAGCATGCTGAAACGGGGCTGATGGATCAGCAGTGGCGTACCAAGATCTTTTAAAATTTGGGCCGCTCGCAGAGTTTCTTCTGATTTGTATTGTGATATTCCTACGTAGAGTGCTTTGCCTTGTTGGACGGCAGAATGAAGCGCGCCCATGGTTTCTTCGAGAGGAGTGTATTTATCGGGACGGTGTGAATAGAAGATATCCACATACTCCAGTCCCATTCGTTTCAGGCTTTGATCCAGGCTGGCGAGGAGATATTTCCGGGATCCGAAATTTCCATACGGTCCCGGCCACATGTCCCAGCCGGCTTTGGTGGAGATGATGAGCTCGTCGCGATAGGATGTAAAATCTCTTTTAAGAATTCTTCCAAAATTCTCTTCTGCGGATCCAAAGGGAGGACCATAGTTATTTGCAAGATCAAAATGGGTGATGCCCGCATCAAAACATCTTCGCAGGATGTTACGGCCATTTTCCGCACTGTCTACATTTCCGAAATTATGCCATAATCCAAGTGATAAGACTGGCAATAATATTCCGGATCGTCCACAACGCCTGTACACCATATCATCATACCTGGCAGCAGCGGCAACATAGTGGCCGGGATCATAGGCATCATGGATTTTCATAAAAAATATTTATGTAAAAAAATCATTTCACGATTTTAAAAGTCATCCACTGGGAATCACGTCGAATGTGCACGAGATAAATACCGGGAGTCAAATTAGAAACATCATATTTTCCATATCCAGTAGTAGCCGGATGTATTTTCTGACCTAAGGTATTGGTCAAAATTATTTTTGAAATGAATTCAAATCCTTCAATATGCAGAACATCATGTACAGGATTGGGATAATATTTTATAAAAGAAGCATCAGCTGATGTGATTGCAGTGAGGTCTTCAATGATGACAACAACCGTATCACTCAGCGAAGACAATCCGTCATTGTCATATGCATTAGCCACAATCGTAAACGTGCCTGTTGATGGAAAAGTCCATGCATAGGAATATGGTGCGGTGGTCACAGTTGATTCCGGAAGACCATTGATATTAATTTGCACACTGTCAATCGAGCCATCTGCATCACTGGCAGCCACCTCAATATCAATATGACTTTCTACTATATCAAACCCTGCCCCATCTTCGGGATATGTGATCTCAACAAGAGGTGGTTGATTTATCGGCTCACCAATAACATGAAACGTAAAATATCCTTCAGGGGCAACGATAGGACGCACCTGCTGTTTTCCATCGTTGGCTTCAGCATGGATGTAATATTGAATTTCTGTACCAGCTACAAATGAAGGAATGTCTCCAACCCAAATATTACCTACCGTATCCTGCAAGGTCATAATTAGTGAATCATACCCGGTCTCACCTGCTGTGCGATAAAATAATTGCGCTGACCTGATCCCGCTGTGATGCCGAATAAAAGCAGAAACAGGATAAAGCTCAACCGAATCATCTACATCTTTCAAACGTGCATGTGCAATTAACAACGGATCTGTTACACCAACAGTTTTTGTAATACAATGCAATGCCCCAAGTGAGCCAATAATATTATTACAGTTTATACCTACCACATTATATCCGGGCAGATTTTCGCGATAGATCCGTAATGCTGTTGTATCAAAACGCTCTTCATAGGTAGGCACAAGGATCGTTTTATTGAGGAAGATGGAATTTGTATACGTACGGTAATCTCCTCCCTGGTCCGGATACCTGTTATTATCAGGAGGCATTGGCATTCTGATAATTTTAAAGTTATTTCCAAAAGATGTTTTAAAACTATCAAGCAGATATTCAATATTGCTTTCGATCTGGGGTCCGTCTGCAATGCCTTCCGGATACTGACCAAAGATGATCGTCTCTTCATCGATCAGACGCATGTGCATATCGAGATGGTGTATTCCATCGAATGGAAGTGTTGGAAATTTTATGTACTGATCAACACCCATGAATTTATTTGCAATCGAATCAATTTGCGATTCAGTCTTACCAGGATTTTCTTCCATGACAAGATTTGAAGAAAATAAAGTACCCATGCCATCCGGCAGGTGATTTCCTCCTGTGTGTACCCAATCATCCGGAATCTGTGTCGCTTCATAGATAGGTAAGTCTAAATATTCAGCTATCGCAGCAGGCGTTGCATCATCTTCGGCTCGCGGGCGGTTATAGATCCAGTCCACGATCCAAAGACTATCGACATCATTTTTATAAACTGTCCAGGGACCGTAATCGCGTACCCAGATTGAATTGAAGGCTTCATTCACGAACCGGACAGAATCGAGGGAAATGCCTGCTGATATCAACGTTGATTCCACATTCGCCGGATTGGTCGTGATGATGAGGACCTTACATTCCTGTACTGCATTCCGGACGATTTCACGAAGAATTGGAATTTGCCCCGCCCATGTTATGATCAGTGCCTGGATCGGCTCCCATTCTGCCATGGTGCGAACAGGTCCCGGAGGTGGTGATGGAATGAATCTTTGGGAAGGTGAAGCCGGGAGATAATCATCCATCCGCAATTTTTCTTCTTCCGTCAGCGAGTGAGGAAGAAATTCCTTCTGCCCCATAACGTTTGTCAGAGACAGTAAACATGAAAACAGAACCAAAACATACTTCATGATCAACCAAAATAAAGTGATCGAAGGGGATAACCGGATATTTGGCTCCTACTATTTTATAAATATTTTCAGGATGCCGGAGAAACCTGACCTTTGACAAACTTGAACTTTAGCATACAATCATATTACTTCTCACTCCTTCTCTCCCTGTTTCCCACATTTGGATGGAGCCAGACAGCTGAATCCTCCATCGATACCCCATCTAAAATCGCCAACCTTACAGTTCTTCTTGCTGAGAGATGGTTAGTGTCAGATAGTCACTTTGATGGGAAGGGAGAGATCAGGGACAACCTTGTTGAATATGGTTATTATTCAAGCTTGATAGAAGTCGAATACGCATTATCAGAGCAACTTGCGGCTTTCCTTCATTTTCCTTTCCTTAATTATACCTATTCGGTGACTCCGTTGAGCCTTCAAAAGGAGGCTATTTGGAAAACAGGTGATCCCGAAATTGGGATGATGTATAATTTTTCACCTGGCAGGTCACTTTCTGTCAGGGCTGGTTTGTTCCTGGGCCTGCCTCTAGGTTTTTATGGCCAGGGTGCTTTGAGTACAGGGGATGGTGAATTTAACCAGATGATCAAACTTGAAGCGGGTAGTCGGGACAGGTCTTTTGATAAGGATATATGGTGGACGGTTTACACGGGTATTAATAACCGGACGCTCCAATATGCAGAGGAATTTGTGTTTGGTGCGGCAGGAGGGAGGCAATTGATACAGGAAAAACTTGCCATCTCGGTTAGTCTTGACGGAATCAAAGCGATAGGAGATTCGAATGGGGCTAAGAATATCAATCCTCAGAGTCTTTTTTCGAATTTCAGGGAATTGTTAAATATTACCCCTCAGTTAGGGTTTCAAATCCACCCATCACTGCAGGCGCGTATTGAAATGGGCATCCCAATTTCTGGCAGGAATATATTTACAAACCCATCATTTGGTTTAAGCCTCTTTTGGCAGAACGAAATACTGTGATCAAGGTTAATAATCAAATATTACTGTTGGATCCTGAAAAATGCGGAAATAAAATTTTCGATATACGTGGAATCGAACAATCTTCTTAATATTGTTCTAAGGAAATTTTAATGAAAATTTAGCCTGGTATAAGGACCGCTTCGCCGCTTGTTTTTTCTCCTATTTGAACCTCTTAGGAAAAACATCTCCCTTCGATCCCATATCCATATTCAAAATGAAAACACCTTTTGGTTTATAGTTGCACGCCCTATAATAAAAACCCCCTGACATACGGAAAAAAGATAAAAACGTATTGAAATTCAATGAATTAGATATGTTTTTTAATTCATATAGTATATTACAACGCTCATTTATATCATCTAAAACAACAAAACGAAATTTATGAACAGACTTTTACTCATTCCATTAAGGTGTGTGTTAAGTGCTTGTTTTGTCTTCATGCTGGTAGGATTTTCCTACGGCCAGAGGGCAGTGACAGGAACAATAACAGATGCCGGAACCGGCGAGCCTCTGATCGGGGCCAATGTCGTGATCAAAGGTACTGCTACAGGTACCGTTGCAGATTTTAATGGAAACTATTCGATCATGGCCAACACGGGTGATGTCCTGGTCATCACATATACAGGTTACAAATCCGCAGAAATGACTGTAGGATCTGAGAACATGTATAGCATGACACTTCAACCAGGTGAATTATTTGATGAAGTGGTCGTAACAGGCTACGGTACTCAAAGAGCCAAAGAAGTTACCGGAGCTGTAAGCAGTGTGAAGCAGGAAGATTTCAATGCGGGCAACGTCACTTCTGCTGCCCAATTAATACAGGGAAAAGTAGCTGGTGTAAGTATTTATCGGCCAGGAGGTGACCCAAACAAAGAATATCAATTACGAATTCGCGGACTTTCAACGATTGGTGCTCAGACAGAGCCTTTGGTCGTTGTCGACGGCGTTCCCGGAGCTAAGCTTTCCAGCATCGATCCTCAGGATATCGAATCCATGGACATCCTGAAAGATGGTTCCGCAGCAGCTATTTATGGCACAAGGGGTTCCTCAGGCGTAATCCTGGTTACTACTAAAAAAGGTAAGAAAGGCACTTCTTCGGTTGAATATAATGGTTATGCTTCCATGGAAAATATTGCAAGTCTACCGGACATAGCAACAGCTGATGAGTTTCTCGCAGCTGGTGGTGCTGATAATGGTTCCACGACTGATTGGTATGATGCCATTTCACGCAGTGGACTTTCGCATGCGCACAACCTTTCACTTACGGGTGGAACTGACCAGACACAATATCGCGCTTCAGTCAATTTTAGAGATGCACAGGGTATAATTCTAAATAGCGGGTTTAACCAGGTGAACGGAAGTCTAAGTATTTCTCAAAAAGGGTTAAATGACAAGTTGTTGGTAGCTGTGAATCTTATTGCTACGGACCGTAAATACGAGTTGAGCTTCCCAGAAGCTTTCCGTTATGCAACCATCTTTAATCCAACATCAGCTATTTACCTGGCAGATGGCACCTACAATGAGCCAGGTGGTTTTGACATTTTTAATCCACTTGCATTAGTAGAACAAAACCTGAATGATGGAGAGGAATTTACATTCCTGGGAAATATTTCTGCTGAATACGAAATACTACCAGGCCTTAAAATCGGAGGTCAATTTGCCAAACAGCGTAGTGATGATTTCTTCGGAGAATACTATCCGAGCAATTCATTATATCGCCAGGGTAGAAGCCGTTCCGGTGTTGCGTTTAGAGAAACCAATATCGATCGCAATGATCTATATGAAGCTACACTTCGCTACACGGGTACTGCAGGAAAAGTTAATTATAACATTCTTGGAGGATACTCTTACCAGGACTTTACTGCTGAAGGACAGGGTGTTGTGGCAGGTGGTTTCCTTACGGATATTTTCACCTACAACAACATCAATGCCTCTTCTGAAGTCAATAAAGGTCTTGCTGAACCATTCACTTACAGAAATGGCTATCAGCTCGAAGCTGCATTTGGTCGACTTAACCTGAATTATGATGACACGTATTTCTTCTCCGCAAGTGTTCGCCAGGAAGGATCTGATCGTTTTGGTGAAGGAAACAAACGTGGTATTTTCCCAGCTGTCAGTGCTGGTCTCGATATCGCAAATCTCACGGACATCAATGGTGTTGATGATCTTAAATTGAGAGTTGGATATGGTGTTACCGGAAACTTACCAGGCAACAATTACCTGGCATATTCAATTTATAGCGCTGGTTCTGGATTCTTCTATAATGGAGAATTCGTTCCCTCTTACGGCCCGGTCACAAATAACAATCCTGATCTGAAATGGGAAACGAAAAAGGAGCTGAATATTGGTGTTGACTATGCGATAGCAAATTCTAAGATTTGGGGCTCGATTGATTATTTCACCAGGAATACAGAAGATCTAATCTTATTGACTCCGGTTCCTGTCCCACCAAATCTCGCACCTAATACATACATTAACTCAGGTGCATTTTCTACCAGCGGTTTTGAAGTATTAGCCAATTTTGCGCTTATACAAAAAGCTAATTTTAGCTATACACCTACATTGATATTCACTACGTATAAAACAATTCTGGATAAATACCTGGATGGATCTCCTACAAGTTTCCGAACTAACATTGGGGCTCCAGGGCAAAACCTGCCTACTGGACAAGGTATCCATAAACTTGTAGAAGGCGAAGAAGTAGGTCAGATTATTGCACCTGTTGTCGAATCTATCAATGAGAATGGTTCTTATAAATTTGTTGATACAGATGGTGATGGCATGTTCGATTTTGAAGACTGGCAGGTGGTAGGAAATGGCTTACCTGATTTCGAAGCATCATTAAATAATGCATTCAGCTTTGGTCGTTGGGATCTGAATATCTTCCTAAGAGGAGCATTTGGTCATGACCTGATCAATGAAAATCGTGTCTTCTATGAAGTGAATCCTACAGGTAAAGGTTTGAATGCTGTGCAGACAAAATATTATAATCCTGAGGTTACAACAGCTTCTTATAACAATACGCATATTGAGGATGCATCATTTGTAAAACTGGATAATTTGACATTGGGTTACAATTTTGATCTTACCGGATCAAATGCATTTAAACGTGCAAGAGTCTATGTAGCTGGTCAGAATTTGCTCACATTTACAGGGTACACTGGTGTAGATCCGGAAGTGCGTCTTTCAGATGCAGGTTCAGTAGATAATGGTGGTCGTGAGAACAAAATTGTAGATCCATTAGCTCCTGGTTTTGAAAGAAGAAATACGTACTACAGTACCAGGACTTTCACTTTTGGTGTAAACCTTGGATTCTAATCACATGACGATTCTAAAAAATACAATAATGAAAAATATAAGCATTTTAGCTATTGGAATTTTCCTTCTCATAGGGCTCCCGTCCTGCTCAGATCTAAATCCTGAGTTTAATGACGTGATCACGGAGGATAATTTCTTCAAATCCGAAAATGAGTACATAGCGGCACTGGGCTCTGCATATACTAACCTATATGGAATGTGTAACCATGGCACGTATTTCTCATTGCAGGAAGTTTCTTCAGATGAAGCTGCCATCCCGCATAAAGGACCAGACTGGGAGGATGGAAAACAATGGATACGTGTATACCGTCACCAGTATAATCCGTCCGAAGGAGTATTCAATAATGTATGGAATTTCTGTTATGGTGGTATCAATACATGTAATCGTCTGATCTACACATTCGAGCAGGCAGGTGGTGCAGGTGCTGATGCTTTTATCGCTGAATTGCGTGGACTGAGAGCATACTACTATCTTATTCTTCTCGATGTATTTGGCAATGTTCCTCTCGTAACACAATTTGACGTACCTGATGGATTTAAACCAGCGACTGAAAGCAGACAGACGGTTTACAACTTTGTAGAAAGTGAATTACTGTCACAGGCTCCTTTACTCTCTAAAGAAGTTAACCTTTCTACATATGCCCGCGTTCATTACTACGTGGCACAGACCATGCTTGTAAATCTTTATCTCAATGCTGAGGTGTACACTGGTACTCCACAATGGGATAAGGCAATCACAGCTGCAAATGAAATCATCAACTCAGGTGTATATTCTCTTGAAGGAAATTACTTCAGCAACTTTGCTGCAAATAATCTCAGCTCTAAAGAGAATATTTATGTAATCCCTTACGATGCAGTTAATGCAGGTGGCTTTAACATGTCTCAGATGACGCTTCACTATGAAAGTCAGAAGACATTCAACCTGATCGAACAGCCTTGGAATGGTTATACAACCATTGCTGAATTCTACAACAGCTTTACACCTGATGATATTCGTCTTACTGGTGGTGGTCTTCGTCCATATGGCGTACTATTAAGTGGCCCTCAGTTTGATGCAGCAGGAAATCAACTGGTGGATAATTCTGATCTGTGGTATCCCGATAATGATGGCCGTAATGTTAATTTCAATCCAGAGATTAACGAACTAGAGCCCACTGCACATCGTGATGGTGGTGCACGTATCTCCAAGTATGAATATGTGGCTGGTGGCCGTCAGAGTATGAGTAATGACTTTGCCATCTTCCGTTATGGAGATGTGCTTCTTGCAAAAGCTGAAGCTCTATGGCGTCAAAATGCAGGAAGTTCTGAAGCACTTGATCTGGTGAATCTGATCCGTGACCGGGCCGGAGTAGCACCTTTTGGTTCACTTGACAATGACAATTTCCTCGCAGAACGTGGTCGTGAAATGTGTTTCGAAGCAAAACGACGTACAGACCTGATCCGTTTTGGACATTATGGAGATGCCCGCTGGGAAAAACCAGCAGATGATGGTGCATACCGTACATTAATGCCTATCCCACTGGGACAGATCCAGATCAACGAAAACCTTGACCAAAATCCTGGTTACTAGTTCCGGTTTGCTTAGTTCTATTTTTGAGAAATATAGAAGGCCACCTTACCAAAGGTGGCCTTTTTCTTACTTTGGGGGCCCGTGTTGAAGCGCTTTTCCATATTACTTTTCCCTGCAGTTTCAATCCTGCTATATGCTTGTGTGAAAGACTCCACACCCACCACGTTATTCACCGAGGTCTTAGCTAAAAATTCGGGCATTGATTTCAGCAATGACCTGACGTTTACCGAGTCATACAATCCATACATATTCAAAAATTTCCTGAACGGCGGCGGTGTGGCTGCCGGCGATATCAATAATGATGGTCTCCCCGATCTCTTTTTTTGTGGCAATATGGTTAGCAATAAATTGTACCTCAATGAGGGCAATTTGAAATTTAAAGACATCACCGCTAAAGCTGGCGTAGGTACCACAGAGGTCTGGTCCACAGGTGTGAGTATGGTGGATATTAATGGTGATGGATGGCTGGATATCTATGTATGCAAATCAGGAAAGCCGGATGCACCCAAACGTCACAATGAATTATTCATCAACAATGGTGATCTGACGTTCACAGAAGTATCACAACAAGCAGGCATCGCAGATGTAGGCCTGAGCACACATGCTGCGTTCTTCGATTATGATCGGGACGGAGATCTCGATTGTTACCTGTTGAACAACAGTCTTCGTTCTGTAGGAAATTATGATCTTGAAAAAGATAGTCGTCTCCAGAGAGATACAATGGGTGGAAACAAGCTGTACCGGAATGACCTGATACAGTTGGTAAATGGGGAGATGAAAAAAAATACAACGCTTGAATTTACAGATGTAAGTGATGCAGCGGGTATCTACGGCAGTGCGATCGGATTTGGATTGGGAGTCACTGTTGCTGATCTTAATGGTGATCATTGGCCTGACCTGTACGTATCAAATGATTTTTTTGAACGTGATTATCTCTACATCAATCAACAGAACGGAACATTTAGGGAATGTCTGACGGATGCCATGGCTGAGATCAGCATGGGTTCGATGGGTGCTGATATTGCAGATCTGAATGAAGATGGCTGGCCGGAAATATTTGTAACTGAAATGTTGCCAAAAGAACCATTACGCTATAAAACCAAGGCAGTTTTCGAACATTGGCATAAGTACCAGCAAGCAGTTGGTGCAGGTTACCATCAGCAGTTTGGTCGCAATGTATTGCAATTACATCGTGGTTTAGGACCTGATACACTTCCCGTTTTTTCTGAAATTGGCAGGGCAATGGATGTTCATGCAACGGAATGGAGCTGGGGTGCGTTGTTGGCGGATTTTAACAACGATGGGCGAAAAGATATTTTCGTTGCCAATGGCATCTATAAGGATCTGATCGACATGGATTATGTCAATTTTTATTTTAATCCGGATGCAGTTCGCGCACTTATCAAAAGTAAAAAAGAAGTCATCACGACTATGTTTGATGCTGCAGAAAGTGTAAAAATGCCGAATCAGCTTTTCTTACAGGATTCCACATTCCATTTTTCTGAATCTTCAGCGGCATCAGGTATTGGGGTACCTACTTTTTCGAATGGGTCATCGTATGCAGATCTTGACAATGATGGTGATCTCGAGGTGATCCTCAACAATGTGAATATGCCGGCGATGATATTTGAAAATCATGCTTCGCAACAAGGTGCACATTTTATCCGGATCAAATTACAAGGGACTGGAATGAATACCGGTGCCATCGGCAGCAAGGTCACGGTGTATGCATGTGGTCTTCCTCATCATATCGAAGTAAACCCAATGCGTGGTTTCCAGTCGGGTGTTGACCCCGTGGTGACAGTTGGTCTTGGCCAATGTGAGAGAATTGATTCTGTTAGGATTATATGGCCTTTAGGAAAGGAAACGATACTACGTGCAATGGATACAGATACTACACTGGTGATCCGGGAAAATAATTTAAAGCAAAATCATACGATTGCAACAACAGTATCTACTCCATTACTCATTCATTCGACCATCTCACTTCCTTACACCCATATCGAAAATCGTTTTTCAGATTTTGACCGCGACAGGCTTATGTTCTTTATGACTTCGAATGAAGGACCCAGGGCTGGAGTTGCCGATCTGGATAATGATGGACTTGAAGATATTGTCATCGGCGGTGCTCATGGTCAGCCTACAGGAGTTTTATTTCAGGAAAACAATGGAAGCTTTACCCGGATCGAATCTGCTGATATAGTGAAAGACTCTCTTTCAGAAGATATCAGCATACTTCTGTCAGATGTAAATTGCGATGACAAAATCGATATCTACATTTCCAGTGGAGGATCAGAACTTCCAGCTTCATCCTCTGCCATGAGAGACAGATTGTATCTCAACCTGGGATCCAGAAAATTTATAGCAGCTAAAGATTTTTTTCATCCCTCCTTTGAAAGTCACCATGCTGCTTGTATTGCCGATTTTGATGGCGACAAGGATAGAGATTTGGCAGTGTTTAGCAGACTGATTCCTTTTGCATACGGAGTTCCTGCTCCCGGTCATATTTTTTTCAATGAAAAATGCTCTTCGTGGATGGGTGTAAGCAAGGAGTCAGAACCATTTACGCCCGGTCTTGTAACATCAGCCGTAGCTGCAGATATGGATGGCGATGGAGATGAAGACATAGTGGCCTCTTATGAATACGGTCCGGTCCGGATCTTTACGAATGAACAGGGAAAGTTTTCGGATATAAGCCATTCGATGCATGGTATTACGGGTATGTGGAAAAATATTGCAGTCACAGATATTGAGCACGATGGAGATATGGATATCATAGCATGTAATCACGGTCTTAATTCCCGTCTCAAAGCGACTGAAGATGCTCCGTTAGTTTTATATGTAAATGATTTTGACCGCAATGGACAGACCGAACAAATTCTATGCTGGCGTCGCAACGGGGTAGATTATCCTGTGGCCATGAAAGATGATCTGCTAAAACAAATGCCTTTTCTCAATAAAAAATATACGACGTATAAAGCTTTTGCAGCAGCGACGATCCAGGATATGTTTGATGCTGAGCTAGTCGAAAAGTCAATCATTTATTATATTAATGAATTACGCTCAGGCATCTTTTACAATGATCATGATTCCTTTCGGTTCGCACCTCTTCCGGATGATGCGCAGATGACAACACAATATGCATCCTGGACAGGAGACATTAATGGTGATGGACGAATGGATATCATCCTGGGCGGAAATCAATACAATGCCAAACCGGAGATGGGCATCAATGCGGCATCTTATGGCAATGTACTGATTCAGAATGTTGATCAGACATTTACTTCCCTGACCTTCCAGGACTCGGGCCTATTTGAAAAAGGATCCATACGGTATATTTCAACGATTACCATCGGGAGTAAAAAATATCTCCTGGTCATAAAAAATAATGATTCACCTTCATTGTATACCTTTCAATTTCCTGCAACACCTTCTAATCGATTACTTCAATAACTTATGAATAAAAAAGTACTTATTTCTGTCATCCTGGTGATCCTGATGGGTGCAGGAGCTGCATGGTTTTTGCGTGGAAATAAAGATGTCACCATTTTTTCATCTTATGATACTGACCTGGATTCCATTTTCTTCAACATGCATTTTGGAATGAAAAAACAGGCATGGTATGATACATGCTGGGCGCTGAATAAGACAGGTATGTTTATCCAGGGTGCCAATAACCTATCTGTTCAGCATGATATAAAAACAGAATTTGGTTCTCCCGTACATATGAATTTTTATCCCAATTTTTCGGAGAAAGACCAATTGTATCAAATGCCTGTTGAGTATAATTATCAGAATTGGGCTCCATGGAATAAACAGTTTTTCTCAGATTCACTCATTGTGCGACTAGCCAATAAATTTGAGAAAGAGTACAATACGAAATTTAAAGTTTCGAAAACTGATGATGGCAGGCCTGCTTACACAGCATATGATGGTCCCAGGAAAATCCTGATGACCACTAAGGATGAACAATATGTAAAAGTTATGATGGAGAATGAGAAGTACAAATAGAATATTCCACATAAACATAGTTATCCCTGTTCTGCTTATAAGCACGCTTATCCTTTCCTGCAACAAGAAGTCGAGCACAACAAAAACAGAAGGCCCACTCTTTTCCCTGGTAGAACCGGGTGCATCCGGGATTCAATTTGCCAACACATTAGTGTACGATGAAAAGTTTAACATCTATACGTACCGCAATTTTTACAATGGTGCAGGCGTAGCGATCGGTGATGTCAATCATGACAGCATGCCCGACATTTTCTTTTCATCCAATATGGGAGACAATAAATTATTTCTCAATAAAGGCAATTTCAAATTTGAGGATGTCACTTCCGCAGCAGGTGTGGCAGGCAAAGGAGCATGGTCCACAGGTGTCACCATGGCTGATGTCAATGGAGATGGATGGCTTGATATCTATGTATGCAACAGTGGTGATGTAGCAGGTGATAATAAAAAAAATGAATTATTCATCAATCAGCAAAACGGAACATTTACAGAGCAGGCGGAATTTTATGGCCTCGCAGATGAAGGGTATACAACTCATTCCGTTTTCTTTGATTACGATCACGATGGTGACCTGGATTGTTACATCCTCAACAATTCGTACCAGGCTATTGGGTCTTTTAATCTTCAAAACAATGTACGTGACACCAGGGATGCCAAGGGTGGGGACAAACTTATGCGCAATGATGACAATCACTTTATCGATGTCAGTGAAGCTGCAGGTATTTATGGATCTGTGATTGGTTTTGGACTTGGTGTAACTGTCAGTGATCTTAATCTTGATGGATGGCCTGACATTTATGTATCCAATGACTTTTTCGAGCGTGATTACATATATATCAATCAGCAGGATGGGACTTTCAGTGAAGAGCTTGAAAAACGTGTCGGATCTATCTCAGCAGCTTCCATGGGGGCTGATATCGCTGATATCAATAATGATTTACTACCTGACATTTTTGTCACAGAAATGTTACCTGGAAAAGATCAGCGTCTCAAAACCAAAACAACTTTTGACAACTGGAACCGGTACATGTACAATGTCAATAATGATTACTACCATCAATTCACCCGCAATACACTTCAGCTGAATAATGGAAATGGCACATTCAGTGAGATCAGTCGATATGCTGGCGTGGAAGCGACTGACTGGAGCTGGGGAGCATTATTGGCTGATCTTGATAATGACGGATGGAAGGATTTATTTGTAGCCAATGGCATCTACCAGGACCTGACAGATCAGGACTTTCTAAATTATATCGCTGATGAGGATGTGATAAAAACCATGACGGAGGGAAATAAAGTTGACTATCAAAAACTGATTAGTACGATCCCTTCAGAACCCATTTCAAATTATGCTTTTAAAAATACTGGTGATCTGAAATTTCAGGATGTAACTTCTTCATGGGGCCTGGATCAACCCGGTTTTTCAAATGGTTCTGCTTATGGTGACCTGGATATGGATGGAGATCTCGACCTGGTTGTGAATAATGTCAATATGGACGCATTTGTCTACCGGAACAATGAGCGGGAACAAGGTGCCGAAAATCATTATGTCCAGTTACATCTGCAGGGTTCTGGTAAGAATACGTTTGCCATCGGATCAAAAGTGATTGCCTATCACAATGATCAGAAGCAATATTTTGAATACATGCCCATGAAAGGATTTGAGTCCTCCATGGAATATCTTATTCACATAGGCCTCGGAAGAGATCTGTTGGTGGATTCACTGATCATCATCGCACCTTTCGGAAATCAACAAACGTTATATAACCTGAAAGCCGATACCACCTTATGGATTGATGTAGACAAATATTCACCCAATAAATTTGTAGCAACTCCTGAAAGCAACCAATGCCTGCAGGACATTACCGGTGTTTCGAAACTGGATTTTATTCATAAGGAGAATGCCTTTATAGATTTCGACCGCGATCTTTTTTTATTCACCATGAAGTCAACTGAAGGCCCCCATCTGGCAACAGGTGATGTCAATGGTGATGGGCTTGATGATATTGTCTTTGGTGGTGCGAAAGGTCAAGCCACATCTATTTATCTCCAAACGACTAAGGGAACATTTGCAAAAAAAACGAACACGGCATTTGAAAACGATAAGGAATGTGAAGACACCGATCTGATCCTTTTTGATCTGGATGGAGATAATGACCTGGACTTATTCGTATGTAGTGGCGGGAATGAAACTACTCCCGAATCTTCTCAAACATTAAACAGGTTATATGTTAATGATGGGAAAGGCAACTTTACCAAAGTTACGCCAGATGTATATGCCGCAAAATATATCAGTTCGGGTGCAGTGGCAGCCGGTGACATGGATGGTGACGGAGATGAAGACCTGTTTGTAGGAGAACGATTAAAACCGTTTGCCTTTGGTGTCCCCTGTGATGGATTTATCTATCGGAACGACAAAGGAAAGCTCACGGATGTTTCTTCATCTGCAGCACCTGATCTAAAAAACCTGGGTATGATCACGGATGCTGTGTGGCATGATATGGATGGTGATGAAAAACAGGACCTCGTCGTCTGTGGCGAATTTATGCCTGTAACTATTTTTAAAAATAATGGTGGCACGTTTACGAAACTTACAGATGCTACTCTTACATCCAATGTCGGCTGGTGGAATACAATTGAAATCGCAGATCTCAATGGCGATCAATTGCCGGACATTATCGGAGGTAATCATGGCACGAATTCCCGTTTCCGCGTCACGGAAGATTCTCCGGTCTGCATGTATGTAAATGATTTTGATAAAAATGGATCGGTAGAGCAGATCATATGTACATTTTATGACGGGGCAAGCTATCCGTTGATCCTGCGCCATGATTTATTATCGCGTATTCCTTCGTTAAAAAAGAAATTTTTAACCTATAAGGAGTATGCCAACAAACAGATCACTGAGATCTTTACTCCGCAACAAATGGAGAATACGATAAAACTTGAAGCAACCTGTCTTGAGTCCAGTATTTTTTATAACGACTGGCCATCATTCACCCGCGAAGCACTTAGCGCCCGCGTTCAATTTAGCCCTATATACGGCATTGTTGCATTAGATGTAAACCAGGATAATTTGCCTGAATTAATTACGGGTGGAAATTTATTTGGAGTCAAGCCTGAGATCGGTCGATTCGATGCATCTGACGGTCTTATGCTAACTGCTGATGCAAAGGGAAATTATGGCTTAGAATCAAAAATATCCCACTTATGTATCAGTGGTGAGATCCGGGATGTAGATATTATAGAGTTGCAAGGCAAAAAAGTTTTAGTGGTGGCCAGAAATAATCTATCTGCTTTGATCCTTCAATTGCCATGAGTATCACGCCCAACCGATATATAGCATGGCTTTCTCTTATTCTTTTTTGCATTGCCTGTCGAAAAGCTGAACAAACCGAAAAGTCCCATACCCCCTGGAATACTCTTTCTCCAAACAAAAGTGGTATTCATTTTTCCAATACACTACATGATTCGGATAGTCTCAATATCCTGACATACCTCTATTATTACAATGGGGGTGGTGTAGCTGTGGGAGATATTAATAATGATGGATTGCCGGATCTGTTTTTTACAGGAAATGAAACCAGCAATTCACTTTATCTCAATGAAGGCAAATTAAAATTTAAAGACATTACAAAAACAGCTGGTGTCACAACACAGAATGCCTGGAGCACGGGTGTTACGATGATCGATATCAATGCTGATGGATTCCTTGATATATATGTCTGCCAGGTTGATCAGATCACCGGGCATGCAGGACACAATCAACTGTACATCAATAACGGTGATGTGACATTTACCGAATCTGCTGCTACATATGGCTTGGATTTCCAGGGTCTCGGCACGCATGCAGCTTTCTTTGATTACGACCGCGATGGCGACCTCGATTGTTATCTGCTAAATCATAGTCTGAAAGATCCGGAACAATTCAAACCTGCCGCCATTACGCGCAAGATACATGACGACGCTTCAGGTGATCGGCTGTTACAAAATACTAATGGCTTTTTCACAGACATATCTGAAGAAGCGGGAATTTACAGATCTTCTATTGGCTTCGGGTTAGGCATAGATATTGGCGATCTGAACAGGGATGGCTGGCCGGACATTTATATTGGAAATGACTTTCATGAAAATGATTACCTCTATATCAATAATCAGGATGGTACATTTCGTGAAGTCATAAAAGATGCTACAGGACACATCAGCAATTTCACCATGGGTGTTTCAATTGCTGATATAAATAATGATGCATGGCCTGATATATTTTCGCTGGACATGAAACCTGAAGATGATGCTGTATATAAGAGGTCTGGGGGATGGGAAACATTTAATATCTATTCTTTTAAAAGATCATTTGGTTATCACCATCAAAGCCCCCGTAACGCGTTACAAATCAATATGGCTTCCGGGGGGAAAGATCCTGTATTTAATGAACAGGCTTGCCTGTTTGGTATCGAAGCAACAGACTGGAGCTGGAGCCCTTTGATCGCAGATTTCAATGGAGATGGAAGGAAAGATATTTTTGTATCCAATGGGATTCAGCGTCGTCCCAATGATCTCGATTTTGTAAATTATTTTTCTAACGAAAATATTGCCAAAGAAAACACAGGATTGAAACTCATAAATACGATCCCGGATGGTGGAGTGGCAAACTACCTCTTTATGTCAGATTCCTTATCCGATCAATTTGTACAGGAAGCATTAGACGATACGGGCTCGAAAATCACAAATGGGGCAACGTATAGTGACCTGGATCTGGATGGAGACCTTGATATCATTTGCAATAACCTGAATGCTGCTTCCACCATCATTGAAAATAAAAATCCTGGTAAATCGAATCTGTCTGTCCAGGTTCGGGACACTACTCTCAATAGGTATGGTGTTGGTACTCAAATCACGATCTACCAGGGTAGTCTGCTTCAATATCAATACATTCAATCGAATGCAGGTTTTCAATCGGGCAAAGAGCTGATTGCTTTTTTCTCTTTGAATGACATGCCGGTTGACTCCATGCTCATTCAGTGGCCCGATGGTGTATGTGAGGTAATGAATCAACCTAAGAGTGGAAGTGTCATAATTAAGCGTGTGGAATCACGCAAGTCTGCTCTGTGCATTATGCAGGACTTTCAGGATGATGCTACCTATTTGTCAGTTCACAAAGAAAATCCTTCAACAGATCTGACGATTGAAAAATGGATTCCGTATACTTTGTCTACGTTTGGTCCGCACATGGCTGTTGGGAAAAAATATTATTACCTGACAGGTGCACAGTCCAAAGGAAGCCTTCATCTCATAACTACGAATGCAGACATGAGTCATCTTTTGAAAGGTGGCATCATCAGGGAATCGGGAGTTGATGAAAATGACGCAGCATTCGGTGATTTTAATGGTGATGGATTGGAAGATTTATTCATCACCATCGGAGGAAATGTATCGCCATTTCAAAATGTCAATTATAAAGATCATCTATACCTTGGCCAACAGGATGGATCATATCTGTTCAGCGATCAGATCCTTCCGAAAATAGATCGTAATAGTTCCGTCGTACGTCCACATGATTTTGATAGCGATGGGGATCTCGATGTATTTGTAGGGACGCTATCAAGACCTGGCAATTATGGCTGGAGCGAGCCAAGCATATTATATGTCAACCAGGGCAAGGGTCACTTTTCTATCCAGGAATTGCCTGTATGGGAGATGGTGTTTGATGCGGAATGGTATGACATGGATATGGACAGCATTGAAGACCTGGTCATTGCAGGCCATTGGATGCCCATCACGATCCTGTATAATCGAAAATCACATTGGGAAAAACAAACCATACCCAATTCAGATGGCTTATGGTTTTCACTTGACATATCAGATCTCAACCAGGACAATATACCTGATATCATTGCGGGCAATTTTGGATTGAACCATTCTTTTACTGCCGATACATTACATCCGATGATCCTGTATCTCAATGATTTTGATCTCAATGGCCAATCGGATCCGGTATTGACATACGTACAGAATGAGAAACGATATATCTATCCCAACCTCGAATTGTTCCTGCAACAATTACCCAGCCGCAAAAAGGACTTTATGTTCAACAAAAATTTTGCCGGCAAACAAGTCAGTGAAATTTTTACTCCCGCTCAACTGGATAAATCCGTAAAGCGAAAATGCAATGTTTTATCCACCGGTGTTTTCTTGTCAGTTCCCGCAACACATTCATGGACTTTTTCTTCATTACCCCTGAACCTGCAATCAGCACCTGTATGGAGTATTGCTAACCTGGGTAAAAACAGATTTGCATTCGGTGGGAATCTATTTGATATCGATCCCAACTGGGGACGGCAGGATGCACTTCTGCTTACTGTACTTGATTACATACCGGATCGGGGCTGGTTCCCACATCCGGATCATCTGAAATATTATATGAGAAGGCAGATCCGCGATATGCATGTACTGAACTCCCGGCTGTATATTGCCTGTAATAATGATTCCCTGGTAATGCTTCCGCTCCAGTAGTCTAATTGATTTCTGAAATAAAAAAGTTCCTATTATGAAATACTTCCTCCTTGTTATTTTTCTGCAGGTTACAATGGTTATTTCAGCGCAGGATCCATGGAACATAACTGCGACGAACATCGATCCGTCAAACTATTATGGAGTGACCATTGCCAATGGTATGGTTGGGATTATTTCATCCGCTGAGCCGCTTAAAGTAAAAGATGTTGTGCTCAATGGTGTGTACGATCACTACCAGCGAGGCCGTGTATCTAACATTCTGAAAGTATTTAATCATGTCAATATGCAGCTCGATGTAGATGGCAGAAGAGTGGAACGAAAAAACATTTCCAATTTTCAGCAATCGCTCGATATGCAACATGCAGAACTGGTGACTCGATTTGATGTCGCGGGCAAAGTATCTGTCTCACATCGCATGATGTCTCTGCGCCATCTTCCATATACTGCATTGAGCATTATTGAAATTAAAGCATTAGCAGATGTAGAAATTACACCAATGTCTGTCATTGAATCTCCTGTCCACCTACAGGATGTGCGGAATTATTATGCGGAAATTGACCGGCCCCATGTATTGATCCCCTTGATGACTTCGGTAGGTTTAAGTCCAACAGGCCAGTTTAAGATTGCTGCATCGAACTCATTTATTTTTGATGAAGCTCATGGGCAGGAACCTGACATCATCCATGAAGACTGGGATTACAACATGCACCTGATGAAGTTTAGAAAAAAACTGAAAGCAGATCAGACATATCGGTTTGCCGTTGTATCATCTGTGGTCTCATCTTATCATCATCCCGATCCACAAAACGAGGCTGAACGTCTCACGATTTTCGCAGCATTGGAGCGTACAGATCGTTTATTGAATTTTCATCAGAAAGGCTGGAAAGAATTATGGGATACTGGCAATGTTTTTGTGGAAGGAAATCCCGGCGTAGAACGTGATATCAGGTTTGCATTATATCATCTGTATTCCTTTGCACGTGCTGGCACCGCCTATAGTCTTTCACCGATGGGCTTGTCTGGATTGGGGTATAATGGGCATGTTTTCTGGGATACAGAATTGTGGATGTATCCACCGCTGTTGATGTTGCAACCCAATATTGCCAAATCACTTTTGGAGTATAGATATCAACGATTGGATGCTGCCAAGGCAAATGCTTTTGCACACGGATATGAAGGGGCTATGTATCCATGGGAATCAGCAGCTGATGGTACGGAGGACACACCCGTGTGGGCGCTTACCGGGCCATTTCAACATCATATCACAGGATGTGTCGCATGGGCTCACTGGAAATATTACCAGGTGACCAAAGACAAGGAATGGTTGCGTGACCGTGGCTGGCCGGTCATGAAAGCGGCTGCAGAATTCTGGGCATCACGGGTGGAACGAAATGGTCCTAAACAATATGATATCAAAAATGTAATCGGAGCAAATGAATGGCTGGAAAATATTGACAACAACGCTTTTACAAATGGGATGGCGATCACTGCATTACAATTTGCCAATGCAGCTACAAAAGAATTAGGTCTCGCAGAAAATCCTGACTGGAATAATGTTGCGGTGAATATCCCGATCCTGGAATTCCCGGATGGCACCACAAAAGAAAATGAGACGTATACGGGAGTTGAAATCAAACAGGCCGATGCAGTGTTACTTTCTTATCCGCTCACTATTGTCACTGATCCAGCCGAAATAAAAAAGGATCTTGATTATTATACACCAAGAACATCTGCTGAAGGACCTGCTATGGGAGCGGCAGTATCGGCCATCCTGTACAACCGCTTAGGCAAAGTGAATGAAGCTGCTGATATTTTTTCCAAAAGTTATAAGCTCAATGAAGTTCCGCCTTTCGGGGTCATCTCCGAAACAGCTGGCGGTACGAACCCATATTTTGCCACAGGTGCTGGTGGCATGCTCCAGGCAGTACTGGCAGGTTTCGGAGGCTTGAATATTACTGATAAAGGTATTGAACAAATTAAATCATCACTTCCGAAAGGCTGGAAACGATTGCGTATTGTAGGAGTGGGCGCTGATGACAGGGAGGTGATTGTAACAGAGTGAGCAAAGGGCAAAGGGAAGGGAACAGTGAAAGGTAAGTGGTAAAAGAGGTATTCTGTATTCTGTATTCTGTATTCTGTAAAAAAAATAATTGGCATTATGTTGATAGATAATTTTCTATTGGATGTAGAGACGCGATGCATCACGTCTCTACATCCAATAGAAAATCACGGTGACCATTATGATTGAAATTATAAAGGAGATGATTTTACATCGCATGGACCTTTGTCCAATTTCTAATTTCTTCAATTTCTAATTTCTTCAATTTCTAATTACTCAGCAATACCACTCGTATCGAAAACCGGTTGCTTATCCGTCATCCGCTTGAAGAAAAACAATGCTACCAGGATGAGTGTAATCGGAATGAGCGAAAGATAAAATGCATGTGACCCTCCAAAATGTTCGAATACATTTCCGGTGATGATGGAGCCTGTTGTTCCCCCCAATGCAGAAAAAACAACGATCAATCCCGACATCGGAGCATGCCGTTCAACAGGCAGACGACTCAGCATTACAGAATTAATAGTCGGGTACACAGGTGCCAGGAAAAGCCCGATTAATGGAAAAATAAAGACAGCTATGGGTGCATTAAACCATCCCGTTGCTCCTGATGCATCAGTATTTAATGCCATCGGCAGGCCAATCAAGACCATTGCTGCAGCAGCCAATAAGCTTACACCAACTACCCAATACCATTTCACAGTCTTGAGTATAAAGCCAGCCAGTAATCGTCCGACTGCAGTTGAGCCGGCCAGAATGCTCGCCATCTCAATACTAAGTTTTGAAGGGAGTTTAAGGATCTGGTTATTAAATGTTGGCAGCCAGCTCATGATACTTTGTTCGACCAGGACATAGAAGAATATGGAAATAATAAACACGATCACTAGGGGCAGAATAATGAGGTCGAGCATTTTTTTAAAATCATTCGCGAAGCTCGCCGATTTAGTTTTGTGCACAGCGGATTCATCAAGCTTCGTAATCAATAACAGGAAAAAAGCAGCAAGAGCACAGGCACCCAGCACATAATAGACCCTCATCCATGAAGTAGAGGCGGGATTTGATTGGTCCACAAATGCGCTAAATAAAAAATAACCACCCAAAACGCCGATCATAAAAAATGATTCCAGGAAGCTCATAAAGCTGACATGTTCCTTTTCATTTGTTGACACCAATCCGAGTGTGGCAAAAACAGAAACCTTGATCATTGCAAATCCCACACCGATGCTGAGGAATAGCAACTTTGTCATCCAGAACTGTGGCACATTCGGCATGATCATACAGACGATGGCGACGAGCAAAAGCCCAATCAACATTGTGCGCTTATATCCGATCCGGATCACGAATGAGGCAATCAAAAAACTGGTGATCGCGATGGGCAGATCCTTAAAAGCTTCCAGCACGCTGGCTGAACTTTCACTTACACCAAAATTATTCTGGACCTGCAATATGACTGTACCCACACTGTTGAGCAGCATGGCAAAAACAATATAATTGAGGATCAGGGATAGTTTGAGCTGCCAGTACTTCATTGGGGAGAAAGAGTTAGTGGAAGAAAGTTAACCATATTCATCAATTCATCCGGCAAGACCGAGTGTGATAAATAATTAGCTTTGGGGATGACTGGTTATAAGCCATTTTTCCCTGATCAGGCCTACCCGCAGCTCTATGCTGATGTGATGCAACATAAACTCTTTCCCGACAGCAAAACGTTTGCGGATTGCGTTTCAAAAATTTCTCCGGAGCAGATTGTCACCTTGTATGCCCAGGTGAATCGACAGGATCCGGACGAAGTTGCGAGGTTTGTTGAAAAATGGTTTGATTATCCTTTTGAAGAGACACTCACGCCCGTTCCTCAGGAATCGATTATTGATCATCTCCATGCCTTGTGGGATTACCTGGTTCGGCTTCCTGATCCCGTGTATCAACATTCATCCCTGATTCCACTGCCGCATTCGTATGTTGTGCCCGGTGGCCGGTTCCGAGAGATCTATTATTGGGATAGTTATTTTACGATGCTTGGTCTTCGCATCAGTGACAGGACTGAAATCATTTATGATATGGTCAGCAATTTTGCCTGGATGCTGGGCCAGACAGGCCAGATCCCGAATGGAAGCCGGAGTTATTTCTTGTCGCGATCACAACCGCCATTTTTTGCATTGATGATCGAGCTGCTTGCTGAAGTCGAGGGTGAACACATTTACACAACTTACCTGACCGAAATGCTTATTGAATATTCTTTTTGGATGAAAGAACCAGAGGGAAGCAACGAATCTGAATACAGGGTTGTCAGAGTTGGTGATCATGTGCTGAACCGATATTATGATAATCTTGATCAGCCCCGCCCGGAATCATACGCGGAAGATGTTCATCTTCATTCGCTTCATAGCTCTACGGATAATCTGTATAGAAATCTTCGTGCAGCTTGCGAATCCGGATGGGATTTTTCAAGCCGGTGGCTAAAGGATAACCAGGATCTTGGAAGTATTAATACGACAGAGATTATACCTGTGGATTTGAATTCATTGTTGTTCCAGCTTGAATTATGCATTGCCAGAGCATATGAACTCAATGATGAGTCAGAGGGAAGTCAAAAATTTGAGATCCTTGCGCAAAACCGGATTGATGCAATGAATGCCATTCTATGGAATGATGCGGAAGGATATTTTGGTGACTGGAATTTTGTAACAAAATCCTTTGGAAAACCGTCCCTGGCAATTATGTTTCCACTATTCGCTGGTATTGCAACAACTCGACAAGCTGAGCGGACAGCTGCGTATTTAAAAGAACATTTTCTTCGTGATGGCGGATATGTTACGACTGAATTTTATACAGGTCAGCAATGGGATGCGCCGAATGGATGGGCGCCATTGCAATGGATAACATATACGGGTTTGAAAAATTACGGTGAAGAAGAACTGGCTAATGAAGGAGCCTTTCGCTGGCTGTCCCTCAATAAAAGAGTATTTGAACGCACGGGCAGGATGATGGAAAAATATAATGTTGAAGATCTTTCCCTTGAAGCTGGTGGTGGTGAATATCCGGTGCAGGATGGATTTGGGTGGACGAATGGTGTGTTCCTGGCACTACATACTGAGTTGAGAAATAAATTTCCTTCTCAATAGGCTTTTATCATTACATAATTGATGCTGGGTTTATTTTTCTGGCTGGTGTGGTAGACACGGATAAAAAAATTGGTATGTTTAAAACATACGTTATTATGTGTTTACTAACGGATACGTAATAAACTCATATACTAGTATTTGCATCAAATACCTGTTTTCTTACGTATAACAAACGGATAACGCTACTCACATTTGAATTTGGAAATATCCGTTGAAATATATTTTTTCATAATGCTTATGTGATTAACATTCTGCTATTTACTTCAAATAAGCCATCGCTTACGTTTACTAACGACTAATACTTATTTTGTAGCCAAAATGTCAAAAACCTGACCTCACATACAATAATCAGGATTGAAACGTAATCGTATTTTTTAGTTTTTCAAATCCAGCACGCATCACAGGCGTTTTCGAAAAAATTTTTTCAAATACATCATCTGTAATTTCCTGCCATTCTCTTTTTGTAAAATGTTGAGTATCCGGCTCCGGTATAAATGCAGGTTCTGTATGAGAAGAGGAAAACCGATTCCATGGACACACCTCCTGGCAGATATCACAACCAAAAATCCAATTCTCCATCTTCCCTTTAAATGCTTCCGGGATATGCGACTTCAACTCGATCGTGACATAAGAAATACATTTTGATCCATCCAATATGTATCCTTCCGGGGAAATCGCACCCGTAGGACACGCATCTATGCATCGTGTACACGTGCCGCAATGATCACGAATCGGTTGGTCATATTCAAACTCAACATCGAGGATGATCTCCGCAAGAAAAAAATAACTTCCTCTTTTCGTGTTGATCAGCAATGTATTTTTTCCCACCCAGCCCAGCCCACTTCGTTTTGCCCAGTCGCGTTCCATCACAGGTGCTGAGTCAACGAATACACGTGCATGAAAATCACCGAATTCTTTTTTTAAATCCTGAACAAGCAATTTCAATTTACGCCGGACAACCTTATGATAGTCTTCTCCACGAGCGTACCTGCTGATCTTAAAATTTTCTTCAGCCGAACGTGAGTCAACTGATTCAATATCATCTCCGGGAAAATAATTGTAGATAAGGCTGATAACTGATTTTGCACCTGGGACAAGTTTGGAAGGATCTACCCTCAGGTCAAAATGATTAGCCATGTATCCCATTTCACCATGATATCCTTGTAAAAGCCATTGTTCGAGACGGCTGGCTTCCTCTTCCATAAATTCAGCTTTAGAGATGCCTGCGCCCATGAAGCCATGTCGAAGGGCTAATTCCTTAAGTGCATGAGAGCGTGTGCCTGGAGTCGAATTCAATGGCGAAGTGTAGAATCAGTGGGTTGGGTAAAAATATAAAATCCTGATTTACAAGGCCGGAATGGATTTCTACGAAATCCATTTTATCTAAATGGAGACGATTCATCTCTGGATTTAGGCAATCTGGGCAATTTGAATCCTATCAATTTAACCTCAGACACTACAAAACATGCTTTTTCTATGGCCTTGCCTTCTCAAGTCTCAATTTTTGACTAAAATTTTACTTGCATTAACCCCTGCTTTACATTATATTTACATATCACACCAACCCAAAATATGTTTCTGCTGTATATCAGCTAGTTACATATCGATTTTCAAACAAATTTTACTCTTTGATGTAAATTGACCAGGTTCCTCTTCATATGTTATCTTCTGTTATCCTTTGAAGGACGGTCCAATCCATTCCCTGTCCAAATCGTCAAGGGCCTCCTGGTATCCAAAGCAGTCATTGAAGGCAAAGAAGTCCTCGTCATTTTTGACACAGGCGCACCCGGCCTCGTCCTCAACAAAAACTACTTCACCAGTGATAATGCTGATGTCATTCCCTGTTACGGAGTTAATGGAAACTTTGAAACTCAGAGCCATGTGGTATCAGAGTGGAAATGGCTGGGTACGACTCATTCAAAAACAACAGCCCTGGTCTCGGATCTGTCCTTCCTCGAGAAGGCCCTGAATAAAAAAGTTTACGCTCTTATCGGCCTTTCCGCCGTGCAAGATTATTTTATCACGATTGATTATGATCGTTCTTCCATTACACTTTCAGATAAATTTGAGTTTGATAAAAAAGAGGCTATTCGTTTTCAATATGCTGATCACCTGCCAGTCATTACCTGCAAAGTGAATGGTAAAAAGCAAACATTGGGAATAGATACCGGCGCTGAGGCAAACTATCTTTTTTCTGCACAACCCAATTCACAAGAATTGGCATCAGCCATCCCCTATCTCGTCACTGGCACTGACAATCAACAAAATCTGATGCACAGTATCGAAATGAATATCGATGTAAACCTAACTTCAGAAATATCTTCAGAATTTCTCGTTGATCAGGATAACATCAATCAACACAACATCACTTCCTTCGACGGCCTCCTAGGTCAAAACTTCCTTGCCAACTATACGGTAAGTATCCACCCTACACGACAACTTCTGGTACTCACACTCAGGGAACAGGAACGTAATTTTCCGGTAGCTGTCAACCCGTAAGAAAGGACGAGCTACGAAGTACGAGCTACAAAGTACGAAGTACGAATTTTCAATTTGTTGAATTAAACAACTTCTGCACTATTACAATTATGGTGGTTGTTTGACATTGGGGAAGTAAAAACAAATACTGCTTCAAAATCAAAGGCGGCTGAGTAGGATTGCGCATGAGGATGCGGGCGTCGAAGCCCCGGTGATCACGACAATATCTGCAACTTTGCAAACCTGAGCATAATCCTCCTCTCACTGTCATCCCCACTACCAAAGTGAATTGTTGCTACACGATTTTCGCGTGCACCATCGATGCTCATCACCTTGCCTTTGCCAAACTGGATATGTAATACCTCCATACCCTCTTCAATCGTCTCGCTTGGACTAGGCTTGAAGTCTGCAGGACTGACACGAGGTTCGTAATCACGCTTGGGACCGGGACGATCCATCAATAGCTTCGGTTCGGGGAATGTTGGTTTTGATCTTCGTTCCACCGCTGCTTCAAAATGCATCTCATCAATCTCTTCCAGGAAGCGGCTTGGATCATTGTAGCGGAATTGTCCAAACTGGTATCTGCTCGTAGCGTATGATAATGTCAGGAAAAGTTTTGCGCGAGTTATCGATACATAAAACAATCGTCGTTCTTCATCCAGCTGATCTGGCGAGCCCATTGATAAGTAGGATGGAAATAAATTTTCTTCCATCCCTACAACGAAGACAGATTTCCACTCCAGGCCTTTTGCGGTGTGCGTGGTCATCAGGCTGATATAATCAGGCTCCTCGTCATCCTTCTTATCCATATCAGTCAGCAAAGCGATATTAGAAAGATACCCTGCCAGGCTGCGATCGATCATACGATCATCATCAAAGTCCTCATCTGCGATGTAATCCGCTACATCATTTTCAACAAATTCTTTGATACCATCCAGTAATGCATTTGCATTTTCAAGACGACTTACACCTTCAATCGATGTATCCTGTCGCAACTCTTCATATATCCCACTCTCGCGCGCAACCAACAATGCCGCATCATACGCATTCGCTTCAATCGCCTTTTTCTTGAAGCGCTCGATCATCTGGATAAAGCCATACAATTTGCTGTTGTTATTGTATTGCCCTGATGACAGGATGGTATACATCCCTACTCCATTCGCCACTGCAGTTTCGGAGACTCTATCAAGTGTTGTTTTTCCAATCCCCCGTTTCGGATAATTGATAATACGTTTTAAGGCTTCATCGTCCCGATCATTTATTGCTAATCGCAGATACGCAAGAATATCTTTAACCTCCTTACGCTGATAAAAACTTAATCCACCAAAGATCTTATACGGGAGATTTTGCCTTCTCAATTGTTCTTCAAAAACCCGTGACTGCGCATTCGTACGATAGAGGATTGCGATATCACGGTTTTCATGGTGAAACCTGTTTTTATATTCCACAATCGTACTGATCACATTCCGTCCTTCTTCAACATCACTTACCGCTTTGATCAGCTTTATCTTCTGACCAGATCCAAGTTGTGTCCAGATCTCTTTAGGGATTTGCTTATTGTTATTCTGGATTACTTTATTAGCCGCCTGTACAATATGCTCGGTAGAGCGATAATTTTGTTCGAGTTTATAGACTACCACATTTGGATAGTCTTTTTCAAACTGCAGGATGTTTTCAATCGTAGCCCCGCGGAATGAATAGATACTTTGAGCATCATCACCTACGATGCAGATATTGTGCTGACTTCCCTCATAGTGTGACAGCAGTTTAATAATCGAATACTGCAGATGATTTGTATCCTGGAACTCATCCACGAGCACATATTGAAACATGCGTTGATACTTCTGACGCACCTGATCTGTGTTTTCATATAGAAGGCGGAACATCTGCAGCAACAAGTCATCAAAATCCATCGCGCCCGCCTGCTTGCAACGTTTGTAATAGCGCTCATAGATCTCATAGATCATGGGCCTCTTATTCATGCGGTCATACAGCACGAGATCATCATCCTTTGCATAGCGTTCAGGTGTGATGAGGTTTGATTTGGCAGAAGATATGCGTGCAAGGACCGCACTTGCATTATAGACCTTCGCATCCAAACGCATTTCTTTCAGGATGTCATTGACCAGGCTTTTTGAATCATCGCGGTCATATATCGTAAATGTGGGTGGATAGCCAATTTTCGGTGCTTCCAGACGTAGTATTCTTGCGAATATGGAGTGAAAAGTGCCCGCCCATACCCGTTCGCCTTTTGAGCCAACCACAGTCTGGATCCGCTCTTTCATTTCGCGGGCTGCTTTGTTAGTAAAGGTGAGGGCAAGTATATGGTGAGGCGTTACGCCCTGTTCGATCAGGTAGGCGATGCGGAAGGTAAGTACGCGCGTCTTCCCTGAACCGGGTCCTGCTATCACCATGACTGGGCCATTGGTGTGGGTGACGGCTTGTCTCTGTACGTCGTTGAGGGATTGTAGATAACTCATGGATTAGCGCAAAAATAAGGTAAAGATTGCCCGAAACATGTCCAAATCGCAGGAAAAGGAATTATGTATTTTGCCTTCCCAATGACCACTGTAGATATCGTACTTCCCGCTTATAACCCGCTGCCTGGTTGGGAAGAAAATGTCATAGTTCGTTACCAGGGACTTCAGCGTCAACTCCCGGAGATCCAGTTTCAACTCTTCATAGTGAATGATGGATCTTCCAAATTGGATGAGAATCTTTCGGCATTCAGGCTACGTGAAAAAATTCCAGACGTCCATTGGATTTCGTATCCGGTCAATCGAGGTAAAGGATATGCATTACGCCAGGGTGTCAGCCATACTATATCAGAGTTGATCTTATACACGGATATTGACTGGCCGTATGAAGAGATGAGTATGCTGGGCATGATTCACATGTTACGAAATACAGCAGATGTTGTAATCGGCGTCCGGAATACAGCATATTATAATCATCTTCCTCCCGCGCGTCGGCGCATTTCAAAATTATTACGATCTTTTAATGCAAAGCTGCTTCGTTTAAAAGTTGATGATACACAGGCTGGTTTAAAAGGTTTCCGAAAACATTTGAAGGATGAATTTCTTCAGACTACGATTGACCGGTATTTATTTGACCTGGAATTTATCTATCTCCTGTCCCGCAAAAAGAATGTGAACATCGTTGGCTTTCCAATTTCGCTGAGAAGTGATATTACGTTTTCAAAAATGAATCGCAAGATCCTGTTGCAGGAAGCACGTAATTTTCTTAAGATCTGGTTTCGCTCCTGACATGACGATCGATGAATTTATCAATACGCTGTCTGAAGATCATCCACCCGGTGGATTGAATGTTTTGCTGCTTGCATTATGGTATGACAAAAAAGGGGATTGGAGAAAAGTCATGATCTGATTGCTGATAATGAATCGAAAGAGGCAGCCTGGATACATGCATATCTACATCGGAAGGAAGGTGATTTGTGGAATGCAGATTATTGGTATAAAAAGGCAGAAAAAAGCAGATCAAACATTTCACTTGATGAAGAATGGAAGCAATTAGCTTCATTCTTTCTCTAACTCCTCCCAATACTCTGCAGCCCTACGCATATGGGGAATAAAGATCGATCCTCCGACAATGAGGGCAACAGAACTCGCTTCGTAGATCTGTTCTTTGGTGACCCCTAATTCAAAACAACGACCCAGATGATATTTAATACAATCGTCACATCGCAGCACCATGGACGCCACCAGGCCCAAGAGCTCTTTGGTGACTTCTGTGAGAGCACCATCTTCATACGTCTGGTTATCAAGACTAAAGAAACGTTTGATGACTTTGTTATCCTGTCCCAGGATGACATCATTCATCCGTTGGCGGTATTCATTAAATTCTGTAGATAGTGACATGGTGAAAGATGGTTATTGATTGATGTAAGAAATTTTGAGAACATTGTATTTGATCTATCAAAGCTACATCATCATAATCATTTAGTTGGGCAATATGAAGATCGGCCCATTCTTACATATGCTATTTTGATCTCCGGCTTTTTAATTGAGAATAATAGCTGGTTTAGCTAAGCCTCAGGAACATTTCCATCATTAACCTTTGCGGGGTCTTTCTTTTTACGTGGTAATAATGTCTGGAGCAATCCGTTGCCAATTCCAAAAAACAAGAACCGGAACAAAAATTTCCCAAATGTTGAGGGTGTGTGAGTTGCGAGGTCAAAAATGTACATAGCTAATGCAAAGCCAATTCCGGATAAAAGAGCCAATTGGATAAATCGACGGACACTGTCTTTTTTAGGTATTGGTTTCATTTCTAATTCTTGCGTGAATGTACATGAAAACTATTACGACTTAATCTTGACCCGCTTCTCAACATGATAAGCCTTTATAGTAATATTTAAGTTTCGCGATTTAATATAAATCAGTAATTATCACAGTCGACTATGCCAGATTGAGTTATTGGATTAGGCCCTTTATTAAATTTGCTTCTAAGCATAAACTTCCCATTTGACCATAGGTATTGAAGTATGATGTCCTTTTGCAAAGAATGCCTATCAAGATCTTTGGGGTTCTCTCTTAAGTGATCGGCATTAGTTATTGAAGTCTTGCGAAAAAAAACAATATTATAATCATTATAGATTGAATAATTTGAATCAAATTGATTACATGTAAAAGCGTCTACGACTGAGTCATTTGAACGCGTATCAGTATAGTTTTCTACCAAATAATAGATTGATTTATATTTGTAATATTTGTCATTGGCAAAAGTACTATCGCTATCAACCTTAAATGGAAAGCTTTTAATTTCCATTTTTCTATTCATTAAAGCAGAACAACCACTCAACATCAAAACCAATGTGAAGGAGAATATTACATTCCATATTTTCGAAATTAAAATCATGTCTCTAAAATTATATTACTATTCATCAGTGTCCCCATCATACCTCACAGTAATAGTTTAATATCATTTATGAGCCTGAACAACAGCCTTGATATTCTCAGGATTCCTCGCCACGATAATCCCATTTTTGTCAATTACTAATTTCGTCAAATAAATTATTTCCGAATCATTCAACTCATTAAAAATATCAAGAATTGTGATAGTGTTTTCTGTCACTAAATCCTCATTTGATAAGCAAGTAAATAGAAAGTTTTGGATGTATTCCCTTTTGGATTCACTTATGGTTCGATATGCGATAAACGTTGTTTTTTCAATAAGCGATACAATGTTTTTGTTGTTTAGTAAGATCTCAATTCTGTCAAGTGGGATGGCTTCCAGTTTTTTATCTAAGCCTAGCATAAATTCGGCCGCACGCTCTTGCCATTGATTTTTTATAGCAACCATTGCCAGTTCAGAAAAAGCGTTTCCAACAAATGGAATCCAGCCCAACCCGGCCCTAGCTACTGCAGCAGTTGCGTCCGATAGATTATTGTCTAGGGTATGACTTATATTTATTTTGTCTCCACTCATGGTGTTTATTAATTTAGTTGCAAATTATACAATCCTTTAATAGATTTAAGGCAAGTTATAGAAAGACAATACTACTCTTGAAATATACCCCATCACCGGATCTTGCAAGCATCCTTCTTGCCAATGGACTCAAGGAAGTACCTAAGCCTAAAGGAATAGATATTGATCAGTGTCGGCCCGGGTATCATCCGGAAGGATATCACAAGAGGGTATTCAAGTACAGGGATTTGGATAGTGTGTCGATAATCTTCAATTACTCCATCATCCGGATAGATCACAGCAAGTCATACATTGAAATAACGATTGGCTCCGAAGGTCAGTTAATTGCCTTGCTCACTTTCTTGAAATCCGATCCCAATGATCAGGAGCCGCTTTTGAAGGCAATTAAGAAAGGAGGTCTTCATGCTATGATAGCTGCAGCTGAAGGCTTAGCAAGATCAAACCAAACAGCATATCAGCGTTATAAAGAAAGCTATTCATCAGTGGTCCTGTGACTTTATTACTGTGATGCTGTAGATTTTGACAGAGGCTACTACCTATAAATTCCACGCTAAGAGCTGATGGAATCTGTAGAAGTTGGTCCCATGATGATAGAAACACTCACCGAAGCCTGATGCAAACCTTTACATTGATATGCTCATCCTTCGCATGCCGGGCATCCGGATCCAGGTCATGGAATATTGAAGCCAATAATCTACAGGAAGCTTTGGCGAAGTATGGACCGTGGAAATGTGGTGGACCTATGAAGGAAAAAGATTTACAGCGTGAAAAGAGGATGTAAAAAAAGTACTTTTTGATAATCACTTTTTAATAAAATATTAAAAGTAGTATTACCTACTCCTTATGTTCATAATGATTATTTTTTTTAATTGGAATTGAATACGATAACCCTATTGTATAAGCAGAGTATTGAGAATTCAATCTAAAATCATTCACTAGTAAACCTTCTGGCGGACCATCATTCAAAAAGTCTATTAACTGAAGTCTATAGGCATATTGTGGTTTGCGTAATTTAGTTTCGAATCCTGCTTGCAAAAACAAACCGCTGACAATATTATACTCGATGTTAAATTGCCAAAGTGGATATGAAATATCAAATTCGCCAATTATATAATCTTCGCTAACTCCAACTGCAAGAATTGGATTTGGAACACCCACATCAAAAATAGTTAACGAATAAGATTCCGATTGATGACTTTGCTTTGAAGTAAGTTTTTCAAACATCGAATAGTTTACGGAAGTTCGAATTTTATTATGCTTATAAATTATACCTAATTTAGGACCTGATCCAACGCCGCTCATTAATCGATACTCATTACGATGATTTCCTTGCCCAGATTGTCTTGGTATTACAAAATGCGTTTCAAAATTAAAACTATGGAAACCGTAGCCAATTAACATACCAAATTCCTTTAAGGGATACCAAGCAAAATCCACATAAGCTGCTTCATTAGTCCTTGCGTGACCAGCAGCTTCGTATTTTGGATTTGATATATCAGAGGTGAAGTTAGAAACTGGAAAGCTAAATAAATCAGCCTTTAATCTAATCTCAATTTTTTGTGCTTGCACACAATTAACAATTAGTACTACTGCAATAAATGCAAAAACTGATTTTATATTAAAGGCTGATCTCATAAAATTTATTATTCACAGGTTTGAAACATAAGTTGATCATTAAGTATTCCGGATGGAGGACCAGGATAGCTAACCCAATGAGTACTGCCCATTTCCTCATCGAGCAATGTTATACATCTCCAATAATAATCACCATTACATCTGTAATAAACTTTTTCTGAAACACGGACATTTCTAGCGTTCCATTTGGTTTGGCTAAAATTAACACTATTATCATCGCAAGATGAACGATTTCGCCAATCTCCTTGGACTAAGGCATAGACTGTTGTAGCATTTCTATGCTTCCAATCACCACCGATTTTTTTCAAAGACGTTGTTCTAGCACCTATATGCTGACCAAATATATCCCTAGTCAACCAAATTTTTGATTCCATTCCTCTATTCCCACCATTATCAACTATTACTGGATCAGGACATTGGTCTGGAGTAAATAAGCATTCGGAACTGGTATTCACAAATGCTTGAGCTGGACCTAGATTATATGTAGTAGTTATGCCACCTTCAGACCAAATTATTGTGCCAACTCCAGTTATCTCAAAATCACCATCAGATTGGTATGTATGTATAAAACTACCGTGATTTGTAATAGTCTCTGGACCATTTCCTTCACCAAAATCAATCGTTAAAGTACTCCATGTCGTGTTAGGTGCGAAAATGTTACCTTCATCCTTGACATTAGTCTCAATTCTTTTTTGTCTTGGCTCGCATTCCACATCTGAAGCAAGAACTTCCAATTCAAATGGGGGACTTCTTAGAATTATTGGAGGATTTATAATCGAGCTCACCTGACCAACTGCTAGCACTTTTGTAGGTGAAATTAATGTTACACCGTTAGTATATAAATCCCAAGGAAATGTATCATCTAGCCCGCCCTTATCTGCATCCCTAAATCTATCAACTACATTTGTCATTGTATAAGGAAATGAGAAAGTCTGATTAATGGAATAAACAACATAAATACTATCCCCAATTCTTAATTCAAATTCATCGTTCAATATAGACCTTCTTACATCATCGACAACACAAACTGTAGTTACTGGCGACTTACCAGATTCAAATCCATCCACATAAAGTACGCTTCTAAGTGAAGTATATGAAAAGTTTGATTCATATAATTCTAACATAGAATCTAAATCAAAAACCGCAGGATTTGAAATAAGAGTATCTAGATGATCATAATAGGAATCTAAATGATCAAAATCATCAAACCATAACATTCCATCATATTCATCAGGATCAACTGGGGATCTTGTTGATATTGAAGAGTTTGTTAATAATTCTTTCTGACATGAAGTCATAAAGAGTAAGCCACAAAAAAATAAAAGGACTCTCATAAAATAAAATTTTAGTAGGTTAAAAATCAAAACTTGTAGGACTAATGAGCAAAGAAAGTGCTATCTGACTTTTGTCCAGCATAACACTAAACCAATCTTGAGTGGGTATAATGCAAAAAACTCTACTACCTAAAAACTAAGAATAAGGAGAAATATTTCAAATGTAGAAGAATTCTTCCTCGAATATAGTAAATAACTTTAATCGAAGCAGTTCTTAGTACAATTTATTCGATATTTGTAACATTCAATACATATTACTTATAATTAATTTTGAGAAGGGCTTCACCAAAAATGGTGAGAAACGTATTTTTATAATATAAAAAAAACCTATTTAACGATAAACTGCTCTTGGTAGTTGAAGCTACATGCTTCGGAATAATATTAATCTTTAACAAGAGAACCAGCCTTTTACCTCGACAGCTTTGAAGGCCAGTGCTTACATCAAAAATCAATGATGAATAAAAGTATCTTTTTTTCGCTTATTACATTCTGCGCTCTATTAGTGAGCTCTTGCACCGATGACTACAAGAAGAATGTTGATACTTTAGGGAACCCAATTGAATGGCGGGATGATTGCTCGCAGTGCCCAAATGGTGCGGATTGTTGTTGTGCTCTCGAATGGATAAATATTCCTTTTGGAGCATCAGCTACAATATGCATTTGTGGTGCAACGGATGGATTAAGTGGTCCATGTCCCGCACCTTCAGGCTGTATTGGTGCTGTTGCTTCGTTAACAATGAAACAGGTTACTCTAAATGCAGGAAATCCTAGAGTACCTTTCTGTGTTAACCAATTACAAGGATTTTGGGTTGCTAACCTTCGGCCAAGTACTGTCACTTTTAACATTTCATGCAGGATGGATGATACTGATCCAGGTTGGGAACCGTATACACTTGCTATGGGTGAACGGATCAACTTTGAACATGATGGCGATTGTAATATTGAGCTTTGCCCTTAACTTTAGGTAAATCAAATTAGGGGCCGTTTTATAGCGGCCCTTTTTTTATACAAACCGAGGTGGGTTGATACATGAAATTGTTATATTCGAAGCGCTTTCTAGATTCGGATATGAAATCTCTCGATGAGTAGTCATGCTTAGTTTTTATTAAATGTTGCAAAAATGGTCTTTGAGAAAAGTGAGCTCAATAGGTTAATCATAAAGCTTAAAAGTGTAAAGACCGAATCTTTTATTTTTAAAATACAGCAAATCTTTAATTATTTAAGACAGTCAATTTCAAATGATAATGTAGTAGCTAACGAATATTTTAACAAGGATTTTCCAAATTGGGAATATAATGTTGCCATAGGAGATCATGTACTTCCAGAAGATCCTATGACAATGAAGCAATTATCATTCTTTGCTTATAATATTCTAGCCGAAGCGACCAATCAACATAGATTTGCCTTATTGATGCATCTATTTCGTGTATGGAAGGACGAGGATGGATATAAAAGATTCAATGAAACCTTTTATTCTGATTTTGTTGCAGCTTTGAAGGAAATTGGAGATGAGGAGGTATATTTACTTGAATCAAAATCAGTTAAAACTGTGAAGCCTCAGTCTAACACGACCGAAAAGAAAGTACCACAAAAAGTTTTTATCATCCATGGGCATGATGAGAGATTGAAGATGGAGGTAGAACTATTCCTTCGGTCTATCCAAGTTAGTCCTGTAATCCTGCATCAACAGGAAGACAGAGGGCGTACAATAATTGAAAAGTTGATTGAAGAAAGCCAGGAAGCCGGTTTTGCTATTGCACTATTTACTCCGGATGATATTCAAGAGGACTTAACTAAAAGAGCACGCCAAAATGTTTTGTTGGAAACCGGTTATTTCATGGGCAAATTAGGAAGGGATAGGGTAAGGATGATAGTGAGGGAAGGGACGGAAATTCCATCGGATCTTAGTGGTATACTACATACAAAATTGGATGAAAGGTGGAAGAGCTCATTGTTGAAAGAGCTTAAGGCTGCAGGGATCGAATATGATGCTTCTATCGCAATTAAAATTCTTTAGGATTAGACGAAATATTTAACTACCATATTATGATAAACTATTCAGATTTAAGTGTTACAAGAGTTATTATACACAACATTCTAGCTAAACAGCGAGGACAAACACATTCATCAATTGAGCCATCAGATGAGATATTAAATACTGATGAAAGAGTTTTGCTTTTATTGAAAAAAAGGTTGCGAGACGCTGCAGGACGAGATGCTAAGGCATTTGAAATGGAAATTGAAAAAACGGAGCATGAATCTTTTTTTGATCTAGCGATTAACATTCCAGGATCAAGTAAGGATGAATTTATTTCTTCATCGATTAGTATTGCTGAACTGTTGGGATCTTGTCAGACAAGACCTAACATTCCTACAAGTTATCTATTAATAATAGATGCTATAGATTCCAATACGGACCGATCAATAATTATTGTTATAAAGGCTGAGCCACATGAAGCTTTGCGATTATCTATTGCTGAGGGTAAAACCCACATTTCAGTTTTAGATGAAGTATTCTTATCACCATCCCAAAAGTTATTTAAAATTGGCATAATTTACCAGAAGGAAGCTAACGACGATGGTAGTCCAAATTATGGTTGTTTTCTTTACGATGACCAATTTAGATTTGACTCTCAACCAGCATCATATTTTTATAAGGAATTTTTAGGTTTCTCAGATGATAAGAATGCAAAAATACAAACGCAGAAATTTTACGATAAATCTTTTACTTTTTTCATAAATAGGGTTAAAGATGATGAGCTCAAAATGAAATTAATTGGATCGCTTAAAAACGAAATTCATGATAACACAGGTGCCTTAATTTCTCCAAGGGAATTTGCAATTACTTTCATTCCAAGCGCTGGAGGATTGAGAGACGAGTACATTCGAGATGTCGTTGGAGAATTGTCAGGAACCTTTATGAAAGATGACATTTTAATACTGTCTAGATTAAATAAGCGAAACTGGAATTTTGAAGGAAATATTGAGGTTAGAGGACCAGAAGAAGGTTTTGATAGACAAGTAGAACTAATTAATGATTCAGCTGCACTCGATCTTCTATCTGTAGAAAATCCAGAATATACTATTCTTAAAATCAAAGGCAAACCTTATACTGCAAATGAATAGTAATGAATTAGGTATATTAGGTGAACTCAATCAGATAAAGTCTGAGCTAGAAAGATGGGGTAAAAAAGTAGATGATATTCTCATTAATCAAATCTTACCTCCATTAATTAAAACAAATTGTATAAAATATCTTCCTGAACATAGGTTAAAGGATGATGTGGGTTATGTAATCAAAGCTCTTTATCGTGGCAAAAATTACACTGACCCTTTAGTGGAAATCGAAGATAAAGTAGGTACTAGAGTCGTTGTCCTTAAATCATCAGACATTTACGTAATAACGGAGTTAATAAAGGATTATCACGGCTGGAAAGCAAGGCTGGATAGAGATATTAGAAACGGAATAGATGATAAGCCAAAAGAGTTTGATTATCAATCTGTGCATTTTATCTTGAAACCGTTAGATTCAGATAACTCCTTTAGTGAAGAATTGAAGCCTAAACTGACTTGTGAACTTCAAATCAGAACTTTACTTCAACATGCTTTTGCTGAAGTTAGTCATGATAGTACGTACAAAGGTCCTTATAAGAATGATAAAGAAATTATTCGTAAATTAGCAAGGTCTATGGCCCTAATGGAGGCTACTGATGAATACTTTTCAGAAATATTTAAATCAATGACCGATGAGAATAGATATTATAATCTGTACATAACAACTCTTTTCGAGTGGTTTAAAAAATTTGTTCCGGATTTTACAAGAGAAGAATTGGATATAGATATTACTGATGATATTTTTAAATTATTTTCAAAAATTAAAGTTGATGTTTTGCAAGTTGAACATTTCATCAATAAAAATGAATTAGAGCTAAAAAAGCAGATCAATCCTAAATATGGCTTGATATTTCGTCAACCAATAGTTTTACTTATACTTTACTATTTCGAAAATCATTACACATTTATATCAGGATCAGACTGGCCATTAAGCATGGAGGTTCTTGATACAATTTATTCTGCAACTGGAAGGTCTGCAACATAGTAAATCTAATTACAAGCTTCCTAATTTGCTTTATCCAACTTACCATCCTGTTTGATTTCTGCAGTTTAAACCATTATGGCTTCCAGATTGAATATTGGTCTATTTCGAAAAGAGAGTAGCCCCGGCAGGAATCGAACCTGCATCAAAAGATGGCGATCAGAATATATTCGAATGAAAAGCAGAGAAACAGAATGTGAAAGTTGCAAATAGAATATTACTTTTTTGGCCTCAGAAACGTTACAGCAAATATCTAGGAATTATTACCTTGATGGACTTTCAAGCCCAATTATGAAACTTAGCTCCACATTTCTTAGCGGGACAAGTATCATGGTAGTCATGTTGGTCTTACGTTTTGCCAAGTTTCAACCCTAGTTACTGTTAACTATAAGATTTATGAATAATGAACTCATAATTGAAAGACTAGAGTATGTTATTTCATTGGGAATAGAGGTATCGACTTTAAGGAGAGTGAATGATAAGTTTCATGTTCCATACGATAAGTATGTTGGTTTTAGAGCGCCTGCTATGTCTCTTCTTAATTTTATGTTTAAAGACAACGATAGTTATTTCATTGCTTTTAATAAAAGTGTTTATGAAAACTCGGTCGTATGTGTCAATGCAGGAATTGAAATATTACGAGCGTTGAGATTCGAGGTCAGTAAAGGTTGGTTATACACAGTACGAGAGTTGATAACAGCTGAAGTATTTGGTGATTTTCTTGAAATGTCAAAGTACCTACTTGATGAAGGCTATAAAGATGCTTCGGCTGTAATGATAGGATCTGTACTTGAAGAGCATCTAAGACAATTATGCAATAAAAATTCAATAGAGATTTCATTTGAAAAATTGGGAAAAATAGTTTTTAAGAAAGCAGAAGTTCTAAATGCGGATTTAGTGAAAGCTAATGTTTATAAGTTAGGTGATCAGAAAAGTGTTACTGCTTGGCTAGATATTAGAAATAATGCCGCTCATGGAAAATATACAGAGTATACTCAAGACAGAGTAGAATTAATGTATGAAGGTGTGAATAATTTTATTACACGAATTTCATAGCATTGAATGATAAATTCAGATGGAAAATTGCACCTTTAAACTTCAATCCAATAAGCATATTCTGAGTGATATGACAAAATTTAATGTATTACCTCAAACTTTTGAATAATGAGAAGCATTGCTTTTGAAAATTTAAATTATAACTGCAGAGGAAAGATTTTCGCAGTCAAAATAGGGTTGCCAGACGATGAAGCTCAATTAGAAAGGCTGCTAAAGGAACAATCCTACTTGGTTAGGTTGTGGTACAAAGACTATCAAATTTCTTGGGAAATACCAACAGCTTTCCTTCTCCCTGGAAATGAGTCAGATTTTGATTTTGCTATGACAAAGTATTGCAGACAAATGGTTTATGATAGGGATAAGATTAAGATTTAATCCTTAACCTTAAAAGCACTATCAAAATGCCTGCCTATTAACGCCCCTATAACCCCGCTAAATAGGAATTTATCAAGAGCCTGAAGTTGAAAATCACAAAGCCACTGACAACTGTAAGGCATTACCATGTGATAAATTCTTATCACTAAGACTGCTCCTAAAATGGCTGCAGCAGACTGGATTGCAACAATAAACACCCTATGAAGGACTTTTTGTTTTTCACCAAAAAGATCCGCAAATTCCTTCTGTGCCTTTTTGGATGGTTTGCCTGGTGGTTCGTCTGTAAACTTAGCAGGTGGGTTGGTCGCTGGATCCGTTATTGAATCAACCGGCGGCTGGCTGTGCGGGTTGTTGAGCATTTACAAGTCGTTCGTAATAATCTTGAATATAATTGTACGGTATTACTGAATAGACGCCAGACTCTTTAATCGTTTTATCCCAAGGGGAATCAGCTCTATGCGTCAAATCTGACAATTGGAGTCCTGTATAATTTTTATAAGTATTCCAAACACTCTCTAATATTTTATGAACGAAACTGCCTGTTGGAAATTCTTCGGGCCCTACCTTCCCATCTGAATTGAAATCAATGAGCTCGGCAATAGGTTTGTTTCCATACTTTTTAACACGTTCGTAAAGCGATAATATAACGGGTCCATAAGGCCATGCCTTAACGGCTTCAGAAATTAGAGGTTCTTTACTGTAACCCAGATACCAGCCATGAGATAGATAAACGAGTTTCAACAGTTTCATAGGGGTAACAGGAATGCCAGTGGACAGAGATTTCGCTAAGAAAAAATTTGCAATTATTGAAGGGTTGTACATGATGCGGGGACGCTTACCTCAAATAAACGCAAAAAACTAGCCAATGATTGAATTTTCGTCTAAAAAGGCATAATTATCTTTGTATCAAGCCCTAATACCTTGATCACTTCATTAAGGGTAATCATAATACTGTACCTCATTTGTACCTCAATGCATCTAACTTGCTGATTATCAACTTAAGTTAGTTTCATCAGTTTAAACGATAAAATTCATGTCCAGCTCTCAAAAGATAGCCTGGATCATCCGCACATGCCGGCTCTCCCGCGGTTATTCGCAGGATTACATGGCGGACAAGCTCCAGATGTGTCAATCCTCGTATGCCAATCTTGAATCAGGAAAAAACGTCATGACGGTAGACCGCCTTGTACGGATTGCCGAAGTATTAAATCTTGATATCCACGAATTGATTGATACCGGTCTTCATATCCCGGCACCAGATGCACATGAACATTCTCCTATAGTTCTTCCGGATGTGAAGGTTGTGTACGATCAGCTCGTGCTGGAACTGCGTAGCGAAATTTTGTTTTTGAGAACCATGCTGAAGGAAAAATCGTAAGGAATTCAACTTCCGCATTGTTTACTTTGTTAGCCAGAACCAATGCTCATTTTTTATATTCAATTACCGACGCCATGAAAGAATCACATGCACATTACTATGCTGTTTTTCAACTTTCCATTCCCAACACATTAGGTCGTAAGAATCGAAAAAAAATCATTTTTGAAAAAGCCCCTGACAATATGAATAGAGATCCGGATTCTGATTTCCCAACTGATTTTACTGCCTGGCTTGATGATCAGACATCCTTACTTACGTCACAATACCCAGGAGAATCTGTTGACTTGCTTGAGGCTGATATTGCTGTTAACATGCATGAAGTGAGGTCTATCATCTTCCAGGAAGGGATCACACAAGGCGATATTGTCAGACGGGTACGTGAGACAGAAGATGAGGAAGAATAGAGGTTTGTGATTTACACTGTCCCGCGATTCCTGACACGCCAAAGCGAAATAATCAATCGAAATGGCAGTATGATTCCCGCAATGATCGCCGCTACACCAAAAAAAATCATCTCACTTTTGATGTAGTTCATCGTCCGTGTCTGCTGATCCACATGCAGATGCGTTACCAAAGTCTGCAGCCCTCTTTCCTCGAGAAAATTATTAAAATCTCCGAGTAACATTGTCATAAAAAAAAACAATGCTGCCGATCCGAGGATGAGAAATACTTTGATCCATTTCATCCGCGCGATCAGGGAGATGCGCAAATGAAATATATAACGTGAGATGGTGACGAACGCCACAATGAAGACCGCATTTTGAAAGAAAAACGGATAGGATGGGGCATTGATCCGAATCGGCATCAGAACAAGTGCTACCAGTACAAGTGCAGCTACCCACCAGATTAATTCTACTTTGATTTTTTGATTTCTTGTTTGTGACATGTATTACGTTTCCTAAAACTCAAACCAGCAACATGCCGTAGCGCCCGCCTTACAAACCGTCTGGCAACTGGCGACAGAATCTTTTATTGATAATGCACACTCTGATTCCCCTACACCACCCGTATCACAATCATTCACAGTTCTGTCTTTATATACATCTGTACTGACTGTCATGTCCACACATTTGCACACGATCTGTGTCCATCGTGACGTAATCTTTTCCAGTGACGACTGATATTGTGATATCCCCAGCACCGGTATCATTACATCCGCTTTCATTTCCATACTGTCGATCGGAAATCTTCCAGGCAGGTATATAAGTGTTTTCTTTCCAGTTTCCGTATCGCGCAGGAGCAAGGCAGTTTTCATATCCACAATCTCCGCATCCGCATAGTGGTAAGAAAGATCTTTCAGATCCACTTTGTCAGGTTGGATAAAATATGTGGTCGGATTATCATTGATTGTCGTTGACATGCACAGGATGGTTTCGTCCATGTCATTGATAGCCTCCGCAGTCACTTTGCTGATGTATGATTTCGCTACGGATTTAATTGTAATGGGGGGATGCTCGAAAACATCTTCAAGTTCAATCCCTTTGGCGTGAGTTGTCTTTTCTTTACAGGACGATAAAAACGAAAAGGCCAGGAAAAGGATTACAACTATACGCAATTGTGACTTCATTATCTTGATCATCTTCAATTCCAAACGAAGTCCGAAGATAGCGCAAAAACAACCAGTCAGGCGCGTTCACTGAATCCTCCGGCTAGAAGAAATTGTCCAGGATCCATTTGTATTTATCCCAGTTCCACCGCCAGTCAGGCCCATCCCATGGTCCACCAATCGAAGTATACAAATACGAAAGCCTCACACTGTAGATCATCAGTGCGATAGTCAGCACCAGAAATCCAAATCGCAAGACAGATGATTTTGATGACCATACTTTTTCATATAATCCTGCCAGAGGCAGGGCGAATAGTGCATAATATTCAACGTAGCAGCGATGACCAAATGCGCCACCAAACCACCATGCCCACCAGCTCGCAAATGCATAGGTGGCTACAGCAAAAATGAGCAACATCACAGGCGCGTGATATTTTTTCACAATCCATCCATAGACTATGCCTGCCATCATCAGTAATGCTAGAGGAGAATATAAAAACAATCCATTCTGTACATCAAAAAGGACAGCGGCTATTTTTGGTTGGCTCCAGTATTTAAATGTTTCTTCTGTATACGAATAATAGATCCATTGTCCTGTCATCTCTTTCCAATACAGAAATTGCGGAATCAGAAACAGGAATGCAGTGAGTGCTATCCACAAAAGGCTTTTATAATTCGACAGGTAAAACTGTATCCTGAATTTTAGTTCAGGGATCGTATACACCTGATATCCCAGCAGGAATAAGAATACAATCGCATTGGTAGGTCGTATCAGAAATAACCATCCCAATGTTCCACCCAGAAAGATGCTATTACGTAAACCGGGATCTTTCAGAAACCTGGGGAGATGAAAGATCAGGAAGGAAAAAAGGAAAAAAGAATATACATGGGATATCCCCATTTCTTTTGTTGTGTAATGGAACAGGTTCGTACCGAGGAATATGGAAAATAAAGTCCATAACGAAATCCATTCTGAAAAATCACGACGCAGAGCGAGAAATAAAAACAGCATCCCCAGAAAAGTCGCTGTGACGCCACCGACTGCGATGGCCTTTGAATAATTAGGATTGTAATAATCTGCTGCCTGTTCGCCGCCTTTCATCTTGTTGATCATATGCCCAACCAGGAAGAATGGTAATTCGAAATATGCAACTCCGCAGGAGTATTTGTCCACGTATTCGCCTTTGTCATTGACATAGGGCCATACGCTGCCGGCGGGCAATTGATGAAAATCTTTAATGATAAAAAGTCCCGGGAGATATTTGTAATAGCCTTCTGCATCAGACCAGATGACTGCTCTCGTGTTGGGACTGATGCGATCGAGCATGATGTATTGCGTGTAGCAAAAGCCAACGATCAGCAGGAGTATTGGAAGTTTTGACTTCATGCAGGGATGGGGATTGGGCAGGTAATATTACTTGATTTTGGAATTTGGATTTTAGATTTTTGATTTGTTATTATCGTCCAATCCAGTCTTCCATATCTTCCTATTCATGAAGGAAGTGTAACGCTCTCACTTTTTTCAAGCTTTCAATTTTCTCACGCCCTCACTTCTCTAACGCTCTCACCTCTCACGCTCTCACTCCTCTCACATTCGGGCATAAAAAAAAGGCCTGCAGATTGCTCTACAGGCCTTGTTTTAAGGTAGGCGGCTACCTACTCTCCCACCTTGCGGCAGTACCATCGGCGTGAAAGGGCTTAACTTCTCTGTTCGGAATGGTAAGAGGTGGATCCCCTTTGCTATAGCCACCATTTGTTCTTAAATGGATGTTCCTTTGCGGAACTTGTCACGCTCTTTAGCGTGAGCCACCATTTGCTTTTAAATGGTCCACGTTTTTGAGGCGTGAGTGTCCTGCACTTCTGCGGGATGTCCATTTGATCTTTGATTTTGGAATTTGGATTTTGAGTTTAGATTTTTGCAAATCGAAAACCGGCTATCGTCTTACCTCAATCGTTTTTCAATGTGTGACTCTGTAAGCTGTGCGCCATAGGCGTACGGCACTCTTCGAGCCACACTAATCGTTGGTAAACCTATGGAAGGTTTACTAATTTCTTAGTAAAAAACAAGAGATGGGGATTGTCATTTATGTGTCGAACGAATCGGTGTCACGGAGTTGCCTCCGTGAATTTTTCTTAAATAAAAAAAGGAAGCTTTCGGGTGATTAGTATTACTCGGCTCCATACATCACTGCACTTCCACCTATAACCTATCAACGTAGTAGTCTTCTACGACCCTTCATCTCCGCAAGGGAGAATGGAATACTCATCTTAAAGACGGCTTCGTGCTTAGATGCTTTCAGCGCTTATCCGTTCCGTACGTAGCTACCCAGCGGTGCAGCTGGCGCCACAACTGGTACACTAGAGGTACGTCCAACACGGTCCTCTCGTACTAGTGTCAGATCTTTTCAATATTCCCGCGCCCGCAATAGATAGAGACCGAACTGTCTTGCGACGTTCTGAACCCAGTTCACGTGCCACTTTAATGGGCGAACAGCCCAACCCTTGGGACCTTCTCCAGCCCCAGGATGTGACGAACCGACATCGAGGTGCCAAACCTCCCCGTCGATATGAGCTCTTGGGGGAGATCAGCCTGTTATCCCCGGCGTACCTTTTATCCTATGAGCGATAACCCACCCATGTGGAGTTACCGGATCACTTGAGCCTGCTTTCGCACCTGGTCGAACCGTCGTTCTCTCAGTCAAGCACCCTTATACTCATACGCTCTTCGTACCATTACCAACGGTACTGAGGGCACCTTTGCGAGCCTCCGTTACTCTTTTGGAGGCGACCACCCCAGTCAAACTACCCACCACACACTGTCTCCCGTTAGGGATTAGAACCTAAAAATAAAAAGGCTGGTATTTCAAGGACGACTCCACAACCACTGGCGTGGCTGCTTCAAAGTCTCCCAGCTATCCTACACATCTTAGTTTCAAGACCAATGTGAAGCTATAGTAAAGGTGCACGGGGTCTTTTCGTCCCATTGCGGGTAACCGGCATCTTCACCGATACTTCAATTTCACCGAAATCATGGCTGAGACAGAGCCCAGATCGTTACACCATTCGTGCAGGTCGGAACTTACCCGACAAGGAATTTCGCTACCTTAGGACCGTTATAGTTACGGCCGCCGTTTACTGGGGCTTCAGTCAAGAGCTTCGCTTGCGCTAACCCCCTTCCTTAACCTTCCAGCACCGGGCAGGTGTCAGACCCTATACGTCTTCTTTCGAATTAGCAGAGTCCTGTGTTTTTGCTAAACAGTCGCCTGGGCCGTTTCACTGCGCCTCATTGCTGAGGGACGCTTCTCCCGAAGTTACGCGTCTAATTTGCCTAGTTCCTTAGCCATGAATCGTTCGAGCGCCTGAGGATACTCTCCTCGACTACCTGTGTCGGATTACGGTACGAGCAGTTTACTTCGGCTTTTCTTGGAAGAACTTACCTGACACTATCCCCTCACCCTTGCGGGATTGGGGTACTATCCCAACCTTGCGATTGGTTCAACGCACTATTCCGTCAGTGCGCGATCAGTTCAGATCTCCGTCCCCTTTTATTGTAAACTGGTACGGGAATATTAACCCGTTTGCCATCGAATACCCCTTTCGGGTTTTTCTTAGGTCCCGACTCACCCTGGTCTGTCTAACATCGATCCAGGAAACCTTAGTCTTACGGCGAAACGGTTTCTTACCGTTTTAATCGTTACTCATTCCTACATTTTCTTTTCTAATCGCTCCGCCGAATCTCACGATTCGGTTTCAATGCAGATTAGAATGCTCCCCTACCGAACTTTCGTTCACAATGCTTCGGTGATACATTTGATGCCCGATCATTTTCCGCGCAAGAACGCTCGACTAGTGAGCTGTTACGCACTCTTTAAATGAATGGCTGCTTCCAAGCCAACATCCTAGCTGTCAAAGCATCCTCACATCGTTAGATCAACTTAATGTATACTTAGGGACCTTAGCTGTTGTTCTGGGTTATTCCCCTCTCGGCGCGTGACCTTAGCACCCCGCGCCTCACTGCTGGTTATCTGTACTGGCATTCGGAGTTCATCAAGGGTTGGTAGGCCGCGAAGCCCCCTAGCCTTATTGGTAGCTCTACCTCCAATACAGAAAACGCCAACGCTGCACCTCAATGCATTTCGGGGAGTACGAGCTATCTCCAGGTTTGATTGGCCTTTCACCCCTACCCACAGGTCATCCGAGCACTTTTCAACGTACACCGGTTCGGTCCTCCAGTTCGAGATTATCGAACCTTCAACCTGCCCATGGGTAGATCACCGTGGTTTCGCGTCTGCCCCGACTAGCTAATCGCCCTATTCAGACTCGCTTTCGCTTCGCCTCCGTCCTTTCCTCGGACTTAAACTTGCTAGTCAGGAGCAACTCGTAGGATCATTATGCAAAAGGCACGCAGTCACCCCACCCGAAGGCAAGGCTCCTACCGCTTGTAAGTGTATGGTTTCAGGGTCTTTTCACTCCCCTTTTCGGGGTCCTTTTCACCTTTCCCTCACGGTACTGGTTCACTATCGGTCTCTCAGGAGTATTTAGCCTTGGAGGATGGTCCCCCCATATTCAGACAGGATTTCACGTGTCCCGCCCTACTCAATTCATACTATACTTCATTTCGTTTACGAGACTTTCACTCTCTACGGTGTGGCTTTCCAGACCACTTCTACTATTCAGTATAATACTTGATGGGCTATTCCCTGTTCGCTCGCCACTACTAAGGGAATCTCGTTGATTTCTATTCCTCCGGTTACTTAGATGTTTCAGTTCTCCGGGTTGTCTCCGCACTTGCGTGCAGTCTATGGTCTTCAACCATAGGGGTTGTCCCATTCGGACATCTGCGGATCAAAGTTTGTTTGCAACTCCCCGCAGCTTATCGCAGCTTACCACGTCCTTCGTCGTCTCTGAGAGCCTAGGCATTCCCCATACACTCTTAATCGCTTCCTAATCTTCAATGCCATAAGCATAAAATAATTTAATAAACTCGTCTCCAAATAAAAAATCTACTCTCTCCGCCGAAGCGGAAATTGTAAATTAATAAGAAGATTTACCAATCCACCGGTGATTAGCCGGCATCGGTATCTCTCCTCACGACGCTCCCCATCCTTGTCAAAGAACTTCACCACATCTTGATCCCATTTCAGACAGTTTTCGGCTAGATTGCTGCCCGTCCAGGGAGATGTGCATGCTGATATGCCCGGTATCGCTCCGGGAAAGAGTCTCGCTGACCCATATCATTTGCTCAATTTTTCAATGTTGTTTTCACCACACTTTTGGCGAAACGGACGGCAAAGATAATCACATAATTGAACAGGCAAAATTTCAGATGAAATATGCCCGGTAATGTCAAAATCAATTCCGTAATGGATATTTAATAAGCAGGACGGTAAGAAACTAAAAGTTAAAAGCTAAAAACTAAAAGTTGAAGTAGGAACTAAGAGTTGCCTGGGTCAGACTGAAAGTCTGACAAACCAACTTATAGTTTTTAGTTATTAGTTTTTAGTTTTTTAAAAAGATAGGGAAGAAGGAGCTTAGATATAGTACACTCTTATAAATAAAAGGAGGTATTCCAGCCACACCTTCCGGTACGGCTACCTTGTTACGACTTAGCCCCAGTCACCAGTTTTACCTTAGACAGCTCCCAGTAAAGTCAC
>JANPKZ010000053.1:0-9753 GCA_031426295.1 Saprospiraceae bacterium
CACCGCATGTTTTTTTAAAGTCTCTTCAATACGGTGTGGATTGATCCTTCCTTTCAGACCGGTCCATTCCGTTTTCTTTTTTCCAAATAAGGATTTCAAAACACCTCCACCGGCATCTGGTTTCGAAAGCGTGTGATAGACGAAAAATTGTCCTGAATAATGCCCTGATAATTCGTCCAGCTTGTCTTTAAAAATAATCTGGTCTGGCTGGCGACTGCCATAGAGTAGAACGACAACACTACGCGGTTCTTTTTCAAGTGCGGTGCGTGCGATGGAAATCAAAGGTGTGATCCCGCTTCCGGCGCCAATTAAAAAAATGTTGCGTTTGTTTTCGGGGCCAAAATGGGCTGTAAATTTTCCTTCCGGAGGCAGGATCTCGAGGATATCACCGGGTTTTAGTTTGCGGGTCAGGACCGGAGAGATCTGGCCGCCACTGACTTCCTTGATCGTAATTGCTAAGTGCGGGTCCTCCGGAACTGAGCTCAGGGAATAGGAGCGGCGAAACTCTTTCGTGCCATCATGCCATTTCACTGTGATGTATTGGCCGGGCTTAAAATCAAGCTTATCTGCCTGATCCTGCGGGTATTCCAGCAGAATGCTGACAGCCTCGCTCGTTTCCTGCCGTATTTCTTTTACCACCATGGGTATAAAGTCTCCACTCATGCTGTCAGAACCTTTGGTTAATTTTGAACGCGTAAAGATAGCACCTTATGAAATTCAGCGACCTCCGATATCTGCTTGCATATATTGTCCCGGTTTCGTGCTTCCTGGGCCTCTATTATGGAGGATGGGCTGCACCCGGTGTACTATATTTTGGATTCCTGCTTGTGCCGTTGATCGAGTTGTTTGTACCTGCATCGACTTACACCGATCCTGAAGAGATATTACAGGCAAAATCAAGACTGCCCATTTTTGACTGGTTATTGTATCTGAATGTTCCTGCGATTTATCTGATCGTGGGATATTTTATCTGGCTGCTGGGTCATAATGACTGGACCACTGCTGAACGTATTTTTTCGATATTGAATGTGGGTGTATTGTTGGGTGTCTCTGGTATCAATGTGGCACATGAACTTGGACACCGGCAAAATAATTTTGACCGATGGATGGCAAGATTATTATTGCTCCCCTCCTTGTATTCGCATTTTACACTCGAACATAATTATGGTCATCATGTAAAAGTAGGAACGCCTGAAGACCCTGCAACTGCAAGGAAAAATGAGCCATTGTATTTTTTCTTCGTTCGCAGTATTGCATTGGGGTATCGCAATGCGTGGCATATTGAAAAGCGCATGCTGGAGAAAAAGCAAAAGTCTGTTTTTTACTCTGAAATACGTTGGGCGCATGCAGCACATCTGGGCTTATTGGCTTTTGTTTTTAGCGTAAGTGGATGGCCCGGGTTGTTATCATATTTCTGCACTGCACTTGTCGGGATTCTATCACTTGAATCGGTCAACTATATTGAGCACTATGGACTGTTGCGCAAAAAACTTGCTTCCGGCAGATATGAGCCTATGACAGAAGTGCATTCATGGAATTCGAATCATGAACTGGGACGAATTGTTTTATTTGAGCTGGTGCGTCATGCGGATCATCACTATCAGACAACCCGGAAATACCAGGCGCTGCGGCACCTGGATGCAAGTCCACAACTGCCGTTTGGATATCCAATGTCTATTGTAATAGCATTTATCCCGCCACTGTGGTTCTGGCTGATGAATCCGAGGGTATCCCGGGCAAATGGTGAGACAATTGATCCTAAACATCTTGCTTCGGAGACTCATCTGGTTGCAGATTGATTTAATACCTTTGCGCGCTACCTAACTGACGTATCCTTGCCGGTTCTTTCCATAGTCATCCCAGCATACAACGAAGAGCGAACGATCCACATGATCCTTGACAAAGTCAGGGTGACCACACTTCCCGACCTGTGGACAAAGGAGGTCATCATTGTGAATGACTATTCAAGTGACAATACAGAAGGCGCCATCCTGAAATACAAAAATCAGTTTCCTGAATTTCCTCTGCAATATTTCGCCCATGAAGTGAATAAAGGAAAAGGTGCTGCACTTCATACAGGAATTGATAAAGCAACTGGTGATTACACGATCATCCAGGATGCGGATCTGGAATATGATCCGGATGAATATGCAGTGTTGCTCAGGCCTGTCATCAAAGGGTTTGCGGATGTAGTGTATGGAAGTCGTTTTATGGGTGGTAATCCTCATCGCATTTTGTTTTTCTGGCATTCGATCGGCAATGCATTTTTAACTCGCATCTCCAACACATTTACCAATCTGAATCTGACGGATATGGAAACGTGTTATAAATTATTCCGTTCTGATATCATCAAAGGTCTTGACCTGAAGGAAAGACGTTTTGGGTTTGAACCAGAAGTCACAGCTAAAGTGAGCAGGGTAGAGGGTGTGAGAATTTATGAAGTGGGAATTTCATATTACGGTCGTACGTATGCGGAAGGAAAGAAGATCGGGTGGCGTGATGGGTTCAGGGCGATTTATTGCATCCTGAAATACAACCTCTGGGCAAAGTAGCAACGCCAAACGGTTATAAGGATTTTAAAAAATCCTCACCATTGATGTTGTTAGATTGATACATTTCATTGTTACTTCTCCAGGTTCTTATTGCTAAAAATTTTCCATAAAAATTATTGGACATGTCATCTCATACTTTCCATCTGGAAGCATGTGTCACCAACCTGGAGGAAGCAATACGTGCCGAACAACTTGGTGCTGATCGCGTTGAGATCTGCACGCGTTTGGAAACAGAAGGAATGACACCTGACATAGACAATGTGTCATCCTTATGCCAGTCACTTTCAATTCCAATCCGTGTCATGATTCGAAGCACAGAAATTGGCTATGAAGCCAATGAGGAGGAATTACAGGAGATGATTAATACTATATTTCTACTTAAAGAATTATCCATCGAAGGATTTGTATTTGGCCTTTTGAAAAATAATAAAATTGATAGAGTGTCAATGTTACCATTGATTGAAGCAGCATTTCCACTACCGGTTACATTTCACAAAGCCATTGATCTGGTCGATAATGCGGACGAGGATATTAGGTGGTTAAACCAATTTGAAAATATTGACACCATACTAACATCTGGTGGAGCGATCAAAGCAACAGAGGGGATCGAACGGATCCAGGAATTAAAAAAAATCTTTCGGGGAAACGTGATGGCTGCCGGAAAAATCGTGCCTGATGATCTGGAAATACTACATCCACAACTTGGACTCAAGTGGTATCACGGAAGAAGAATTGTAGAAAAATAGAAGCCGCTGGTTAAACAGCAACTTTCATGTTAAACAGCAACTTTCATGCGCTCGTGAGCGACGGGCACTTCCTGGCTAAGGGCGCTGAATGTGTATCCCTTTTTTGAAAAATGTTCTAACACACGTGGAAGTGCGTATCGAAGATTTGCCTGCGCTTTGATACTGTCATGGAATACCACAATAGAACCTGAGTTCGCGTTTTGGATCACGTTCTGGTAACAATCTTCAGGTGCAATATCCTTGTCAAAATCGCCGCTCAGGACATCCCACATGATAATGCGGTAATGACGCTGCAGGAACAACACCTGGCTGGGACGGATCTTGCCATAGGGTGGACGGAACAAACCTGAGTGCACCATGCGGGCGCAATGACGGATATTATTGAAGTAAGAAATGTTTTCTGTTGCCCAGCCTGAAACGTGATTCAATGTATGATTCCCTACACTGTGGCCTTCTTCGATGACCTGATCAAAGATCTCTGGATACTTTCTGACATTGTCGCCAACGCAGAAGAAAGTTGCTTTGGCATCATATTGACGGAGAATATCGAGCACCCATGGAGTTACCTGCGGGATCGGACCGTCATCGAACGTCAGGTAGATCTCCCTGCCATCCTGGGGCATTTTCCACGTCAAGCCAGGGAATAGGGCCTGAACGTATTGTGGTGTATGGACAAGATACATGGGCTGATGTGGGAAATAGACTGGTTCACGGATTAGTTATCTTTGCCCCGCGTAATTTTTGAGCAAGGATTTAAATGTATTGGTAACGATATGTATAAGCTTTTTGCTGCATTAAGCGCTGAAAATCACTGCTTTTTAACTGCTTGCTAAGTTTTAGGCTCTAAAATTCGACGCAAAAGTAATAGGAAATAATGACAAGATTAAGATTTGCTCCAAGTCCTACCGGAGCTTTACACATCGGCGGGATACGGACTGCACTTTATAACTACCTCCTTGCACGCAAACGTGGTGGCCAGTTTATCCTTCGTATTGAAGACACAGACCAAATACGTTTTGTCCAGGGTGCCGAGGAATATATTATGCGTGCCCTGCAATGGCTGGGCCTCAATCCGGATGAAGGCATCACTGAAGGTGGTCCTTTCGCACCTTATCGCCAGTCCGAACGAACATCCATCTACCAGGCTCATGCCCGCAGGCTGGTTGATGAAGGCAAAGCTTATCTCGCTTTCGACACACCCGAAGAACTGGATGCAGCACGGCAGAAACTGGCTGACCAGGGACATGCGACATTCAAATACGATGCATCTGTTCGTGCTGAGATGAACAATAGTGTCTCACTTTCTACTGAAGCTTTACAGGAAAAGATGGCTTCAGGTACACCGTACACGATCAGGTTAAAAGTAGAACCCCATAAGACGATCCATATCCAGGATAAGATCCGCGGTGATGTATCATTTGACAGCACTGAACTGGATGATAAAGTCCTGTTGAAAGCAGATGGATTTCCAACATACCATCTCGCGAATGTCGTTGATGATCACCTGATGGAAATAACTGATGTTATTCGCGGTGAAGAATGGTTGCCAAGTACGGCTCATCATGTTCTGCTCTACCGAGCTTTCGGATGGGAGGACACGATGCCAACGTTTTCACATCTGCCACTAATCCTTAAACCAAATGGGAATGGCAAGCTCAGCAAGCGCGATGGACAAAAATTTGGTGTGCCTGTTTTTCCATTAGCATGGCCATCAGATAATCCAGATGAAAATATTTTAGGTTTTGATAGTTATGGATTTGAGCCTGAAGCTGTGATCAATTTCCTGGCATTCCTTGGATGGAATCCCGGGACCGAACAGGAAATATTTTCGCTTAATCAATTGATTGAAGCTTTTGATCCGGAACGTATTCACAAAGCCGGAGCACGATTTGATTTTGAAAAAGCACTTTGGTTTAACCAGCAATATGTGATGCACCTTGATTTTGAAACTTCAAAAGACAGGTTGCGGAAATATGCTGAAGCGAATGGTATAAATCCGGATCATGAAAGTCTGGAAGCTGTATTTAATTTGCTCAAGCCAAGACTTCATGTGCTGAAAGATGTATTTGCGCAAGGCCAATATTTTTTCAAAGATGACATCTCATATGATGATGCAGAGATTGATAAAAAATGGCAGCCTGAACTGGCTAACGCGCTGCATTCCATTGCTGATGTGCTGCAATCTGCTGAACCTTTTAGTGCTGAAAATACTTTTACTCTTGCTAAAGAATGGATCACAACCTCCGGTATTAAGATGGGTGCCATCATGCCGGTACTGCGGGCAGCATTGACAGGTACCACACAAGGCCCGGATGTATATGCAATTGCGGCTATTCTTGGTAAAGACAAAGCTGTTGCCCGTCTTCGTAAGATGGCTGACAAGAAAAAATAACATGCAGGATTCTAAAAAGTAAAAAGATGCCCAAGAAGAAAAAAGCTACAGATGTTCCAAAAGGACACCGGCCTCCGTTTCACGAAAGCCTGAAAGGATTTGACATCCGTGTCAATGAATTTGGCGAAATGGAATCTACATTTGAAATTGACAAGCTCAATGATTTTTTGAATAAAGAAGTCCATGATAAAAAGCTGGATCCGAAATCAAAAGATGAAAAATCATTGGACGAAGAAGAGTAGACCGCAAAAAAAATCCCCGATCAGTTGACCGGGGATTTTTTTTGAATGATCCAATTTTTTATTGAATACCAAGTTTCGCTTTTACCATGGTAGTGACATTCGTAGCATCATCTGCATACAATAGAACACCTACACCAGGGCTACCATCTAAGATATAGGAATAGCCATTATCCTTAGCAACGCTTTGGATTGCATTCCGTACTTCATCAAGGATCGGAGCAAGCAACTCATCACGCTTTGCAGCCAGTTGTGTTTGCATTTCCTGTTCGAACGCGAGGATCTTGTTTTCCTCTTCTTTGAGCATAGCTACCTGTGCTTCCTGATCCTTTGGCGCGATGTCACCTGCCTGAGCTCTGCGCTCGAGATCCTGGTATTTCACCTGGAAGTCCTCCATCATTTTCTGGCCTTTAGCCTGGAGTTGTTTGTTGAGCGTCTCCAGATTAGATTCCGCTTCTTTAACTTTTGGCATCATTTCCAGCAGGCTGGCGCTGTTAACATAGCCGATTTTTTGGGCACCGGCGGTCATGTGAAGCATGAAAGCCAGGGCGAACATGAGACTGTATTTCAGAAATAATTTCATTTGCAATGGGTATTGATTTTTTTAAAAGTGTGCAAAAATAGGGAATTGACCCTTAATTGGATAGCAGGCGAACAACATCGTCTGTTTTGTCATATTCTGCATTTGAAAAGATCAGGCCACCTGTGCCGCCTTTGTCAAATATGAAGTCAAAACCACGGTCTTCAGCATAATTCTGAATAGCTGCATAGACACGCTCCTGGATGGGTTGCACCAGGTCCTGGCGTTTGCGGAACAACTGGCCTTCAGGGCCAAATTTGTCGCGCTGCAGTTCACGAACTGCTTTTTCACGCTCCATGATCTCATCTTCTTTCGCCTTGCGGGCATCTTCAGTGAGAAGTACCTGCTCAGCCTGGTATTTATTATACATGGCCTTGATCTGATCGTATTCAAGTGCGATCTCCTGGCGCCATGTGGCAGCAAGGTTGTCAAGGTCAGTCTGGGCGGATTTATAATCAGGCAACTCTTCAAGGACTTTCGTGATATCCACGATGGCAATACGCTGAGCGCTCAGTTGGGTTACTGCTCCGAAAGCAAAAAACAGGAGTACAAAAAAGATCTTATTCATGTTTTGAGGTATTAATTTGAAACGATGTGATGAAGAGACGCCAAAAGTACTGTATTTATTGGCTCTCATCCTGCGCATAAGACGAAGGCTTTCGACTAAAAGTTTCACCCTCCTTGAGGAGTTAGATGATGAATTTAAATAGTAATCCATTGACAGTATTGAACTAATATATTTTTAAATACCTCATACCATCTATTCTTTAACCTCCATTTAACCTAATCCTAAACCCTTATTAACATGAGCGGATAAGCCTGATTATTTTTGGCGCATGGAAAACTATCTGTATGAAGGCCAGGAGCTGCATATACCGGACATTATCAGGATGTTGGGGGAGAAGATCACCCTATCGGACAGTGTCTGGGAACGGATAGATTCCAACAGGAAAGGACTCGAATCCCTCCTGGAAAATTCCGACGAACGATATTACGGCATCAATACAGGTTTTGGTTCGATGTATAATATCGCGGTCACGCCTAATGAGATCCGCCAGTTGCAAACCAACCTGATCAAGTCGCATGCATGTGGAGTTGGTCCGGCGGCACCGGCCATTATCGTACGGTTAACCCTTCTTTTAAAAATCATTAGTCTTTCAAAAGGCTACTCAGGTGTGAGGAAAGAGGTTGTCCGGTTTTTACTTGATATACACAATCACAATATTATTCCGGTCGTGCCATCTCTCGGATCACTGGGGGCTAGTGGTGATCTTGCTCCCTTAGCTCATTTGTGTCTTCCAATGATCGGCGAAGGAGAGGTTGTCTATAAACGCGAACAAATGCCTGCGATGATGGCTCTTCAGTTGAGCGGCATTGATCAATTGAGTCTTGAAGCAAAGGAAGGCCTGGCGCTGATCAATGGCACACAGTTTTCGCTGGCGTGGTTGATTTTTGCAGTTGATAATGGGATCAGGTTGTCAAACATGTCTGACCTGTGCATGGCAGTATCGATGGATGGATATGATTGTCATCCGTCGCCACTTTTTGAAGGAATACATACGCAACGAAATCAGCCTGGTCAGATACTGGCTGCGGCATCTATACGTCATTGGGTTGTTGGTTCCACTATCCTGAAACGTGAAAAGGCTCATCTGCAGGATCCATATTCGTTCCGGTGTGCGCCGCAGGTTCATGGTGCTACGCGTGATGTGATCGAGTACACTCAGCAGATCGCCAACAATGAAATCAATTCTGTAACAGATAATCCATTAGTGTTTTCAAATGAAGATGGAACCCAGGTTGTTTCGGGCGGAAATTTTCATGCACAACCTCTTGCACTTTCATCAGATTTTCTTGCGATCGCGTTAGCTGAACTGGGAAGTATTTCTGAAAGAAGATCTTACTTGTTGTTGTCTGGACAACGCGGATTGCCGCATGCATTGGCAACGAATCCCGGACTGGAATCTGGTATGATGATTTGTCAGTACACTGCAGCGTCGATCGTCAACCGGAATAAAATCCTTTCGCATCCTGCTTCCACCGATTCGATTGTGACAAGTGCAGGGCAGGAAGATCATGTGAGTATGGCAGCAGGTGCTGGCATGAAATTATTTGAAGTAGTCAACAATGTGTGGAAGATATTGGCGATCGAATGGATGATCGCCTGTCAGGCACTGGAATACCGGAGACCAGACCAATCATCATCGGCTATTGAAGAGATACATGCAGCATACCGTCTGCAGGTAAGCCCTTTGTCAGGTGACAGGATCCTTTCATCTGATATTGATACTTCCGAGAACTTTCTGCGCAGGATTTCTTTTAGCGGATCATGACCCAGCTACATCAGAAACTGACTGAGAAAATCGCGGAACTTGAACAGATCAAAAAAGTCCGCGAGCATACTGCAGAACTTCAGCAACGATTACGTGTAGAACAGACTGCCCTGGCGACCATGGAAAAAGTGCTTGACAAGGAACAGCAGGATGTGGAGACACTTGAAAGAGAAGGTCTCTCCACGATGTTCCGCAAATGGATCGGTGATCGTGAAGAAAAACTCGATAAAGAGCGTAATGATTACCTGAAAGCGTCTTTGCGGTTTAATGAACTTTATAAATCTGTAGAGCTGATCAAATTCGAACTGGAACTTTTATTGAAAAAAGAACGGAGTGAGGAACGGGTGGCAGCGGAAGTGGAAGAACTTTACAAGAAACGCGAAGCAGAGATTCTTGAGAAAGATCCTGAATTGGCATTTTCATTAAAAGCGATCCTAAAACAATCAGATCAGCTCACACGATATTCCGTCGATCTGGAAGAGGCGATTACAGCGGGACAGGTCACTAATCATTTTGTAATGAGAGCTGAGCAATTTTTGAACGAAGCAAAAAACTGGCGACAGCGGGAAATGTGGGCAGGAAAACAAAGCCACATGGGAAATATGAAATATCGTGCGATCGACCATGCGAGGGGAATGGTCCAGGAAGCGCGACATTCACTAATCAAATTTGCCAAAGAACTTCGGGATGTCGATGCAGCATTCCAATTAAATATCAATCTTGAAATCGAATCTTTCGGACAATTCACCAATGTGTTTTTTGATAATTTGATCACGGATTATTTTATTCAGCAGAAAGTGAACAAGTCGCTTGAGAGTGTTACGAAAACGAGGTATGAAATTGATCGGATACTTACGGTGTTGAATGATGAGCGAGCAAGTGTTGGTACTAAGGTTACGGAGTTGGAGGAA
>JANPKZ010000054.1:0-6511 GCA_031426295.1 Saprospiraceae bacterium
ACAAGGATGAGGGATAGGAAGTCGAAGGGTAGCACGAGGATGAGGATAAGCAAGCCGAAGCATCAGGGGGTAGGGTCGCAGACGAATCACTATTCCGTAACTTGCACATAAATAATATACCCTACCGATGTTAAGTGAAAAAATGGTGACCGCCCTCAACGAGCAAATTGCAATGGAAGGGTATGCTTCTTTCCTGTACTTGTCCATGGCAGGATGGTTCGATACAAAAGCCATGAAAGGATGTGCGTCTTTCATGTACCGCCAATCAGCAGAAGAACATATGCACATGATGAAAATATTCAGGTATCTCATCGATATGGATTCAATCGCCATCAGTCCTTCGATCCAACAACCACCATCACAATTCGGTACAGTCAAGAATATTTTTGAAGAAACACTTACACACGAACGCAGAGTCACGAAGTCTATCAACGAAATCGTAGAACTTGCGATCAGCGAAAGTGATCACAGTACATATGCATTCCTCCAGTGGTATGTCACAGAACAACGCGAAGAAGAAAGCCTCATGCGTACCATACTCGACAAGATCAACCTGATCGGTGACGGTGCCCAAAGCCTTTATTTTATAGATAAGGAAATTGAAGCTATCAACCAGTCAGAAATGGCTGAAGAGAAAGAGGGTGAAGGAGAGAAGTAATACTCCAGACTACTTCTAGTATCAGTGATCCGTCGTGTCGCTTCGACACATTTGACTAACGCTCAGTGCGACGCTCCGCTTAACGACCGAACAATAATTCGGAATTATAAAGTTTCGTCTGACCAATTCGTGTCGTTCGGCTCCGCTCAATGACCAAGCCATGCAACCCATGCAATCCCTGCAAGCCATGCCTCTGATTCGAAAGGCACAGCAATTACTCAGTCTTAATCCCGATATTTGAAGGATCATTAACACACAAGCCATGGATCCAGAATCAATCCTTTTCCCGGAAACACAAAATTTCATCGCAGGTAAATATGTGCCGCAACCCGATCGTACATTAAATGTGATCACGCCCATTTCAGGCGATGTGATCTCTTCTGTGACGATGTCGGATTACGAAGAACTGGATCGCGCAGTGACAGCTGCACGTGAGGCATTTCCCGCATGGTCAGGTACACCCATCAAAGAACGTGTGCAGATCTTCTACCGCTATAAGACGTTATTGGAAAAACATCTCAGTGAGCTTGCCTATCTCGTGCATGTTGAGAATGGCAAGACAATGGATGAGGCCACAGCGGAAGTTGAAAAAAGTATTGAGCTCACAGAATTTGCCTGTTCGCTGCCACAACTTGTAGGAGGTGAGTTGCTTGAAGTAAGCAGGGGAGTGGAGTGCAGGGTAGAATATAAACCGGTTGGTGTTGTTGCATCAATAGCGCCTTTCAATTTTCCCAACATGGTGCCGCACTGGACAATACCAAATGCATTGGCGCTAGGCAACTGCATGATCCTGAAACCATCAGAACAGGTACCTATGTCCGCAATACGCATCTCGCAATTGTTGAGTGAAGCCGGATTGCCTGATGGTGTTTTGAATATCGTGCATGGGGATAGAGAAATAGTCGAAGCAATATGTGATCATCCGTTGATTGAGGCAGTTTCATTTGTAGGTTCTACGAAAGTTGCAAAGATTGTATATCGACGAGCTACAAATAATCTCAAACGATGTATCGCATTGGGTGGTGCAAAAAATCACTTGATAGTTTTACCAGATGCTCATCTCGAAATGACTGCATCAAACATTACAGCCAGCATGAGTGGTTGCGCCGGACAACGTTGTATGGCAGCATCTGCAATGCTGGCAGTTGGACCAACAGATGCGATCATTGCTAAAATTTGTGAAGAAGCCAAAAAGATTATTCCCGGTGTCAACCTGGGAAGTGTTATTAGCAAAGAAGCGAAAGAACGTATCGAACGCTATATCACTGAAGCAGAACAAGCCGGGGCCAAAGTATTAGTAGATGGACGCAATTGTGTTGTGGAAGGTAATGAACGTGGCTATTATGTCGGTCCTACAGTCATCGATTATGTCACACCTGATATGGCGATTGCTCAGGAAGAAGTTTTTGGCCCTGTCCTCGCCATCATCCGTGCGAATGATATTGGAGAAGCACTGGCAATTGAAAATGCAAGCAACTATGGCAATGCTGCTTCTGTGTTTACGCAAAGTGGCGCGATGGCCCGCAAGGTGATGGAAGAAGCCAGTGCAGGTATGATCGGCGTAAATGTTGGTGTCCCCGTGCCTCGTGAGCCATTTTCATTTGGTGGCTGGAATGAAAGTAAGTTTGGTGTCAATGATATCACCGGCAAAAGTTCAATTGAATTTTGGACCAAGTTGAAAAAGACTACGATCAAGTGGAATCCGGAGTCCAAGGTAAATTGGATGTCCTAAAAAATATTTTCTGCTCACAATACGCAGGCACGCAGATTTCACGGATTTATTATGATCACCCTATGTGATATAACAGACATCAAATATTTTATTACAGTAATCAGTGAAATCTGTGTAATCAGTGGCTAACTATTTTTTTTATTTGCGTAATTAGTGAAATTAGCGGCAATTTATCTAGTTGCAATTTTGATCAGCAATCTCAAGTGCTTTTGAAATTATTTCCAACCCTTCATCAATTTGCTCTTTGGTAATTGTCAATGGCGGACATGTAAAAATGTAATTCCACCTTACAAACGTATACATCCCTAATTCTTTAATTTTCCCAGCGACCTTATTCATTACTTCCATCTCGGAGGTAGTAGCATTAAAAGGTGCCATCGGTTCTTTTGTTTCCCTGTTCTTTACAACTTCAATACAACCTAATAAACCAGTAGTGCGGAAATCACCGATGCTTGGATGTAAGGTTTTTAACTCTTTCATGCGCTCCACCATATAATCGCCCATAGCGGCAGCATTAGTGATAAGATTTTCATCTTCATAAATATTTAATACTTCTAATCCTGCTGCACAACTCACCGGATGTGCGGAATACGTAAGACCGATCATCAGAGGTTTGTCATTGAAATGCTCTGCAATTTTATCGGTAACAATCAATGCCCCGAGCGGAAGATACCCTGAAGTAATTCCCTTTGCAGTTGCAATCATATCAGGCACCACACCATGGTAATCCACGCCAAACCATCTACCCGTGCGACCAAAACCACTCATCACTTCGTCCGCAATTAACAGGATGTTGTATTTATCACACAAGGCTCTCACTTTTTGTAAGTAGTCTGGTGGATATTTAATACAACCAGAAGAGCCACTCTCTCCTTCCATCATAATCGCAGCGATATTATCCGGACCTTCAAATTGAATGACGCGTTCGATATGGCTGACACATTCACGTTGGCACCAGGTAATTTCTTTTCCCCATGGACACCGATAACAGTACGGATCTTCCACATGAATGATATTCGGTACCTGTTGTGAATCGGAAGGTAATTTTCTTGGATCGCCTCCCGCGGTCATGGCACCATACGATGCACCATGAAATGCCCTGTAACGCGCAATGATCTTATGTTTTCCTGTATAAAGTCTCGCAAGCTTGATTGCGTTTTCTATTGCCGTTGCACCACATACTGTAAAAAATGATTTATTGAGAGGTCCCGTAGTTATTTCCGATAATTTTTTTCCCAACAATCCTCTCACTTCCGTCACGCACGATGGTGTAACAAAACAAACCTGCTGCATCTGTTCTGTCACTGCTCTTGTCACCCGTTGATTTCCATGACCGATATTGACATTCATTAATCCGGATGAAAAATCGAGGTATCGCTTGCCATCATAGTCATAGAGGTAGACGCCTTCCGCATGCTTTATTGCAATTGGATTGAGGCCGGATTGCTTCGACCATGAGAAGAGCGTGTAGTCGAGGTTGTCCTGAATAATTTGGGACCTGTCTGTATCTGTGGTTATTGGCATGGGTGCATTGTTGTGGTATAAAGATAGCGGCCTAGTTTCAGATCACGTGAAACGAAAGGAACTTTTGACGCCAGATGTTAGATGCAAGATGCTAGACTCTAGACAGACTATTCTGGTTTTGACTTACAATTACCTGAATCGATCCTGAAACCCATCTATCATCCTTTGAACATTTCCTATTTTATTCAATATTGCCTCGATTTCTTTTTCCGGACCATACTTCCTACGTTGTGAAATGTAAATCTGGGTTTCAAGTTCATAAGCTGATCCCTGTGCAATATCAGTGAATTGAAGTAACTGCGCATCGGTTCCCCGGCCACATCCTTCAGAAATATTTGAAGGAATGGATACTGCAGATTTTCGAAGTTGATGTGTTAGTCCGAATATTTCCTCTTTTGGGAAGTACTTAGTGAGATCATAGACATCATCGACTACATCCATCGACAATTGCCAAATTTGCAACTGTTTGAAATTGTGACGTTTCATTGGTTTTGTTTTAAACGGTGAAGTGATTCCCTAAATTAAGCAGTGATTGATTATAATACAATCCCCTAATCCAAAATTGCGCCACGAGTCTGGCATCTGGCATCTAAGATCTGGCGTCAAAAGCTCTGTGAAATACATGCGATCAATTAATGAGGTAAATTCAAACCTGCAAACGAAACTGTCGAACCCGTCTATGACCGAGTCCAATCTCTACTCCAAAGACCTCGCACCAATCCCCATCTCTCAACGTACGTGGAACACCTGGAACTACACTGCTCTCTGGATCAGCATGAGCCTGTGCATCCCCACCTACATGCTCGCAAGCTCATTGATCGAAGGTGGGATGAATTGGTGGCAGGCAATCCTGACGATCTTTTTGGGCAATTCCATTGTGCTGGTGCCGATGGTATTGAATGGACATGCAGGTGCGAAATATGGAATACCTTTTCCTGTTTTGGCACGTGCAAGTTTTGGCACGCGGTTGGCAAATCTTCCTGCGTTATTGCGCGCGATCGTAGCATGCGGATGGTTTGGTATACAGACATGGATTGGTGGGTTTGCATTGTATCAGATGTTACGGTTGTGGATACCGGGACTGGAAACAATGGCTGATATATTTCCTGCATCGTGGGGATTGAAAACGGGGCCGGCGATCACATTTTTTCTTTTCTGGTTGCTGAATATGTATGTGGTGTATCTCGGTGTGGAGAGTATCCGAAAATTACTTGTGTTTAAAGCGATCTTTCTTCCGGTAGCAGCATTGGCATTGTTGTTTTGGGCCATAGATGCGGGAAATGGTCTCGGCCCCATATTAGCTCAGCCTTCAAAATTTCATACAAGTGGTGAGTTCTGGAAATTTTTCTTTCCGGCATTAACTGGCATGGTGGGATTCTGGGCAACATTGTCATTGAATATTCCGGACTTCACGCGATATGCAATTAGTCAGAATGCCCAGGTGAAAGGTCAGGCCATTGGGTTGCCTTCATCGATGACATTGTTTTCATTTATTGGTGTGGTGGTTACTTCCGCTACGATGATCATCTATGGTGAGACGATCTGGGATCCAATTGTATTGGCGGGAAAATTTGAAAATAAAATAATTGTCAGTTTGGCAATGATTGCTGTTGCTATTTCAACCTTGGCCACAAATATTGCTGCAAACATTGTAAGCCCTGCCAACGACTTTGCGAATTTGTCTCCTTCAAAAATATCATTTCGCACTGGTGGTTTTATTACAGGAATTTTGGGAATAGTAATATTTCCGTGGAAATTAATTTCTGATCCCACCGGGTATATTTTTACCTGGCTAATTGCCTACTCAAGTTTGCTGGGGCCAATTGGTGGTATTATGATCGCTGATTATTTTTTCATTCGCAGCAAGCAACTTGAAGTGTATGAGTTGTATTCTTCCACAGGCAGATATGCGTACAGGAATGGCTGGAATTATGCTGCGTTGATTGGTTTGCTTGCAGGTATCCTTCCAAATGTGCCTGGATTTTTAGTGGCCATACACGTAATATCAAAAGAAAGTGTCCCGTTGTGGATTGCAAACCTATACCACTATGCATGGTTTGTCGGATTTATCGTATCCTTTGTGGTGTATCTTATTTTAATGAAACGAAAACAACATGGATGAATATTTGCAAATGGCCATTGACGAAGCAAAACAGGGAAGAGATGAAGGTGGAATTCCAATTGGCTCTGTCCTGATTCGCAACGGTGAAATACTTGGACGCGGTCACAACAAACGTGTGCAGGATGGAGATCCGATAACACATGCTGAAATTGATTGTCTTCGTAATGCTGGACGTGTAGGTAATTATAGAGGTGCAGTATTGTATTCCACCCTAATGCCCTGTTATCTATGCGCAGGAGCTGTCGTCCAATTTGGAATAAAAAAAGTCTACGCAGGTGAAGATGAAACCTTTTCCGGTGCTAAACAATTTATGGAATCCCACGGCGTGGAGGTTATCAATCTGCAATCCGAAGAATGTAAACAGATGATGCGGGAGTTTATTGCGGAGCATCCGGAATTGTGGTTCGAAGACATCGGCGAACTTTAGTTAATAGTTAAAAGTTAATAGTTAAAAACTAAAAGTTGGAAATATTGG
>JANPKZ010000055.1:0-40535 GCA_031426295.1 Saprospiraceae bacterium
ATTTGCTGGATAAAAAAGCTAAGTGGTTGCATAAAAGATGGGTTTGCAAATATTAAGCTTTTCTTTAATATGTTACAAATTATTATAAATAATCTTAAACACTGATTAGCCCTGCCTTTCAGGGGGTAGGGGGTTAGACGGAGCCTTTCAGGGGCTAGGGGGTTAGAGGGACGGATTACTTTGTGGTGTTTTACCGCATAAGTCCTACTTTTGCTGTCCGTATGATTGACCTTCAAGTCGCTGATTCACAACCCCGGTCACGGAAACCTGACTGGCTCCGTGTAAAATTGCCTATCGGAGAGGAATACCGGAAGGTGCGCCAACTGGTCGACACCTATAAGCTCCACACGATCTGCCAAAGTGGTAATTGTCCCAATATGGGGGAATGCTGGGGTGCAGGTACAGCTACCTTCATGATCCTGGGAAATGTCTGCACCAGGTCATGTTCATTCTGCGCTGTCAAAACCGGCCGGCCAAATGAGTATGATGAGGATGAACCTCGTCGTGTGGCTGAAGCAATCTCATTAATGGGCGTCAAACATGCTGTGATCACTTCCGTAAATCGCGACGAACTAAAAGACCGTGGCGCAGAGATCTGGTACCAGACTGTGGTGCAGGTTAAAGAATTATCACCAGAAACAACCATTGAAACTCTCATTCCCGATGTGAAAGCAAATTGGGATGCATTGGCACGCATGATCTCCGGCGGACAGGAAGTCGTTTCACACAATATGGAAACTGTTCCACGCTTATACAGGCTCGTCCGTCCACAGGCAAAATATGAGCGAAGTCTTGAGCAGATACAACGCACCAAAGATTTTGGAAAACGTACCAAGTCAGGCATCATGGCGGGTCTTGGAGAAACACGTGAAGAAATGTTACAGGCGATGGATGATCTGAGGGCACATGGATGTGATGTTCTGACCATTGGTCAGTATCTCCAGCCTACGCCGATGCATCTTGCAGTAGCAGAATATGTACATCCCGATACATTCGCATGGTATAAAGAACAAGGGATGGAACGCGGATTTTCATTTGTGGAAAGCGGTCCACTGGTACGGTCATCGTATCATGCGGAAAGGCATCTCTAGGTCTTGACCTGATTTCCATTTCGCGTTATCTTTAGTTTTTATCATTAGCTGAAAACTAATATCACAATGACTGTTGAAAACTTACATCACAGCCTGAAAAAGTATTTCGGGTTTAGCACCTTTCGCCCTCACCAGGAGGCGATCATTACACATGTACTTGATGGAGGCCACGCGCTGGTCATCATGCCAACCGGCGGCGGCAAATCCATCTGCTATCAACTTCCTGCTGTCCTCAGTGATCGATTGACACTCGTCATCTCACCATTGATCTCATTGATGAATGACCAGGTACGATCGTTACGCGCCAATGGTATCACGGTTGGTGCACTGCACAGCGGGACATCGAGCGACGAAAGCCGAACCATCTATCACCAGATTGCTGATCGTAGTCTGCGTATCCTGTATGTATCTCCTGAGCGTGCATTGTCACAAAATTTCCTGGAATACATTTCACAGCAGCAGATTGGGCTCATCGCGATTGATGAAGCACATTGTGTATCCATCTGGGGTAATGATTTCAGACCGGAGTATGCACAGTTACCGCGATTGACATCCATGTTTCCCGGAGTAGCGGTGTTGGCCCTGACAGCTACAGCTGACAAAGCGACGCAGGAAGATATCCGACTGCAATTGCAGCTCAATGATCCGCTTACATTTCTTTCCAGTTTTGAACGTCCCAATATCCAATTGTCCGTCAGGACGGGTATGCAGCGGATCCAGCAGATCCGGGAATTTGTAAAAGCACGTGAAGGACAACCCGGCATCATTTATTGCCTCGCGCGTAAGACCACGGAGCAGATTGCAGCAACCCTGCAGGGATATGGCTACAAAGTCGCGGCATATCATGCTGAGATTGACAATACCACACGAAAAAAAGTACAGGAAGACTTTCAGTTTGACCGCCTGCAGATCGTGTGTGCTACGATTGCATTTGGAATGGGGATTGACAAACCGAATATCCGTTGGATCATCCATTACAATCTGCCGAAGAACATTGAAAACTATTACCAGGAGATTGGCAGGTCCGGGCGTGACGGATTACCTGCTGAGGCGCTGATGTTTTATACATTCCGCGACATTGCGGTATACAAAGAATTTATTGATGCCAGTGAGGCCAATGATGTGTTCAAACGAGTGCAGCGAGAGAAACTGGAACGGATCTGGGAATATAGCCAGGCGACGAATTGCAGGACGAATGTGATCCTGAATTATTTTGGTGAATACCGATCTGCGCCCTGCGGGCATTGTGATCATTGTCATCATCCACCAGAAGGGTTTGATGGTACACAGTTCGCGCAAATGGCGCTTAGTGCCTGCAAACGATGCCAGGAATCTATTGGTATGAATATGCTGGTAGATGTGCTCCGCGGATCGGGCAGGAAGGAAATCTATGACAGGAATCTGCACCAGATCAAAACCTATGGTGCCGGTAAAGCATATTCCTACAAGGAATGGGTGTGGTATATCACTCAAATGATTAACCAGGGATTGCTTGAAATTGAATACACCAAACATTCTGTGCTGCAGTGTACGCCTTTGAGTGATGCGGTGTTGTATCATGGTAAACCTGTGACATTGCAACGTTTACCGGAAGAACATGTGGAGCCAATCATCGAGCGGCAGTCAAAGACATCGAAATTTTTTGCAGAATTACTTGAGCGACTGGAAGAAGTGTGTGAGGGTATCGCACGGGAACAAGGAATTCCCGCATTCACCATATTTCCGAAAGGAACATTACGTGAAATGGCTTCTGAGCGTCCCATTACTGTGGATGAATTGTCCGCATTGTCAGGTGTGGGTGATTATAAGGCAAGTAAATACGGCCAGGAATTCATCGATGCGATCCGTAATTACATGACGGAACAAAACACGATAAAGCGTCCTAAAGGCATGACGTACATTGAAACACTCAATCTATTCCGTCAGGGAATGTCCATAGGAGATATCGCGATACAACGCAAAATGAGTGCATCTACTATCTCATCACACCTTGCAAAGATGTATGAGAAAGGAGAAGCGATCGATTTGGAACAATTTCTGCATAATGGTGACCTGGTGCTGGCACAACAGGCGTGGAGGGCCAGTGGATATAGTGAGCATAATGGAAAAATCAAAGAGCAGGTGGGTGACAGCCTGGATTATGAACGTTTGAATTTTGCCATGGCGATCCTGAGAAAACGACAGGATGTCAAAGAGAAATCATTGTGATTGGGAACTGATTTTGATTTGATTTTACGTCATGATCCATTATGATGATGAGTGTTTTTTTTCGTGATAAAAAAAAGATGCCATACTATTACCAGATAAATTTTAGTTTCGTTATAACAACACGAATTATTTTCTAACACTATAATCAAAAACGTATCATGGCAAAGTCAAAAAAAGCTCAGGACAAGATGGGCGATGTAATGCATGAGTACAAGCAGGGATCGCTTGAATCTTCTTCAGGTGATGTGGTAACTGATCGTGATCAGGCGATTGCGATCGGTCTCAGCGAGGCTCGCGAAAGCGGTGCTGATGTACCCGAAAATCCATCTGACAATGGATCTGCTTCTGCTTCTACATCTACCCGCAAGTCTGGTGGCAGAAAAGCAGCCAGGAAAGCAGCACCTAAAAAAGCAGCTAAAAAAGCTGCTAAGAAGTCAGCTAAAAAAGCTGCTAAGAAGGCTGCTCCTAAAAAAGCAGCTAAGAAGGCAGCTAAGAAAGCGGCTCCTAAAAAAGCAGCTAAGAAAGCAGCAAAAAAAGCAGCTCCTAAAAAGGCAGCTAAGAAAGCAGCAAAAAAAGCAGCTAAGAAAACTGCAAGAAAAGCAGCACCACGTAAAGCAGCTAAGAAAGCAGCTCCAAAGAGAGCAGCTAAGAAAGCAGCTCCAAAGAGAGCAGCTAAAAAAGCAGCTCCAAAAAGAGCAGCTAAAAAAGCAGCTAAGAAAACTGCAAGAAAAGCAGCTCCACGGAAAGCAGCTAAGAAAGCAGCTCCACGGAAAGCAGCTAAGAAAACTGCAAGAAAAGCAGCTCCACGGAAAGCAGCAAAAAAGGCAGCTCCACGGAAAGCAGCAAGAAAAGCAGCTCCACGGAAAGCAGCTAAGAAAACAGCTCGCAGAAGGTAACCGAAAGCTTGTAAGCTGACGATGTTGCAAAGGCAACGCTGAATTCTCTCCATTTTGTTGGGTTGATGTATAAACACGGCCGACGAAGCTATCAGGACATTAAGACGCCCTTAACTCGCTTCCGAAGCCTACACACGGGTTTTTCCCTAATTTTATCCTTTCATACCTTGACATCATGAGACAATTCAGTGTTGCCTTTCTTTTTTCCTGCATTTCCTTTCTATCCATCCACGCCCAGGGCATTGAATTTTTTCATGGCTCCTGGGAAGACGCACTCCTGAAGGCTCAACAGGAGGATAAGATCATCTTCGTCGATGCTTTTACCACATGGTGCGGACCCTGTAAAAACATGGCTGCCAATACATTCACCGCTCCTGAAGTCGGTGAATATTTCAATGCCAACTTCATCAACATGAAGATTGACATGGAAAAAGAAATGGGTCTCGAATTCCGCAAAAAATTTCCCGTCAACGCATATCCGACCCTGTTCTTCATTGATGGGCAACAGGAAATCGTACAGAAAAGTGTTGGCGCTAAAAACGCGGCAGATTTTCTCATCCTGGGTCAGTCTATCACAGGCAAATATGACAAGAGCAAAAAATATGAAAAAGCATATGCCGATGGTGATCGCAGCTACAAGCTTGTCTATGATTATGTCGCCGCGTTAAATAAAGCTGGAAAACCATCCACGAAAATTGCCAATGACTATATCGCGTCCCAAACAGATCTTACCACTGAAGAAAATCTGAAATTCATCCTGGAAGGTGCATCACAGGTTGATTGCCAATGTTTTGATGTTCTTGAGAAGCACAAGTCGAATATTATCAAAATCACATCGGAGCAAATGTTCCTGGATAAAGTGCGACAGGCAAGCGAGAATACGGCAAAACGGGCTATTGAATTCGAATCTCCTGAGCTTATAGAATTGGCTGCTGCTGCCATGAAGAGACATATTCCTTCTGAAGCTGATTTTTTCAAATCTAAAAGTGAATTGAAATATGCTCTGGCAATTCATGACATGAGTCGCATAGATGAACTTGTCAATACACATGTGAAGAAGTTTGTCAAAAATGATCCGGAAGGCCTGCATCAAATGGCACTGGATCTGAATAAATATGCTGCTGACAACAAACCCTGCCAGACCCTTGCCTTAACCCTGGCAGAAAAAGCTGCGAAAGGGGATGATCCAAAATATATAACCACCTACGCCCAATTGATGCACAAATCGGGCTCTAAGCAGGAAGCAATCATTATCCTGGATGAAGCTATCCGGAAGTATGGTAAAGAAGAGGACAGCAAAGATCTTCAGTCACTGAAGGCATTGAAGACTAAAATTGAAAACAGCTAACCTGCCTAACCTGGTTTTTTTAATTTCTAATTTCAATAATTTCCAATTTCTAATTTCCTCTGCCTATCCTGCAACTCTGCTGGAGGGTGCAATCCATCAGTAAACAAATACTGATATTTTATAATATAAACTTCTCCTGAGTATCTTTACCCGCTTACACCCGTAGTATTATGGCTAAAAAGAAATTACCTCCCCAACAACCCCAGGGCACGTCCGAACACGCAGGCGTCGTCTATCTCGGTGGGATGTACAAGGATTATTTTCTTGACTACGCATCTTATGTCATACTTGAGCGAGCTGTTCCAGACATCAAGGACGGTTTAAAACCCGTACAACGCAGGATCCTTCACAGTATGTGGGAGCTCAATGATGGACGTTTTCATAAAGTGGCAAATATCATCGGTTTCACGATGCAATTCCATCCGCATGGTGATGCTGCCATTGGCGATGCACTCGTCAACATGGGCCAGAAAGATCTGCTTATCGATACACAAGGTAACTGGGGTGATGTGCGGACAGGTGACAATGCAGCTGCACCACGATATATTGAAGCACGTCTCACCAAATTTGCCATAGATGTTGCGATCAATCCGCAGACAACTCCCTGGCAGGTATCCTATGATGGTCGACGGAATGAGCCCATCACATTGCCCGTTAAGTTTCCACTGGTCCTAGCGCAAGGAGTGGAAGGTATCGCTGTGGGTCTTGCAACCAAGTTACTTCCGCATAATTTTATTGAGCTTATCCAGGCATCCATCAAGGTTTTGGAAGGAAAGAAATTTAAGCTCTTTCCGGATTTTCAGACCGGAGGATTGATTGATGTAAGTGATTATCAAAGCGGATTACGTGGTGGAAGAGTGCGTGTTCGTGTCCGTATTGAAAAACTGGATAAAAGTACTTTGGTGATCCGCGAGATCCCATATGGTGTGACTACACTCGCACTGATGGAGTCAATCGTCAAAGCAAGTGAAAAAGGTCAGATCAAGATCAAAAAACTGAATGACAATACTGCCGCATTGGTTGAGATTGTCATTGAATTGCAGCCTGGCGTTTCCCCCGACCAGACCATTGATGCCCTGTATGCATTCACTTCCTGTGAGGTTTCGATTTCACCTAATTGTTGTGTGATCCGGGACAACAAACCCGTATTCATGGCTGTGGAAGACATTCTGCGTGAAAGTACTTTCCATACACAGGATCTATTACGCCAGGAACTTGAGATTCGCCTGCATGAGCTTTTGGAAAAATGGCATTTTGGCAGCCTCGAGAAAATTTTTATTGAAAAGCGCATCTACCGCGATATAGAAGAAGCAGAGACGTGGGAGAAGGTACTAAGTGTGATCGCAAAAGGTTTGGCAAAATATATTGCTACTCCTTCCACAAAAATAAAAGGAGATAAACGTCTCATCCTGCATCGTGATATTACAGAGGAAGACATCCAGCGCCTGACAGAGATCCGGATCAAACGTATTTCAAAATACAATGCATTCCAGGCGGATGAACTGATCACGGCGATTGAAACTGAACTAAAACAAGTACGACATGACCTCGCGCATCTGACGGAATATACGATCATGCATTTTCAGCGTTTGCTGGATAAATATGGTAAAGGCCATGAGCGTAAAACAGAGATCACCACATTCGATACGATTCAGGCGACGAAGGTGATTGCTAACAACGCCAAACTTTACGTAGATCGTAAGGAAGGATTTATCGGCTGGGGATTGAAGAAAGATGAATTTGTCAGCGATTGTAGTGAGATCGATGACATCATTGCATTCCGTAAGGATGGAAAATTTGTCGTGAGCCGCATTGCAGAGAAAGTCTTTATGGGTAAAAATATAATCCATGTGGATGTCTGGAAACGTGGCGATGAGCGCACCACGTACCACCTCATTTATGTGGATGGTGCTACGGGCAAATCGTATGCAAAACGTTTTAATGTCACTTCCATCACTCGTGATAAAGAATACGATCTTACCAAAGGGGGGAAAGATTCGAAGGTTTTATATTTTTCAGTACATCCAAATGGAGAGGCTGAGCGGGTTGAAGTTCAACTGACACCGGGATCAAGTGCGAGGAATAAAGTTTTTGATTTTTATTTCGAAGAAATGGCCATCAAAGGCCGGAATGCCGGTGGCAATATTGTCACGCGATATCCTGTGCGGAAGATTGCCCAGGTAGAAGTTGGCAAGAGTACATTAGGAGCTCAAAAATACTGGTACGATGATACCAGTGGGCGGATCAATAAAGATGAGCGTGGCAAATATATGGGCTCCTTTGATACCGGTGATCAATTACTGGCCATCTATGGTGAAGGTTCATATGAAATAATTGACTTTGATCCTTCAGGCAAGATCGATGTGAAAGATCTATTGAATGCAGGAAAATTTAAACCAAAAGCTGCCATCTCCGCCGTGTATTTTGAAGGTGATAAGCAGTGGACGATGGTGAAGCGGTTTTTAATTGAAACCACTACCACCGGACAACGTTTCCGATTTATTACAGAACATAAAGATTCTAAACTCAACTGGGTATCGACTGAAGAAGATCCGATCGTGACGATTGGGTATATGAGCAATCGTCAGAAAGTAACAGAGGACCTTCAACCCGCTGAGTTTATCGAAGTGAAAGGATGGAAAGCGCTTGGAAATAAACTGGTGGATAAAAAACTCATCAGCATACAAGAGCCAGTGAAACCTGCAGAATCCCAGGATGATCCGGAAGATGGGGAAGATGGTACGCCAATTCCGGCAACACCTGGTGTACAGGCGGACCTGTTTGGATCTTCTAAAACAACTAAGGCTGCTCCTCCGCCTCCATCGAAACCTGCGGCAAAGAAAAAAGCTCCACAGCCACCTGCTACATCATCCAAAAAAGGTCCAGGCAAAAAGGGTTCTTCAGGTGGTAAAAATGATGGATACCTACTGGCTGGCGATACCATTGAGTTTGATGTATAAGGATTAAACCAGAAGTAATCCGAAAGTTAAAGTCTTACAGAATTCCAATTTTTTTGGCTGCTGTTATTAATTTCATACAACTAAATGCGCAACCGTTTGTTGCGGGCCAGCTGCAGGCTAAAACTGCTGTCTTGCCCACGAACAAAAGGCTTTAACGTTTAGATTGATGCGGGATGGCCTGATTTTTGAACAATTAATGTGTTTACACATTTATATTCCGAGCAGCAACAGCTATCAGAGTGACGAAGAAGGAAATCATCGAAAGAGGTTATATAGATCAATACGTTCTTGGGCTCACCTCCGAGCAGGAGAGTGAAGAAGTAGAGCGCTTGGCCTTACTATATCCGGAGGTGCAGGAGATGATCAACAGTGCCCGGAATCAACTCTGCAGTACCTTCAACCGCAAACTCACCCAACCCGCCTTACGAAGTTCATTTTTAAGCAAACGGAGGGTTTTGTTGTGGTCAGGCATTATCATTTCATTTTTCTCTATTGGCTTTTGCGTATTGTGCCGGGAGCATTTATCCCTGGTCCATGATTATTCCATTCAATCCGAAAAATTAGCGCAGGAAAGAGCCAAGGTCAGTCAATTGGCCGGTTACAGTAAAATAGCTTCCGAAGATGCTGACTTCCTTCATGCACTGGGTACACGGCGTATTTTGATGAAAGGATGTGGCCTCACGCCTAATGCAGAAGTAATGGTTTTCCGGTCAGTATACACCGGCAAGACCAAGCTGAGAGTAATAGATCTCCCGGAATTGCCATCGGGACAGAAATACCAGGTCTGGGCACACAAACCCGATTCCGAAAATCAAATGATCGGTGAGCTTAGTGCACCATTACGATTTGACAGTTTATACACCATGGAGCCGGTCTTTCAATACGCTACGCTGCAGATCACAAGCCTGGATCCGGCAACGAACCAGTCCCAACCCATATGTCTGGCTACATCAGGTAAATAATCGAGTTTCATTTTCCTTTTTTCTTTTTCTAAACAGGTTGGCTGCTCAAGTGTTAACTTAGGTTGATCGACATTTTTTCCATTTTCAAATTTACATTATGCTCCCCATCAATCCTTTGGCCAGTTCCGGTCGCTTTTACATATTCCTGCTTTCTATATTTTGTTTACAAAGCTTTATGTCCTGCACCACCACGGAGGCATCACTGGCAGATAAAAAATTCTATACAGAAGACAAAAGTGAATACCGGTCCAGGTATGAAGCCAATTATGGAGAAGGTGAAAAACCCATACGGTATGGTTACAATTATATCGTCTCTACCGTACCGGAAGGATTTAAAGTCCGGGTATATCATCCGGAGAAAAAAATGCTCATCGAAGAAAAGACCTACAGCACAGCTGCTCTAAGTATGTTGCATGGATTTTACCGGAGTTATTGGGATGATGGTTCCATCCACGAACAGGGAACATATCAGTTTGGAAGGAAACATGGACTATGGCTTGAAGCAGAACCGTATAAAGGAAAATCAGCCAGTGGTGAATACCAGAATCAACGTAAGGAAGGATTGTGGACACAGCTGGACTCCAATGGCATGGTTGAGGCAGTTTATAACTGGCATGATGGTAAGCGACATGGAAAATTTTTCCTTTATGAAGCAACCGGTGAAAAAATCAATGAAGGACTTTTTAGGAACGATACATTGATTGCCGAGCTTTTTAAACAACCGGTGATGACGGAGCCCTATCTCAAAAACTGCGAATCCAATCCGCTTTTTGATGTGTACACTTGCACTGAAAATACTCTGAATCTCATGCTGGCTAACGAGTTACGATACCCATCAGAAGCAAAGAAAAACAAGATTGAGGGCAAAGCTTTTGTCCAATGGGATGTAGATGCTGATGGTAATGTCAAAAATATTCGTGTCCCTTCTGCATTGAGTGATGACATTGAAGAGGAAATTAAACGGGTGATCCAAAGAATACCTTCTTATCAGCCTGCGACGAAGGGTGGGGTGCCGGTAAAACATACTGTTTCACTGCCGCTGAATTTTGCCGTGTAAGGAGTCAGATGAACTGAAAATTGTTGCAGTGTTCTGCTTTTTTCTTTTTGATCTTTATCTTAGTTATCAGGGACATTAAACCCAGGATAATTTTATAAGTCTATTGATCAAAACCACATTTATGAAAAAGGCATTCTTCCCATTTATTCTTTCTTTATTGATGTTTGCAGTTGTGCAAAATTCACTCACTGCTCAGGCATGGACATTCCTGGGTGCATCCAAAGTACACGGGCATGCAGATCATGATGCAATCCTTGTCACTGGATTAAAAGGTGACTTTTCTGCAATTAAGCTGATGGTTGAAAATGAGGGCATCCAGTTTGAACGTGTAGTAGTTCATTTTGCCAATGGTGGCAAGCAGGAGATGGTATTGCGGGACTTTATTCCTGCTGGCGGTGAAACGCGTGTCATGGACCTTACTGGCAGGGACAGGATAATTCGTTCTGTCGATTTTTTCTACAAGAGTAATGCCGTTACCAAAAGGAAAGGAAAAGTGGCCCTGTACGGAAGGCATTAAAAATCATCCTTTGGTTTTTCTTCCTTAGCAGCTTTTTTGTTTTTATCGTCTGATTCGTCCTTCCGCGTCAGCGCCAGACCGTTTTTCAGTTTACGCGATATGACAGAATACGGACCGGTGATCACTTCCTGATCCGCCTCAAGACCGCTGATGACCTGGATGTATTCGTTGTCCTGGATGCCTGTTTCTACGGTTACCATTTTCGCAGTATCGGCATCATAAATGAATACAACTTCCTCAATCTCATCCGTCGATGTTTTTGCATCGTCAGACCTGTCGATCTCATCACCGTCTTCTTCACGCGTAGTGACCGATTGGATCGGAATAGCTTTTACTCCTCGTTCTGTGTGCGTATTGATATCAACAGATGCCGACATGCCGGGACGGAAGGGCATGCCTGCATTCAGTCCTGCATAAGATTCCGGCAGTATGCGGATTTTGACAATAAAATTCGTTACCTGATCGGAGGTCAGTTGTACTTCCTGCAGACCTGTTGTATTCGCTGCAGAACTTCCCATTTCAGTTACTACCCCTTTAAATTTTTTATCCAGGTATGCGTCTACTTCGATATCGGCAGTGTCGCCAACAGTGACACGAAGAATGTCGTTTTCGCTGACCTCAACCTGAACTTCCATACTATTGAAATTTGCGATGCGCATCATTTCAGTACCTGTCATCTGGATGGTACCTACCACACGCTCACCTTGTTCGATGTTAAGTTTACTGACGATACCTGCAGTGGGTGCGATGATCGTAGTTCGATTCAGGCTGGTCCGGATTTCTTTCAGACTTGCTTGTGAGCTGGCCACATTATACTCTGCAGATTTGGCGCCCTGTTGAGCAGCGCGATAGCTGGCTTCAGCAGATCTGAGGTTTGCTTCCAGTTGAGCCAGCGTGGATTCGGATGCTTCCAGGTCCTGGGCGGAGATGACACCATCGGCACGTAATTTTTTATTACGATCATTGATCCGGCGTGCATTGTCTGCCTGGGCACGTGTCTGTTCGATTTGGGCAGAGGCATTATCAATACCTGATCGGGAACGTGCTAATTCAGACCTGGTTGCATTAACACCAGCAGAGGCGCTTTCTACAGCACTGGCATAAGCTTCCGGATCGATGCGCGCCAGGAGCTGTCCTGCTTTTACTGAATCGCCTTCTTCGACAAACAACTCTACCACTTCACCCGATACATCAGAACTTATCTTGACTTCTTTCTCGGGAAATATTTTTCCTGAAGCAGATACGATTTCACGGATATCACGTAATGCTACTTTTTCCGTTTCCACTTCTTCGCCTTTCGGTTTCTGGCGGGCTTTGATGGCAGCAAACGCCATCAGGAGTACCAACAGAATACCTAATGCCCAGATAATCCATTTACCTGATTTCTTTTTTGGCTTAGTTGTCATCGTATGTGAGTCTTTTGTCTTGTAAGGGAGAATGTGATGTTGTTCTTAGTTCAGGCGGATACCCCGGCCCAGGTAATATTCAATCACTTTGACTTTGAATATGTAGTCGTATTTCGCAATTAATAGATTCAGTTCTGCAGTATCAAAACGGCTGCGTGCACTTAAGTATTCAAAATTGTTGAGAGAACCCAGTTCTGAAAGCCGATCAGCATTTTTTAATGCAATCTGCGCTGCTGTGACGGAAGCTTCTGCAGCATCTAACGTTTTACGTGCAGCTCTTGCGGATGCAATTGCATTTTGAACATTCGTCTTCAGGTTTTGCTTTACCAGATCTGTTTCAATCTTTGAATTGATCACACCGATCTTTGCGCGTTCGACACCTGCACGTCCGCTGTAATTATTAAAAATGGGAATGGACACTGAGGCACCTACACCATACCCTAAGTTGTTGTCAAGCTGGGTGATGTAAGGAATGCTTGTGAATCCTGTTGGCACCAGGCTTTCAACCTCAAATACGGCAGGACTTCCATCGATAAATACACCAGGTTGCGGGATGCGTTGAATAACGAATCCTTCTGTATCTTTTGCCAGGTCTGACCAATTGGATCCGATATTTCCGCCGACTGTAAGAGAAGGGATCAAAGCGCTTTTCGCAATCTCTACCTTATACTCTTCTGCTTGTTGACGCAGTTCGGCCGCAGTTATTTGTGGTTGTGTTGATAGTGAAGCGTTGTAAACAGCTTCCATGTTTTGATTTTCGAGAGCTTCAAGGCTGGTCAGATCGATTTCAGGACGCTCGATCACCAATGGATAATCGGGTTCCATCAGCATCTGTTGCTTGAGCGTCAAAAGATTGATGTCAATATTATTTTGCGCGGTGACAATACTTTGTTCGTCAATAGCAACCTGTGCAAGCAATTCAAACATGTCGTTTTCCGGTTTGCTGCCGGCCTGGATTTGTTTGTCGAGATGATTGATTTGATTTTGTGTAAGGCCAACACGTGCCTGCGCGATCTCGAGATTTTCATATGCAAACAGAACATTCAGGTACGCGAGCGCTACATTAAGGGCGAGGTCATTTTCAGCCTGTCTGATATCTTCTGTGGAGGCGGACAAAAGAAGATCATTTTGGCGAATAGAATTTCGAAGACGAAATCCATTAAAAACAACGACACCAGAATTAAGTCCTACGCTTTGATAAAATGAATTTTCTGTTTCAAAATCGTTGGTGACCGGGTTTACACGTCGTCCGAAACTTACTCCGATATCAGAACTGGCATTGAGACTTGGAAGACGTTCCATCCGAAGTCTTTTGCCATCGATTTCATATCCATCTTTAAAAAGTTTTACCTGTTGGATGGTAAGGCTGTTTTCCAGTGATTCGCGAATGCAGCGCTCAAGACTCCATGTCTCCTGGGCAGATATGATGGAACTCCACAATAGCAGGCAAAGAAAGGATAGGGACAGTTTAGACATCTGCTCTTTTGTTTTGTACTGCGATATTACTCAGGACTTGACTATAAAAAGTGGTTTTTTCGAGCAAGGGGATTAAATACCGGATCAACTCTGCCTTGCCTGTTTGATCTTGCAAACTTACTTAAGATCAAAGGGAAATTGTGTGTCAGGACCCGATTAGCCCTGGTTAGCGTTTCCACCAACAAGTCTTCCTCATCCACGTCAATTATTTGAATTAAATGTGTGTACACCTACAAGCTGGTCATACTGACCTCCACGTGGCCTGAAATAGGTGATGATGGTGTAATTATTTTCCGTTGCATACCAGCTTCCTTCGAGCAATGCAAAATCCGGCAGACCTTTTGCATCCGCAACAGCGTATTCGTAATTATAATAACCCTGCTTCAGATAAAATTTGCCAACATAAGCATCCAGGCGTTCGTCGTAGATCATACGGTATTCAGGTAAAAATTTCCAGTCCGTCATTCCGCCCACGACATATACTTCTCGATCGATCTGAGGCATATTGAGGGTGAGGTGGACTTCGGTGTATTCCGTACTTCGATTTTGTTCGCGGTAATTATACCGGTTGGCAAGATTGATGGTGGATTCTAATGAATCGAGCGGAATGACCTTATGATCATAATCCCGGTTGAATGGCACGAACATGCCATTGAGATCCCTGTTCCAGATATAATTTTTATATGCGCGCGCTTCGTCCTCGAAAAGAATAGTGGTGATCCCTGTTTTATATTCCAGGATGTCCTTCACATTCTCTGATCTGAATTTCATGCTGCTGATATCCATGTTGCGAAATTCTTTTCCGGCTTCAAAAACTAATCCATCCTGGAAATCATATTCCATGACAGTACCTGTAATTGTGCGGGGTTGAATGTTGTGTACGGCATTATCCCATCTGCCGTTTTGGAGGACGGAGCATGAGAGTTCCATGCGTGGGTTGGGTGTGCGGAGAGCTTCGATATTCATGTTGAAGCTGATCTCCTGGTGGGTGCTTTGTTTGGATACGATAGCAGGTCGCTCGACAAATGTGCGGTAGCCCATTTTTTCTTCTGTGATCATGAAGCGACGAGTGAGGATCGGGTCCGTATCGTTGCCTTCTTCATAGACGACGAGGAGGTAGTTTCCGGAGATGGACCATTTCACTTCCTCATTAGGGATGCTGATGCTGTAGTGCAGGTAATCCTGGTAGGTGCCTGATGATATTTCATAGTCGCGGATCTCACCTTCTTTGTATCCTCCCAGGTAATCGAACTGGGATATTTCCTGTGTGGGTTGCCATGTCCTGTCGCAGTGGATGACAGTGTAGTAGTATCTGGTGCCCGCGCCGTCTAGTTCGTCGAAGGAGAGGGTCAGTGCTTCTCGTGCGCCGAGTGATGCGACGGGCATGGAGAGAAGGAGGCCGGTGACATGGAGTCGTGCGGAGCGGATGTAGTCGCGGTTGACAGAGTCGTCGTAGGAGGCGAGTTCGGGTTGTGCGGCGGAGCTGAAGGTGAGGAGGAGTAGGGGAAGCAGGAGGAAAATATTTCTCAAGAAACTGAAATTGTATGGTCTGAAAGTGATGGTAATAACGTGAAAAACGGGGGAAACGTTTGTGAGAGATTTTAAGAGGGTGAAAAGCTTACAAAGGGTTAAGGATCAAAGGATTATGACAGTGTGGCATACCTAGGTATGCCACACTAGCATAACGAGTTGATAATCAACGGATTTTGGCCATTATTGGCCCCGGAATTTCGATCTCCTTCTGGGTAAATAAATCCGCATCTGCTAACCTCAATTCCTTAAATGCAAGATCAATTTTACAGATGGAATCAGGGCGATGATACAGGTAGTCACGGTAGGATGAAAACTCCCATTGCTCAGGAGAAGTTACCAAACCGGCTGTCTTTGGATTGTTGTGGATGTAGATGAAACACCATAAGGAATAATTGTCCAGCAGGGACTCAGCGGAAGTACGTTTGATCCTTGTGTTCTGGGTGAACAGGGAACCTGTGCGGTGGTATCGCTTATTCATCGTCTTGGCATAGGTGCTGAGGAGCAGCTGCAATCCCCGTGAAAAGCGCGTAAGCCGTACTAATGGTGATGCATTGCCAGAGTTGATATTTTCACAATCACGGCGATAGGGTAGATTGGAATTCTTATTCGCACGTAAAAGAAAATGAAAGTGATTGGGCATCAGGCAGAATGCGAGTATATCACAATTCGGGACAAGATACTTTTTGACAAGACGTAAAAACAGTTTGTAATTGTCCTGATGGTAGAACAGGAGTTGGCGGTTGTTACCACGATTGTAAATGTGGTAGCATTCTTCTGGTAGAAGTTTCATGAAATGTAGGATTAAAAGTTTTAAATAGCTGCAACCCAAATCAGCTAACCTGGTGAAGTTGAGACAGAGAAAGGATTGCTATCAGAATAAATTTAGGAGTCTTTTGAATAAAAGACAAGAGCGATATTAATCGCATACCTTTCTCCCACTCACATACTGATTCCCTTTTTCAAAAAATCTCCACGGCCTATCCGCACACTCGCCAGCATACGAAACGCCAATACGCGCTGAAACGCAAATCTCATCAGCTGATAAATTGTTATTCCGATCCTCAATCCAGATATCAGAAGATTGAGCATACAAGGATGTCCCGGTAAGATGAGTTTTTAATCCAAGCGCAACACTTAAAGCTCCCGGACCTTTTGTCAATCTAATGTCACCAGGCTCCATGTTGCGACGCAATGACATCACATCCATACCTTCCGCGGGCTCGAGTGCTCGAATCAGAATGGCATGCGCATGATCAGTCGGACCTGTCACAACATTCATAAGATGGTGGATACCGTAACACAGATAGATGTACGCTACGCCACCTTTGGAAAACATAACCTCTGTCCGGGATGTACGACGATTATTATACGCATGACATGCACGATCGTCTGGTGCACGATAGGCTTCAGTTTCAACGATCCGGCCACTGCAACAGAAGCCGTCGATGCGGGTACATAAATATTTTCCGAGCAGATCTTGAGCTAATGAAGTGACATCTAACGATTGGTAATATGAAACGGGTAATCGTTTCCCTTTCGTTTTCATTACCACCTCGAATAGTTTGGTGATTCTTTTGTGATAGTGATATCATGCGGATGACTTTCACTGATACCCGCCGTCGTAATTTTTACAAAAGACGCTTCCTGCAACGCATCAATATCTTTTGCACCACAATATCCCATACCTGCACGAAGACCACCGGTATATTGAACCATCACCTCGTGGATTGTGCCTTTATATGGAACACGCCCTTCAATACCTTCAGGTACAAGCTTGCGGATATCATCCTCAACATCCTGGAAGTAACGGTCTTTCGAGCCCAATGCCATCGAACTTAGTGAACCCATGCCGCGATACACTTTAAACTTGCGTCCATCCAGAATGATGGTTTCACCTGGTGACTCCTCACAACCTGCGAAAAGTGAGCCTGCCATGACTGTATGCGCACCTGCAGCAATGGCTTTTGCAATATCACCTGTGTAACGAATACCTCCGTCTGCAATCACGGGAATACCAGTACCACGCAATGCATGTGCAGCGCCATAGATCGCACTTAATTGCGGTACACCAACACCCGCAACAATACGCGTTGTACAAATACTTCCTGGTCCTACTCCTACTTTCACACCATCAACACCGGCATCCGCCAGTGCTTTTGCTCCTGCACCTGTAGCAACATTTCCCGCAATGATTTCCAAATCCGGATAACGGCTTTTAATCGTGCGCACCATTTGTAACACACCTTCTGAATGGCCATGCGCGGTATCTACAATTATCACATCAACCTCCACTGCACGAAGTGCCTCTACGCGCAACATGGTATCAGCTGTAATGCCGACTGCTGCACCAACACGCAGTCGTCCATGAGTGTCTTTACTACTGTACGGAAAATCCTCCAGTCTCATAAGGTCTTTATACGTTATAAGACCTGTCAGAATATTATTGGCATCAACAACTGGAAGTTTTTCAATCTTATGTTTTTGTAAAATCTTTTTTGATTGTTCCAGTGTCGTGCCCATCGGAGCCGTGATCAGTGGGGCCACAGTCATCAATTCTGACACCTTACGGTCACTGCTTACTTCAAAACGAAGATCCCGGTTTGTCAGGATTCCTACCAAAAGCCCGTTTCCATCCGTAACAGGAATACCACCGATCTTATATTGGCGCATCAGATTCTGAGCTTCACCAACCGTTGCATCCGGTCGAAGTGTGACAGGATCCTGGATCATGCCGCTTTCGGATCGTTTGACAGAGCGGACCTGGTCGGCCTGACTGTCGATGGACATATTCTTGTGAATGATCCCGATGCCGCCTTCACGCGCTATCGCGATGGCTGTATCTTTTTCGGTTACGGTGTCCATAGCGGCAGAGACGATCGGTACGTTGATCCGTATGTTCCTGCTGAAGGGAGTGGAGATATCGACTTCTCTGGGGAGGACGTTGGAATAGCCCGGGACTAAGAGAACGTCATCGAAGGTGAGCGCATCGGCAAAAAGCTCGTGCTTGCTTTTCAGATTGAATTCCATGTGCAAAGATAATTTTCATTGTCTTTTTACCGAGAAAAAAATGACAAAGTCCTTCTTTTGCCTGTAACCGGGTCGCAGAAACAAGCTAATTCCTTCGTTTTGAGAGGAGTATTTACTTTAGCGACCATGAACATGTATGGTGACGATTATTTTATGAGGCTAGCCCTCCAGGAAGCTCAAAAGGCGGCAGATCTCGGTGAGGTGCCAATAGGGGCCGTCATTGCCTCTGGTGATCAGTTGTTGGCACGTTGCCATAACAGTACCGAATTGCTGAAGGATGTAACTGCCCATGCTGAGATCCTGGCCATTACTGCTGCGGCACAATACCTGAGCAGTAAATACCTGCTGGATTGCACTTTGTACGTCAGTCTTGAGCCCTGCGTCATGTGTGCGGGAGCTCTCCGCTGGGCTCAGGTTGGCCGTGTCGTCTATGCCGCCAGTGATGATAAAGCAGGATTTATGCGATACGGAAAACAGTTGCTACATCCAAAAACACAGCTTGAGATGGGTATCATGATGGAAGAAAGTGCGTTGCTGCTAAAATCTTTTTTTCTCCAGAGAAGAAAGGAAAAATTGTAAACCTGCTTCTTCAATATGTTTGCAAAACAGTTAACACTTATTTAAACATCGATTTAAATCAAGGTTAAACCTTCTAACGTTTCGAACATCATACCTTGATTCCGCCTATTTTGGTAATACAATTCTCAAAAGATGAAACTCTATTTTCCTGCCTTTATTTTTTGCATTACGTTCTTTGCATCCTGCAGCCCGAGATATACATACTTCACAGAAGATCTTTATAAAAAACAAAAGTGGTCACAGGAGGATGTAAAGCGTATTCAGTTTTATACGTCAAAGGATATTGTCCTGACACGTTCGATGTCAGATGATGAGACCACGATCAAAGAAGGAAAGATCCGCATCATTAATGGAAAGCGTGTAGAGCAGGTGATCATCAAGGCTTTCACACCTGGTGTGATGGTGATGATGCCTGAAAAAAACAGGTTTGCTGTTAGTTTTGAAAATGAAGATGAAGCCTTTCTCATGTTTGGACCAAATCCAAAATATTATGAACGCTTTGCATTACTTGCGCAGGACTGGGAGCGTGAGAATGGGAAGGTACACTACAAGGGACAACTCTATCATGTTGATAGCAGTGCTGCGTATGCTGCCTTAATGGTGGATCTTCGCAGGGAAGGTCAAAATCAATATGAAACTAAACGTGCTGAAGGCCGTACCGTAAAAGGGTAGTCTTACTGAGTTCCTTTCAGGAAGGGTACAAATTTAAATTTACCAAATGCTTTGCTTTCAACCGATCCATCGGGTTCAATTTTGTACTTCCACATCGTCTGGCTATGGTCATTACCGATGGGTATCACAAGATATCCTCCGACAGCAACTTGTTTGATCAATGTTTGCGGTAAGGATGATGCGCCGGCAGTGACCAGGATTTTATCAAACGGAGCGAACATGGGTAATCCTTCATAGCCATCACCGAGGAAAGTCCTGATAGATCTGTAGCCAAGCTCTTTCATAAGCTTATCTGTCTTTTCAAATAAAGCGCTTTGCCTTTCGATGGTGTACACTTTGGCACCAAGTTCTGAAAGGATACATGCCTGGTAACCGGAACCGGTACCGACTTCCAATACTTTATCACCTTTCTTAATTTCCAGCAGGCTTGTCTGAATGGCAACTGTAAGTGGCTGGGAGATGGTCTGATCACAACCGATCGGGAAGGCTACATTTTTATAAGCCCATTCTTCAAAAGCTTTTTCGAGGAAAAGATGACGCGGTAATCTCAGCATGGCTTCCAGGACTTTTTCATCCCTGAATCCTTCATCCCGGAGCATATCGATCAAAAGCTTACGAAGTCCCTGATGTTTATATGTATCTCTTCGCAAGTTTATTTATTTTTCCAGAAGATACGGAAAATGCATACGTGTCTCCTTCTTCATTATACCTTTCCAGCAGCAGCGCGTAAAGTTAAACATATATTATAAAAAACCATAATATGAGTGATATAAAATTTGGGACCGACGGATGGCGGGCAATCATAGCAGATGATTACACTGTTAAAAATGTGATCCGGGTTGCGGAAGCAACAGCCGTATTCATGGAAGAACGGGCTATGCAAAAAGTAGTGATCGGGTATGACTGCCGTTTTGGAGGCAAAATGTTTGCAGAAACTACTGCCCGCGTTTTTGGACGACACAAAATTGAAGTTGTGATGGGTGGTCATGTAGCTTCAACTCCAATGGTTTCTTTGGCAGTTACAAAACTGGGTGCCGACCTGGGTGTGGTCATTACTGCAAGTCACAATCCTCCATCGTATAATGGTTTTAAATTAAAATCTTCTTTTGGCGGACCGTCCGTACCAGATGACATTGCTGCAGTGGAAAGTCATATTCCGGACAGGGCCATGAAAGATCTTGTCTCGCTTGATCATATGAAAGGTGAAGGTCTGCTGACGTACATGAATCTCGAGGACATGTATTATGATCATGTCGTATCGTCATTTGATCTTGATGCGATCAAAAATGCAGGCTTCGGCATCGCGTATGATGCCATGTATGGAGCCGGGTATTTAATTTTTCCAAGAATCCTGCCTGAGGCAACCTTATTGCATTGCGATTACAATCCATCTTTCTATGGACAGGCACCTGAACCCATCGAGCGTAATCTGAAACCCTTTGCCGAACTGATAAAATCAAATCCTAATATTCAAATTGGTATTGCCAATGATGGTGATGCTGACCGTATCGGCATGCTGGATGCGGAAGGAAATTTTGTAGACTCACATCATATTCTTCTGTTACTGCTGTATTACCTGCACAAAGTGAAGGGGATGACTGGAAAAGTCGTGACTACTTTTTCTGTTACGGATAAGATGGTCCAGCTCGCGCAGAAATTTGGTCTTGAAGTAGAAGTAACCAAGATCGGTTTTAAATACATCGCGGAGATCATGACGAAAGAAGATGTTCTGGTGGGTGGTGAAGAATCGGGTGGTCTTGCTGTAAAAGGGCATATCCCGGAACGTGATGGAGTTTGGATCGGTCTGTTGATCCTTGAGTTTATGGCGAAGACTGGTAAGACATTAAAAGAATTGATCCAGCTGGTGTATGATGAAGTGGGCACATTTGCATTTGATCGTGATGACCTGCATATCACGCAGGATCAAAAAGAAGATGTTTTAGAAAAATGTCATAACGACAGCTATACGAAGTTTGGTGATTTTACAATTACACGAACCGAAAAGCTGGATGGGTTTAAATATTATCTGAATAATGATACCTGGATCATGATACGGCCATCTGGTACTGAACCGGTGTTGAGGGTGTATTGTGAGGCTGCGGACAGGATGATTGCGAGGTCGACGCTGGATGTGGTGAGGAAGGAGTTGCTGGGGTAGGGATCACAGGAGCACCGGAACAAAGGATCACAGGAGCAAGGGAAGAAGGGAAGAAAGTAAGAGTGGATTATAATTTCAATTAGAACTGGAACTTTAGGTAGTTTTGTGAAAACAAAACGACTAATGAAACAACTCACTCTTTCTGCGATGATCATCGCAACCGCACTTTTTGTACTCCCTTCCTGCCAGAAGATGGAGTCTACCGCACAATCTGCTGAAGTTAACTTGGATTCTGTAAAGGCACAGATCACCATGCTGGAAGACGGATATGCAAAAGCATCCAATGCCAAAGACGTGGATGGTGTTGCCACGTATTATGCTAATGATGCTGAAAGCATGGCTAACAACGAACCTACTCGCGTGGGTATGGATGCGATTAAGGCAGGCATCAAACGTGAAATGGATGCAGATACTTCCGGTAGCACAATTGCATTTGCAACTACAGGGGTATGGGCTGAGGGTAAATATGCTACTGAAACAGGTACGATTACGGTAACCGATAAAGATGGTAAAGTGAAGACCACAGGAAAGTACATGACATTGTTCGAGCTTCGCGATGGCAAATACGTTGCAATCCGGGATATCTGGAATGATGATGCACCAAGAACTGCGTCTCCAATGGCTGAGGCTGTGAAATCAGAATAATCGTTTCTAAAAAGTTTAAAAATTTCAGAGAGGCAATCCATTGGGTTGCCTCTCTACGTTTGTACTTGCACCTGGATGATAAAGACAAATGGAACAGCTTTTATGATCTTTCCTTTTAGAGCCTCCACTAATTCTTCCGAGGCAGGTAGAGATAATTTTTTGGGTACCGGTATGTCTATTTTCTCTCCAGCGTAAGTTGCTCTGCTGTACCACCGCGATTCATATCGAATGTCAGACTTTCATCGTTGAGGCTTACGATTTTCACCATAATCTTTACACCACCCTCAGGTGTTGTGTAAAGTTGATTGTTACTGATAAAATATTTTCCCTGCTCAATAGTATCATCATATTGGAATGTGTAATTTCCCTGATCATCAAATGTGAATGAGGTCAATGCGGGATCATATGATGTTGGCTGGTTGTTGGCAGTCCACGACACTCCGGTCCACGAGCCTATAATCAATCTTTTGTTTTCATTCTGGGTGCATGAAGATATCAGAATGATACTGATGATACAGAGGGATGTCAGGAAAGTGTATTTCATCGTTGATTTGATTTTTAGAATAAAAGTTAAAAATTTAAAAATCAGGGTAGACTATTTTAACTCCTGTGCTAATGCAAAAATTTGCCCCATTCGGACACCCATAAATGTATCTCCTTCGCCATATTGTCCGTCACCCGCTTTGAAGAACCCCTGGATCTTTTTTAATTCGGCATCTGATTGATGAGCTTTTAATCGTTCAATCATTTTTTTAGCTGTAAGATCTTTGGATCCTGAAGGTAGACTCTTATTAGCTTTCACTGGTGCAGCAGGAATTTATTTTGCCATAGTCAAACTTCAAAAATCTTACGTCATTACGAGTTAATCGTTATTCTTCTGTTTTTCTTTTTTTTGTAAGCTCTCAGCCAGCTCTTTCACTGTATCAAGCGCCATGTCCCAGCCTTCCAGTGCTTCTTCAAATTGATCTTCCCTCATGTCGAATGTGAGTTCTTCTGTAGCATGCAGGATCGTGTATGTTTCTTTATCCTCGAAAGTATACGTGATCACCGATGTGACCCTTGATTTTGTTTTGAGATCCAGTAAACTATGCTTCAATAGTTTGTCTGTTTCTAATTCCATGATAATACCGTGGGTATACATTTTGCCATCCTCAGCTTTCCATCCCAACGATTCATTTACGTTCCAGGAAGAAACGTACTGGCCGCCCATCTGGCGTGTGATGACCGGATCTGTAAAGACACGCCACACCTGGTGGGGTGTGGCGGTTATGGTGATTGACTTTAGTATCACTGTTGGCACAACATCAGCATTGGACGCGATGAAGTTATGCATTCAGTTGTAAGTGAAATGGAAAAGGATCCAGGAGCTATCTTGAAATTCAAGAAAAAATAAGAAAGTCAAAATGGATTTCTACGAAATCCGTAGCCTAAGTGCCCCGTGGTTATAGGGCCATATTACATAAAAAATCTTGTAATATGTTTTTGGTTCGGGATCAGGAATGGAAAAAGTCCCGGACTTTGGCGATCATCTGGGGATCTGTGAGACCTTTGGCAGTATCAATCGTGATCTGCTTACCAGCAAACTGGGCATCCTCATTCAATACATTAACAAGCTGTTCCTGTGATTTACCCGGACCGAATACCAGGATCTCATCATATTTTTTCAGCAGATGCGCAACAGATTGAAGGTATTTGGATGTATTGGCATTATCCGCATTATTCATGGCATGTTCGCCTTTTCCTCCGTGGTATACACGTGCAGAGACTTTATCCCGGATGGCAAATTCATCGTTTTCGGGTGTGGTGGAGATGACAATTGCATGCTGGCTGTCCAGCCATACACCTGCATATTGTTTAGGTTGTTTCGTTTCCGACATGATATATAATATTAGTGAGGCGGATTAATGTGGTGAGTTGTGAACAGTAAAGTACTTATAAAGTTTAACATGTGGCCGCGGGGCGACTGATTTTGCAACTGAAAAGATATACCATGAAACGTATTGATTTCCTGGGAATTGTTCCGGAACAAGTTACCGGTAAGGAGATTGAAGCGGATGCTTCTGTTGATCTTACGGATGATGAAGGTGCCAGGGCATTTTATACAATCGTAAAGAATCGCCTTTTACACGTAGATCAATGGCGTAAGATAGCCGGTATGTTAAGTGCTGAATTTCGACTCACAGATGCTAGTGGTCATATCATCACCCGGGTACCTGAGAAGGGTGATTACCTGAAAATTGATATTCCAGGTCCGGGGAGTAAGGAAGGAGATGGATATGATTGGGCACGTATCGAAGATGTAAGATCTGTTGATGAACCTGACAGGCAGGGAATTGGTTTTCGGGTCCGCCCAACATACAATCCCACGGGGCAAAAAAACGAAGTTGCTCACTTTTATGACGATGCGGCCACAAGTTCTTTCATAGTGTTCCGTGAAAAGAATGTTGTTACTGCATGGATTGTTGATCACAATATTACACCTAATACGGAACCTGTTTCCCTGATAGACAAAGTGCGTGATAGTGTGGTAGGGTTATCAGCGCTAATCAAGTTTTCCAAAATTCAATGGCAAAAGCTTGCAGATGGGTTAATTAAAACGGTTGAATAATTTCCTTCGTAGCTATATGGATTACATTTTCCTGGTGTACTCCAGCCAGGCTTTCACTACAGTCTTCAAACAATCAATTTTTTCTTTTGCATCGGCCATATCCGAAATGGTAATGAGCCTGCGACCATCAGTGTACTTTCCCTCCAGGATGCCTGTCTCATCTTTGATCATGGCACCCGTTGGAAATACAAGGAGGATTCGACCGCGATGCAGATTGAAAACCATCATGTCACGTTTGTATTCTTTTGGATCAAAATCTTTCATCGGACCGGAGAAATAGAATGCGGGAGAATTCCATTTGATGTGATCTTTGATTTCCGTATCAATTTTTAATACCAACTGGCGTATATATTCTACAATGTCCCTTGACTCTTCAGGGAGATTCAGAATATATTCGGTAACACTTTCTGAATCGGTCTTTGATGTTTTTGCCATTGAGTTCGGTATTCTGAATTATTCGTTCCTGCATGTTTTGTTATAAGTAGTACCCAGCACTTCCCATTCTGTACAATTATTCACCTTGATACTTTTGTTTTCGATGAGGTTGATGACTGCCGGACAGTCTTTAAAAAAATCAAGAAGTACTTTTCGGTTTCCTGGTTCGGGGCATTCGATAAATAATCGATCCGGATCGTTGACTTTTTGCATGAGGATAAAACGGCGGCTCATATTTTCAATGGGATTCCATGACAGGGAAGAATACATCGTAAGAGACCCGGATGATATTTTTTTCATAAACATATTTATCCCATTGACTACCTCAATATTCCAATAGGTTTCCCAGGTATCCACAAATTTCAAGGCATAGCAGATCACGGCTTCGCGGTGAATCTTTTGTTCATTGTCGAGTGATTCAATTTTCAAAACCTTTGTATCAGTCATTTCACCATGCAATCTGTGAAGTTTGGCATCGCTAAAAATGAGCGTGCCGAATATGGTGTCGTTCGATTTCATCACAATATAGCCTTCAAACTTTGCAGCATATGTTTTGCTGCAAATGAAAATCAAGACGAAACAAATGCTTACTGTCTTCATACAATGTTACTGCAAAGGCAATGTAAGATTTGAAAAGCACTATCTATTTTTCAACCAATGTTGGATATACAGTTTTCCATTCCGTGAAACCTCCATCCAGGTTGTACACTTCATTAAAACCTTGTTCGGATAAATATTTTGCAGCCGCGGTACCTCTGGCACCTGCTTCGCAGTAAACAAAAATGGGCTGACTTTTATCAAAAATATCTACCTCTTCTTTAAAGGCTTCGCCTTCCCAATTTATATTGATGGAAGCCGGCAGATGTCCTTCGCGGAATTCTTCGGGTGTACGTACATCAATAAGTCGTGCATCCGGAGTGGCCTCAAGCTTGTCATGATAGGCGGGTGCTTTCAAAAGATTTGCGTTTGATTTGGTAGTTGCATTTTTGCAAGCTGAAATCAGCAACATCGTAAGCAGAACACCTGAAAATATGGTATATACAAATCGCATTGGATTAAATTTTTTATAAAGGTAGGAAAGAAGATTAACGATTATGAAGTAATACCAATCACAGCACTTTATACATAGCGCAAAACAACAACACACTCTCACCAATAGTCAGCCATTTCGTCAAATCAAAATCGGAATTGAACCGCAGGCTATAACGTTTGAATGAATTGTTGATCAGGATCCCGTTTTCATCATCATATCCTAATGGCAAATAAAAGAAAGTAGTGTGGTGGCTGGTAGGAAAGAGGCATTAGCTAGAGGTTGCTAAAAACTAAAAAAACAAAAACAAATTTGAAATTTATTACGGCATATTTATTATTTACATACGTATATGGTTGATTAATAGCTGCGATGGTGGGAATACACCGTTATTCTGAATGAAAATAAAAAGTCCGAAATACAAAAAGATAAACCTGAAAAGTATTTTTTGGATTGAATTCCAACCAGGAAGGGGCAGATCATTCATTTACCAAATTAATCAAATTACCTGATTATTATTTCCGCCAAAACAGGAAGATGATCAGAAGCAAGCACTCCATTCCAGTTGTCCGCCAGGATAGCGTGTCGTAGCACGTCAACATTATTATTAACAAACAGGAAATCAATTCTGTGATCGATCAGTCCGGATATCCGGAAGTCCCCGGCGAATGTGGTGGACGGACCGTGATGTTTTGTTTTAGAAATTTTCATCGCATCGCTCAAGTGATAGGAAACAGGTGAGGTTATTGTTTGGTAAGGTGCTTCGTTTTCTCCACAATTAAAATCACCGGTAAGGATGACGGGAAGATTTCCCGCAATGGATTCTATTTTTTTCAGGATGAGTTTAGCACTTTCATTTCGGGCAGTGACACCCATATGATCAAAATGAGTATTGAAATGAAAGAATATTTTTCCGGTCTGTTTGTCTTTAAATTTTGCCCATGTGACAATTCTCGGAAAAGCAGCATCCCAGCCTTTTGAAACTTCATCAGGAGTTTCGGAAAGCCAAAATGTATTTCCATCGAGACGATCGAAGCGGTCGAGGCGATAAATGATGGCAGAAAATTCGTTGTCCGGTTGGGGATTATCCAATCCATCATCTCTGCAAACACCAAACCAACCAAAACCCGGGACATCCGTAGTGATCTCCTCCAGTTGTCGACGATGTGCTTCCTGTACGCCGATCAGATCTGCTTCATGAAATTGCAGGATGCTTGCTACAAGAGGTCGACGATAATCCCAAACGTTATCGCCATCACCGGGATTGGGGTAGCGAATGTTGTAGGAAATGACCTTGATGGAATAGTCCTGTGCATGTAAGGAGCTAAATGAAAAACAGAGGAATAGGAAAAATGTGAGGTGGACAATTTGCATGGTAATAAGATAACAATTTAAGGTCACGAAAAGACGCAACGTCCGCAAAAAAATCTCGCGCAGAGATGCTGTGCCGCTGAAAGTGAAGGATAATTTAATGTGATACAACAAATTTTCTGCAGACTCTATTTTTCATGCTTTGAATTTGGATCACATAGAATCCATCTGGAAATGCAGAAGTATCGACAAAATGGTTGTTTTCTTTTTCTTTAGCTGAATACATGAGCTGTCCTGAAGGATTAAAAATTTCAAGTTGAATGAAGCCGGGTAGTAAATACTTTTGTTGGATCCACAAAGCATTGTCAGCAGGTACAGGATATAACTTCATAATAAATTCATCAACTGGGGGTCCATCAAGAACAGTAGGTAGTTCGCATTCGTATGCACTGGCAATAGCAATAGAATCTATGTCTGCCCCGAGATCTTTACCGTCTGTCCCTAAATTGTTATAAGGACTTGATTTTTTAAGCCTGTAATTTCCTGAGTTGAAATCCTCAAATATCACTGCTGTATTATTTGGAGGAAAATAATTTCCGGATGGATAACCTGATGCTGACCCACCGATAATTGCATTTGTGGTGACTATCCAATTGGGGTTGAAGTACATGGCAAGTGTTGTATTGGCTGTCCCGGTCCCGCTTCCGATAAATCCGTATGTTGCATAAGAGACAAGATTATTGCTGAAAACAAAATTATCTGTCTTAGGGCTGCCATCAGACACCATATATGCATTTGTACAAAATCCTGTGTTGTGATCAAAGATGACATCAGTCGGTCCATTTAATACCTGGAACATCCTGCCATCGCCTCCAGAACCAAGATTCGTGACATTCCAAACGTTGTTTTGCACCAGAATGCGTGAAGTGCGTTGACTTATATTGGGCGCATCATAACCAGACATATTAAGACCCTGTGCTACATTATCAAAAGTATTGAACCGGATCGTGATATCCTGCACGACTGACCAGGGAGCTGTATTGTTTTGATTGCGCGGCGTCAACAACAATGCAAATCCACTTTGTGCATTCGGCCAGCAATTTTCAAAATGATTGCCTTCTACAAGAACCCGTTGTGCATTTTTAAACTCCAGAAGATTTTTAATATCCCAGAGCTCATCCATCCATGTCAAAGGTTTAAAAAAATGATTGCAGCGGATCTCTATATCTGAGGGTACCGCATCAGGAATGCTGGGATCAGAACCGCCAAAAATTACATTTTCACCCGCTCCTTCAAGATAGTTATTTACTATTTTTATTGGACCTGTCGAATTGTAGGATGCCAGGGCCTGACTATCAGCACCATCTTCCTTGCAATCCGAGATATGAGAATCAATTACCGATAGATATGCACCGTTCAATAATATTCCTCTCCGGCTACCGGCAGCGGGATCCCCATGAATATAACATCGATCAAAGACAAGATGATCAGGTTGTGATGATGCAGTTGTTTCACCATTGCCGATATTAATAATGTTATAAATAAAATTTCCGGCTACAGGCTTAAATTCGATACCTACAAAACGGTAGTGATGTGCATTCGAGGCAGTATTAATGGTGCCTCCATTATTGGCACCAATAACCAATGTGGGCATATGAATAACATCAGAAGGGCTTACGCGACTACAAGGTGGAGGTAAATTGGCGTAGGCTGAGGAAATAATATAGATCCACCCCGTGCCAGCTGTTTTGTTGGGTAATGTAAAGGGCCCTATGTATGTAGTACCTGCTTGTAACTCAATGATGTCACCCAGTTCAGCCGTGTTTAATGCAGACTGGAAAGCATTGCTTGTATTTACTTTTATAAGCTCACCATCATTAGGTGGATCGTAATGTGTGTTAATTAGAATTTGAGGAAGTTGAGGATATGCAGCACCTGAAGAAGATGTGTTCCAGATATACTGAAAACAAAAGATTAGAAACCCTACTCTCCACTTCATCTAATGATTTTTTACCTTGACTTCATCACGGGTTGTGAAAAGGAAATACCCTGATCTGTTACGAATTGCACAAAGTACATTCCGTTCATCCATTCGCTGCAATCTATCTCGGTACTGTTCAGTGTCCAGACATCTGTGAGTATTTTTCTACCTGTAAAGTCGTACACACTAAGTGTAAAATGAGAATCCGGTACGTCTATTGTAAAAAGATTCCGGGCAGGGTTAGGATATACACGTATTGAATTTTTATCAAAAGGAATTATACCCGTAGTTGGCTGACAATATCCTTCAAAGAAATCTGCAATAATGCTGCTTGCATGGATGTCCTGGTTGGTAACGCCAAATTCCGGAATTGGAAATGCACCTGGCCAGGTATGGCTACCATTTATGATTTTATAAAAAATCACATCACTCTCTTCATCACAATCCCCATAGGCGAATTCTTCTGCAGTGCTTCCATCATTCGGATCAATGTCAGGGACTGCTGTAAAGGAAGGCGTTGCATTGCAATCATTTTCATTTGCCCACCAGGCCATGGTCTCCTCGATGGGAGGAATTCCAAAGGTGCCATTATAGGGTACCACTGCATCTGCTGTGCCATGGAATTGCATGACTGGCGTTGGATGCGTTCCAATACATGATGACTGCCAGGGTGTGATCATATTACCCGTTACGCTGGCAATGCCTGATAGCTCATACGGAAATTCACAAGTCAATTTGTATGACATAAATCCACCTTGAGACATGCCCATGGAAAACAAACAATCAGTCGTCGAATAATTCTCCCGGATAGTGTCGATAAGATGTGTTAGGAAATTAACATCGGTTGCACCAAACAAGTCCCAGCTATTATTGATTGCATCCGGATATACAACAATAAAACCCTTTTCATCTGCCTCGAGATGAAATTGGGAATACAGATATTGTTCTATAGCGCTGGAGCCCAGGCCATGCATATTAAGCACGATGGGATATTCCGTATTCTGGTTATACCCTGCAGGAAGATGCAGGATAAAGGTGCGATAGGATCCCTGATCATAGATGGAATCAAGCTGGGCAAATCCCGTCTGGATAAAAATGAGCAATATGAAGAAAGGAAAATAGAAGTTGCGAATATGCATCATGTTTCAATTGAAGGTCAAAAGTAAGGCAATCTGACACATGATCGTATAACGTCGTGTATCAGGTTGATGAAATTTGTTTCAACCTTACAAGTTAAAAACTTTGTCAGCCGGTTATTTGCTTCTGATCACACTAAAGGCTCCTTCCATTTGCAGATTGAATGGCCCGGTAACAGGCACACTTACTTTTCCTGTAAATGTCCCTTTGATATAACCTCCCACATCACCAAACTCAGAGACTTCTGCTGAAAAATCTGAGATGTATCCGATCGATCCATTGGGAAGATTAACAGGACTCAGACTTACTGCATCGGGATACGAACCTGCAGATGTTCCGTGAAATGCAAGGCTTATATGATTTTCTCTGTTCGTATTCCAGCTGCTGATCTGGACAGTGGTATGATCCGGATAATAATTAAGTAAAGATTCAGGCGTGATGAAGACATACTTTCTGGACACACCTTCAACACCGTAGATGATAAACAAATCAAGTTCATCACAGGCAACCATGGTTTCCACATCAATGACAGGAGCAGCGTGATATAAAAAATGCTCACTCATTTTAGCGTTCTCTTCGTCAACAAAACGAACACTTATTTTGCTGTCATCACATGCCAGTATCGTATGTTCAAATGTACCGTCCTGATTGATATCGAATAAATAGGTCCTGGTATCAACTGAAATTCTCACATGGCCCTGGCTTAGAGGAACATTATCGCATTCCAGAACTTTCCCTTTGATCGTACTGAAATCCGCTTCTTCCTTCCGGATTGTCCTGACAGGCTCTTTGACATCGGATGTCAATGGACTTAATTCATAGGTGGAAATTAATTTTCCGCAGGGTGCTTTCACATCAACATTGATTCCCTGGTTGAGTGGCACGGCACTTATGATGCCTCCGCTTTCATTCGTATACCCACATGCCTGTGATCCGTTGCTTACTATCGTCAGGCATATTTCAATTCCCGCTGCGGGGTCACCATTGTCGTACTCAAAAGAACCTTCCCAGATAAATGCTTCATCAAATACGTCTACATTCCACAATGTAAAATGTCCAACTTCACCTACGTATTCATTTCCCTGTAGAGTAGCTTGTCCGTCTTCGACCCAATACCCTGTCTCCTCATCAAAATACCAGAGAGGAATCGTAGCAGGAGCAGCATCAACCATATGTTGCGGGAGCTCCATGCGTATTTCGGCAGTTTTGCCAGGTGCAAGCTGCAGGTCGATTCCATCCTCTGATTTTAATTCGACCGCTAACATGCCATAGCTTTGGAGTACAAGAAGATTGTCATCTTCATCAAGGCTCAACAGATTGCCGGGCATTTTTTGTGAGAGATTAGGATCGTCCGCATGGATCGGAGCTGCTTCAACGTGTACGATGCCTGAATAGGCCCCACCCGTTGCGTATACAACAGAATTTTCCTGGAAGATGATGCTTGACTTATCGTCTACGTTGATGGTGGCAGCAGAAGTTGATTGAAATGAACCTGCTTCCTGTTTAGTCATTAACCGGATCTCAATATGATTCACCTGTCCTTCCGAAGCGAAGAAACGACGTGAACCATTGAAATACCCATTTTTTTCAGCAGTCAGATATGTGCTTTTTGTCAGTGGAATATCTCTGAACAGGATCTGACCATCTTCATTGGTGAAATCGGATTTTTCACCAATTTTTACTAATACATTTTGAACCGGTACGCCGTCTGTGTCAAGAACAGATATCCATGCAGAGCCGGGAAAGGTTGGTTCTGAGGGTTGTATCCCATCCTTATCAGAACAGGCTGAGAAAAGAACAGCCAATAGCACTAAGTGGAAAAGCAGAGTTTTCATTGGTTTCAGTTTTTACTATGGGTTACAGAGGGTACGACCAAGGTACGTAGTTTGTTCTTAGATTTTCCACCGGCATTGAAGAAATTGGAAATTGGAAATTGGAAATTGAGAAATGGGAAATTGAGAAATTGAGAAATTGGAAATTGAGAAATTGAAATTGGAAATTAGAATTAGAAATTGGAAATTGAGAAATTGGAAATTGAGAAATTGGAAATTAAAAAAATTAGATATCAAAATCTAAAATCTCACGCCCCAGCGTGATGGCGCCTCAGGCGCTCATAAGATTCAAAATCAAAAATCAAAAATCCCAAATCCAAAATCTAAAGCTTGTACTGAGCGCAGTCGAAGTATCAATAATAAGTTTTCCGCTGCACTTGTGCTATGTACTTACTCAACCGCATGCACTGCCGTGTGTATCCATATTCGTTATCGTACCAAACGTACAGCACTACGCTCATGCCATCGGGATGTACCTGTGTAGCCTTGGAATCAAAAATGGATGGACAGCTGTTGCCAATGATATCGCTGCTGACAAGTTCGTTGCTGAGAGAATAATTTATTTGTTCCACCAGGGGGCCTTCTAGGGCGGCATTGCGCATGATCTCGTTGATGTTATCAAGCGTTGTTGATTTACTTACCTGGAGATTAAGGATGGCAAGAGAGCCGTTGGGCACCGGAACGCGAATAGCATTTGAAGTAAATTTTGGACCCAGACCTGGAATAGCTTTATCGATCGCACTACCTGCACCAGTTTCGGTGATAACCATATTCGTGGCAGCGCTGCGGCCGCGACGATATTTGGAATGCATATTGTCCACAAGGTTCTGGTCGTTGGTGTATGCATGAACCGTTTCGATGTGTCCTTTTTCAATTCCCAGTGCATCGTTTACGACTTTCAAGACAGGTACAATTGCATTTGTCGTACAGGAAGCGGCCGAAAAAATATTTTCTTCTTTCGGGTTAAACATCATCTGGTTGACACCATGGACAATGTTCGGAACGCTCTTGCCGGGAGCCGTCAACAGGACTTTGCTAACACCTTTGCTTTTGAGATGTCGGCTGAGAGCTTCTTTATCACGGTATACGCCCGTGTTATCGATTACAAGAGCATTGTTGATGCCGTATTGTGTGTAATCTATGTCCTCGGGTTGTTGTGCCGTGATGAGGTGCACAATGTGGCCATCAATGATCAGTGCATTGTTTTCCTCGTCTGCCTCGACGATACCGGGAAAAGCACCATGAACTGAATCAACACGTAATAAAGAAGCACGTTTTTCTGCCATGCCTGTTCCTTTATCACGTGTGACGATGGCGCGAAGACGTAATTGTTCGCCACGTCCTTCCTGAGCGATCAATTCACGGGCGAGTAATCTTCCGATGCGGCCAAAACCATAAAGTACAACGTCCTTAGGCTGGATCGAAATAGTATTATCCGGTCCGATAAAATCAGCCAGTTTATTTTGAAGGAATAAAATTTCGGAACCAGGCTGGCTGCTGCTTTCAATCCATTCAGATGCCAGTCTACCGATATCGATACGGGCTGGACAGAGGTCCAGGATAAGCATGGTTTCCAATAAAGCTGTAGTCGCTTCGATGCTTATAGGTTTGCCGACAATCTTGCGGGCATAATGATGCAGGCTTAAGATCTCAGAAGCTCGCTTGTCAATTAACTGGTTCCGGAACAAGACCATTTCTATGCCCTTGTCATACCAAAGGTCGTTGATGGCTTTAATAAACTGGGTTGCCAGTTTTTCATGGGCAATGCGGTTTTGCACCAGTTCGTCATAGGTTGATGTCGGCACGGAAGAGGAAGATTTTGGTTTAGGGGGTAAAATATTAGATTTTGGGGAAATAAGAGAACGCCAGGCAACCCGTCTAACCCCCTACCCCCTGAAAGGGGGACTTTTGATCTCATTCTCTAAAATACTATTCGGAAGGATTTAATTTTTAAATAAACTAATTCCCATTCAGCTTGCCGCTGTTATTGAAATTTCCTATTCCCTTTAAAGGAGTTAGGGTACGAAAACTAAATTCCCCCTTTCAGGGGGTAGGGGGTTAGTCGGGCTAAGCCGGAATATAAATATCAAACGTCGTTCCCTGATTGAGTTTGCTATGTGCTGAAATGAAACCATTATGGTTCTCAACTATTTTTTTCACAATAGCGAGTCCGATACCTGTACCGTTGTATTCTGATTTATCATGGAGACGCTGGAAGAGCTCGAATATTTTTTCTTTGTACTGGGGCTCGAATCCGATGCCATTGTCAGTGACACTGATATGGCAATAATTTAGATCAGGAGCCAGGCGATCAATATGGAGATCTGATCCGTTGGTGAGCTGGCTTTTTATTTTAATGACCGGAGGAGATTGCGGTTTGGAAAATTTAAGGGAATTGCTGATCAGGTTATGAAGCAGTTGTCGAAACTGAAATGGGATCACTTTCGCTTCACACATATATTCTGCTTTGACCGTAGCATCTTTCTGTTGTATTTCATCCTGAAGATCTTCTTTCACCTGGTTGACAATCTTATTCAGATCAGTGGCTTCTAAATTACGTTGCAATGTATTTGTACGTGAATACATCAGGAGGTCTTCAATAAGCGTTTGCATCCTTTTGGCTGCTGCCTGCATCCGGTGGAAATGGTCTTTCCCATTTTCTGATAATCGTTCTTCCTCTTTTTCCAAAATACGATCTGCAAACATCTGGATCTTACGAAGAGGCTCCTGCAAGTCATGGGATGCTATGTAGGCAAAGGAGGCAAGTTCTGTGTTGCTTTTGATGAGCTCTGAATTTTTAGATTCCAGGTTATGCTGGTAATCCAAAATCGTCTGTTCATTTTTTTTCTTTTCAGTAAAATCGGTAATGATAATCCCAACAGTTGCGAGTTTGGGTTGTAATGATGTAAGCGAGATGTATACGGGAATTAGTTTTCCATCTGACTTGAGGCAAATTTCACCTTTGCTTTGCCCTTCCAGGGATTTGGCGAAAAGGTCTTCGAAATCATCCAGACAATCGGGATCAATAAAATCAAAGATGGAAGCACCAATTGCTTTCTCATATGGAATACCAAGGAGTTTACAGAAGTAAGGATTTGTATAAACTATAAGGCCTTCTTCAGTAACGTTAATAGCGCCTTCGCCAAATTCTTCAATCAGAATGCGATATGCATAATCGCCACTTTCGAGCGTGAAGATCTGGGATTCCATATCTCCATTCTGGATGGCAAATGCATCCACTTCGCCAGCCTTGATTGCTTCAATGAGGTGCTCTGATTCTTCCAGGCGATGTTCAAGGTCCCGGATCCGTTGCTGGAGTTGCTGAAGGTTTAATGTTTCCCCGACCATGGCTATTTTTTAAAACTAATGCCTAATGCCTTGACCACTTTTTCAGTATCCGATAATGTGCCGATCAGCGTTTTTTTAGGCAATGGTAGTTGCTTGATTAATGAAGGGCTGAATACGATGTGTTGTTCGGCAGCGGAGGACGGGTTTTTATAAATATCTATTATCTCAAGTTCAAAAGCATCCTGAAGATGCTCATCACACAGACGTTTAATATTTTCGATTGCTTCCATTGATTTCGGAGACATGCCTGATACATATAATTGCAAACAGAGCTTATCCTGTGAAATCAGTTTGGGTGCGTTTTCTTTTTTCATTTCATTTTACGTTTCCATCTGCCAGGGCCCTAACATTGAGCCCTACGAGAACACGTTCTTCATTAGATAAGTCGCCAATTATTTTTCGTAATGGTTCCGGAAATTTCCGGACTAAAGTGGGGATGGCGAAAATCTGATCACCTTCAGCCAACTGTGGATTTTTGAGCAAGTCAACTACCTCAATCGTATACTGTCCGGCGAGGTGTTCCTTACAGTACTTCGTAATATTTTTTAAAGCAAGTACTGACTTGGGTGTTTGACCGGCGATATAAAGTCGCAATTCCCATCTTTCAGCATCATTCATATTTCTGACGGATTGGTTTATCATGTATTTATAACAGGTAAATTCTGCTTTGTGTTTTGAAATTTTATCCCTTTGCTAGTTATCGCAAACTGCTGAAGATTATTCAGGTGGCCCATGCCCCTTGATTTTATGATCAGCAAATTTCGTATGCGTTCATTATTTCGGATGTCATTGATGACATTGATCCAGGTATCGGATAATGAAGAAACTGCATCTACAGTGATATCATCATACAAACTTGATTGCACGTGCGTGAGTGAAGTAAACATCGCGCTGATCTGCTTTGTTTTGAGCGTATCCATGAGTCTTACCAACATTCCGCGAACTTCACTGGTACTGCCCACTGTCACCAGACTGCTGATGGGGTCAATGATTACCGTTTTAGGCTTGAAAGACTCCAAATATTTATGAAATGTCAGGAGATGCATTTCCAGACCCTGAAGTGATGGCCTTGAAGCGTAGATATAAAGTAGTTTGGAGTTGACAAACTGTTTGAGATTTAATCCAATAGAAGACATGTTCCGAAGGAATTGGTCTGGTGATTCTTCAAAAGAAAAATAAAGTACGGGTTCACCACGCAGACAACTGGCATATGCGAAATATGCGGCCAGGATCGTCTTGGCCGTTCCGGCTGTGCCGGTTACTAAAATGCTGTTTCCCCTGAAAATTCCCCCTTTGCTGAACATTGCGTCCAGTTCAGGCAGACCCATGGAAACAACTTCGCGTGAAGCTTTGTAATCCAGTTTAAGAGACGTGACTGGAATCACAAAGATTCCTTCATTTTCAATCAGGAATGGATATTCGTTGGTACCGTGATTAGAACCCCGATATTTTACTATACGTAGACGACGGGTAGCTATCTGGTCAATAACCCGCAGGTCAAGAAGGATGACACAATCCGATACATATTCCTCAAGACCATGTCTGGTCAGGCTGCCCTCGCCACGCTCTGCTGTAATAATGGTCGTAACACCTTTATCTTTTAACCATTGAAACAATCTACGGATCTCTGCCCGAAGCAAACCAACATCGTTCATCCCTGCAAATAACGTCTCGATCGTATCCAGCACGACACGCTTGGCTCCAACTGAATCAATCGCATAATTCAGCCGGATAAATAATGCTTCAAGATCATATTCACCAGTCTCTTCAATCTCCGAACGTTCGATACGAACGTGATCAATTTTTAGCTTTTTATCTTCCTGGAGTTTATCGAGATCAAATCCCAGCGATCTGGCATTCACTGCAAGATCCTTACCGGATTCTTCAAATGTCATAATGACACCAGGTTCATTAAAATTGGTAATTCCTTTAACGATAAATTGGGTGGCAAAAAGTGTTTTTCCACAACCTGCACTTCCACATATCAGGATCGGACGGCCTTTTGGAAAGCCGCCATCTGTAATCTCATCCAGGCCGCTGATACCCGTCGGGATTTTCGGAAATAATTCTTGCTTCTGATGCTTCATCGGTGACTATTGGTTTTTGTCTTGTCGAAGTTGCAGATGCTCCATTTGCACAGATAAGTGCATCTGTCAGATTTTACGAACTATGAAATCGATGGAAATGTTTTTAAAAATTTGGGGATTTTTAACAACATTTCCTTTCTCCCGCTGAGTTGATTGAAAATTTGTAAAATCAGGATGTTATTCTATAAACTATGCCCGCTCTGCAATATCCATAGCCTCAGTAACCTGAAGTTGTCCTCCCTTTTCCAGCAGCCTTTTGTAATCCTCCGGGCCTACCATAGACTGCGCAGCCTGCTGGATCATACCCACTATCTGTCTCACCATAGGCACTATGGCTGTTCCTTTCCGCTCGCATAATTTTTCAGCAGAACCCATTAACAAAATTGCCTTTTCAGTATTTCCCTGCATAAGTGCGACCTGGCCCATACCAATAAGTGGATATACAACCAAAACACTATCCATAAATCGTCTGCAACAGGCAAGGGATTTGGAAAAATTTTCCGCACTTGCTTCCATGGCTCCCATGCTCATCTGGGTGAGTCCCTGCATAATATATGATATGCATTCCCATCGTGTCGCACCCAGCTCACTGGCAATGCCTAAACTTTCATGCGAAAATGTCATCACGTCTTCGAACCGACCCTCCATATTAGCTGCCGCAGCCAGATTTTGAAGTAAGTTGACAGTCCCCATTTTATAATTCAGATCGCGACTTGCCTGCAGTGCTTCTTCCATCAAAGATTTGATCTTTGCCAACTCACCGGTATATGCTGCTACCATACTGCGTACCATGACTGAATCCACAAATAGATATCTATTATTTACATCCTTGGCCAGATGGGTCACTTCTTCAGCAAGCAGCGTGCTTCGGGCATGATCATTTTCCCTGAATGCTGCGCGGCCCATTTCAATTTTAGCCAATGCATGAAGAATATGTGCGTCATCAATTTTATCTGAAGCAGAAGCAAGCGCTAATGCATTCGTCCATTTTATCTGCTCGTCGGGCATGCCCCTGGTATCCCAATATTCACCCAAAGCCAAAGCAAGTCGTAGACCTGATATCGGATCACGTTTCAGGCCCCATTCCAGTGCGGTGCGTAAATTATCTATTTCATTATCCAGAAGTTCATAACCTGCAGAAGCATCTTTGCCAAACAGTGTGCCCCAGGTTCTTTCAGCGAGATGTAAGTAATACGTAAAATGATTTTTAGAAATTTCTTCCAGTGTTCCATTTTCCTGGAGTTGCTCAAATGCAAATTCCTGGATCGTATTATACATCATAAATCTTTTTTCGCCATCATCTTCGCGTGTATAGATGAGGTTTTTTGTGATCAGTGATTCCAATCCTTCTAAAAATTCAAATGTGGCATCCGGAAATGCATCATAGGTTATGGACGGATTATTGAGATACATGGCAAGACGTGGGAATGGACCTGTGACTATGTTGTCATAGCCGCCGACCACAGAAGCAGATTGTAATGTACACCCACCGGAAAAAATGGAAAGTGCACAAAGCAATTGTTGTTCTTCTTTCGGCAGCATCCGGTAGCTCCAGTTAATGGTTGCACTGAGCATACGATGACGTTCCGGCATATCACGTTTTCCTGTGCTCAGTAATGCAAGACCCTTTTCCAGATGTGGCAGCATTTCCTGTGGAGTCAGCACGCGAATCCGGGCTGCAGCCAATTCAATGGCAAGGGGTAAGCCATCCAGATGTACACATATTTGTGCAATGGCTGATGCATTTTGACGGGTTAATTCAAAAGAAGGATTCAGTGCTTTTGCCCGTTGCATAAAAAGCTGCACCGAGGGTGATTCTTCAATCTTGTGTTTAAATATTTCTGTATCCTGCACATCATCTGACGTATCAGGCAATGACAACATTGGTACAGGGAAAACCTGTTCGCCGGATATGCGAAGAGATTCGCGGCTTGTCACGAGAATGTCAAGACCTTCGCATTCATTCATCATCTCAGAGACAAATGAAGCGGCGTCGATGACCTGTTCGAAATTGTCTAGCACCAAGAGAACTTGTTTGTCAGCAAATAATTTGATGAGAAGCTGGAGTGGTGGCTGGCCGGCCAGCTCGCCCGGAAAAATTGATTGTACAATTGTTGATGGAACCAGGGATGCATCTGTGATCGATGCCAGCGGAACAAAAAATACACCATCCTTATATACATGATGTAATTGATGGGCTACTTCCAGGGCAAGTCTTGTTTTTCCAATTC
>JANPKZ010000056.1:0-1720 GCA_031426295.1 Saprospiraceae bacterium
CTTTCCTTCTTAAACAGTTAGGGCTATTTTAGAAGATTATCTGAGTATCATTATTTTTTGTACCGTACGTCCCTTTGAAGTTTCAATGATAAGATTGTAATACCCGGATTCAAGATCAGAAACATTCCATTCAATCATACCTTCATACTGATCAAATTTAATTTCTTTGATGATTGCACCAGTGGCATTTATCATTCGTACAACGCCTGCATCATGATCATCTTCCAAACGGATGGTTAGAATATCGGATACAGGATTTGGCCACACCTGCACTACCTGTTCGCCTCCATCAAACGAAATAGATCTAACCTGCGAATAAGTAAACCTGCCATCAAGATCTGTTTGCTTAACACGATAGTAGTTCATTCCCTTTACCGGACGATCATCCGTAAACGAATATGAATGAATTACTTCATCAGTTCCAGTCATATCCACACGCCCGATCGTGGAGAAAAACCGGCCATCAGGAGACCGTTGCACCTCATAGCCGGCATTATTAAACTCCCGTGCTGTAGTCCATGTCAAACGTGATTGAAGATTCTCCTTGCGCACATCAAACGATAACCATGTTACCGGTAATGCAGCACAAAGAATCGGATCCAGGTTTTCTGTATCCATAAAAAATCCATACACGTTGATTGTATTATTGATCCCGACCAGCGATCCGACCGTGATACGTACTTCATCAAAAGGAAGAGTTGTGGTCATCCCTACATTATATATACCTGTTCCTGGTTCAACCCAGTTGAAGCTTACACTTACATCCAGCAACTGAATGCCCGAAGCAGATTCCTGCAGCACCCCATTGTTATATGTTGATATGGTCAATGATCCAAAAAGCTGCGCTTCCACCAAAGCATTTACATCTTCAATAGCAAAGCCTGTTACTATACCACCCGGATATGTATATGTTGGATCGTGAACCGCAATCGATCCATCCGCCAACACACCTGCTGTGATAACAATCGTGGCATAATCATCCGGATCAGATGTGATAACATTCCATTCATTTTGTACTGAACAACCTGCGCATACTACACCATCAATTCCTGTCCGTCCTGCATCTATAACAACCGGAAAATCAGGATTAGTCATAAAATATGTACTGTCACAACCAATGGTACCTCCGCATAAAGAATCAATAACTACTCCATATACGTTTGTGGTACCCAGATTTAATGAAACGGTATTAGTAAGATGAATAGCGACAGCATCAAATGGCTCAGTTGTCACCAGGCCAATGATATGTTGTCCATCATCTGCCAGCAGATCACTACCAATACTGATCAGCGCAGGGCTTCCTGTAGCACTTTCCTGCACAACACCATTGAGGTAGGTGGAAATATTCACACCTGATAGTAAGGACAGATCGACAAGAGCTGAATTGTCAATATGATAACCGGCAAATGTTCCTGCCGGATATGTAGCAAGCACATCTTCAACGCTAATGCTTCCTGTTGCACCAACCCCTGCAGTGAGTATAATGCTTGCATAGTTGGTAGTATCAGCATCAATTACATTTCCTGCATTTCTGACATCACAAAGCACGCATGCAACTCCGGAAATTCCTGTATGTGCTCCATCAATAATGACAGGGAATAATGGATTATGTAGGTATGTGAGTGTATTACATCCAATTGCAGCACCATCACAAAAACGCTGGATGACTGAGCTATAAACTCTTGTCGATCCGAGGTCAACCAACAGATCCTGTTCGATT
>JANPKZ010000057.1:0-5538 GCA_031426295.1 Saprospiraceae bacterium
CTATCGCTCTTTGTATTCTTTTTGGGATCACCCAGGCAGCTATCGGGTTTAATATCATGCATGATGCCAACCACGGTAGCTTCTCAACCCGCAAATGGGTCAACTACCTGATGGGCCTGACCGGAAATGCATTAGGTGTCAATTCATGGTTCTGGAAACAAAAACATAATGTCATTCACCATACCTATACAAATGTGGATGGTGTCGATGATGATATCATCAAGTCTCCATTTTTACGCATGTGCGAATCACAGCCAAGGTGGAAAGTGCACAAGTTTCAGTTTTTATATAGCCTTCCGCTTTATGGCTTTACGACTTTGATGTGGATCTTTTTTGATGATTTTGAAAAATATTTCCGCAAAGAAATCCAGGGCACTGAATTGAAGAAAATGGAAGTCAGAGAACACTTCGTTTTCTGGGCAAGCAAAATATTGTACATCCTGTTTTTTGTGCTGATCCCGATGTATATCATTGGTATCGTTCCATTCATTATCGGCTTTCTGATCATACACTTCAGTATGGGCATCTCGCTGGCGATTGTATTTCAATTGGCTCACGTTGTTGAAAAAACACATTTTGAAGATGCGAATCATGAAGCAATCAAAATCAATGACGAATGGGCCGTTCACCAGATCAAGACGACTGCTGATTTTGCAACAGACAATAAAGTGATCGGATGGTTTACCGGCGGCCTTAATTTCCAGGTCGAGCATCACCTCTTTCCCAATATCAGTCACGTACATTATCCTGTGATCCACAACATCGTCAAGGATGCCTGTGAGGAAAATTCAATTCGTTTCAACCAGTATCCTTCGATGACCTCTGCTTTAATATCGCACCTGCGATTCTTAAAGCATTTGGGACGCGCTTAACTGCTGATAAATCTGATTAAGCTGAAAACTCTGATGTAGGTTAGCAGTTTTCGTTCTATTTTTTCTTAAATCGGGCATTTAGACCGGGATCGAATTTAGCATTGATCAGTCGCTTGAATTCTAGTCGCTTTGCTCCAAAATTCATGAGTAAGCCTATTTCCAGGTTGAAGACTTCAAGGTAATTAATAGCCTGGCAGAGATCTCCGTCATCCATGGCTTTTACTGCTTTCATTTCTACTGATACAAGACCTTCGACCAGGAAGTCGCTTCGTCTGTTTCCTACCATTTCCGTTTTATAAAAAACAGTATTCTCGTATTCACGAACAAAGCTGAGACCTTGATGATCCATCTCAATGGCTAATGAACGTTGATATATCTTTTCCTGAAATCCCGGGCCAAGGAAATTATGTACTTCAAAAGCACAATTAATAATCTTTCCGGTAATATCAGAATGCCTATAGTCGGAGTTAACTACTGGTTTCAATTTCTGGTAAAATTCCTTTCTAATTTATAGGAAAAAGGAAAGAATTCCAAATAAAAATTAAAAGTAAGGGCCATCAGCTATCATCAGGATAATCAGTGATATCAGTGGTTATATATCAGTGCTTATCAGATTAATCAGCGGTATCAGTGGTCAGTTATTTCACTACTTCCACCGCACTCTCCAGCACCTTATCAACACCAGCAGTTACCTCTGCAAGTGTATTCTTCACGACGACGTCAGGCGCCAGTCCGATTCCTTCATACGACTCACCATCAGCCACTTCAACTTTTTGAGTGACGAGAGAATAGAACCAGCCATTAGCCAATTCTCTTCCGACTAAGGTAGAATGTGCACCGTTGGTGGTGTCTCCCATGATTGTTACGTTGGGCAGGACATCAAAGGCCATCACAGCTCGTTCACCTGCGCTGATCGTATAGCGGTCAGCTAATACAGCAATAGGTTTGTTTACGAATGCTCCATCCGGAAATACTGACCAGCGATGCCATTCGGTGTAGTCATTTTCTCCTGGTCCATTTTTTGTTTTGCTGCGGAACACATATCGCTCTTCATCCACAAGGCGGCCTATTTCACTGTAGCAATAGGTGAAGTCGCCACCATCATTGTGACGCAGATCGATGATGTATCCATTGACATCATTATATTTTTCAAGGAAATCATTGAGTACAAAAAAGTTATCACCGACGTACCGGAAATAGATGTATGCCACGTCCTGGTCTTTCAGCTTACCATAGATGTAGGGTGCCTCATCTGAATTATCATCACCTTCTTCGAAACCAGGTTCCAGATATGTTTTCACCACATCAATATCAAAAAGCGCGTCATCAATTTTTTCACGACGGATCTTATTTCCAAAAAAGATTTGTTTGCCAGGTGCAGTCAATGTGATATGTCCATCGTCCAATGGTGTCAGCATTTCTGAAAGGATGTCGAACAATTCATCATCTGTTGTGAGTGCATCGACCTGTGGGCGGTAAATCTCATATTGATCATCCCAGTTTACATTACGTTCTGCGAATACGGCATATTCTTCATCGAACGTAGTCCAAAGATTATCAAAAATAGCTTCCGGGTTATTTGCAGGCTCTTCTACCAGCAGTGTGGAGCATGAGGAAAGAAGAAGAGAAAGAGAGAACAGGATAAATAAAATATAGAAGGTTTTCATGGGTTTTAGAGTTTAATACCAAGAGTGAGGTTTATATTATTTTGAATCGAATACAGGTCACGCGGCTCAGATGCATGGATAAATGAAAATTTATAGGCAGCACCAACAACCCATTTGTGTGATAGATCGTATTGATATTGAATGCCCAGATCCAGGCGCTGTACTTCATCCCATGTAGCAACATGGCCATCAGCGAGATATTCAAAAAATGTTTCCAGGCCATTATGTGAATAGGTGTTTTCAATAAAGTCATCATCATTGACCAGGTAGGGCGATCGTGTAAGCCATGACACGAGAGGGGCTTCCACCATGCCGATCAACCTGCTTTTATTTCCAATGGGTAATGTATGACGATACCAAATATTCAATGCGGTAGTAGAGTAGTATCCAAAGAAGCTGAACAGGCCGTATTGATACGTCATCGCCTGTACATCCATTTGTAATGAAAATCCAAGCGTTGGCCTTAGGGTATCACGTTTGCCTATTGAAAATCCGTGGCCATATGATATTTGTGCAAATGTAAAATCGTGCGGATAAGAAGTACCGATCGTATCATCCAGGACATAATCATACGGGGCCTGCAATCCTGTTTCAAAACCTGCATAGTTCAACCTGAAAAACTGGTGTCCGCGTTTATTGCACTGGTATTCCACACCACCATTCAGCAGGGAAAAATCAGTATGAATAAAAGGAGAAAAAACAAGATCCTGTCTTGTAAGGAATGATGGTCCTACGGAAATTTGGAGCAGGCCATCTGTCTGTCCCATCACCCGTAGCGAGCTGATGCAAATAAAGAGAATTAGTAGTTGGAATTTCGTGGGCATATGCTATAGGGTTAAAATTTTGTTATCAAAAATTCATTTTTACAATAGAGAATGTCATAGTGTTCTTAATTACTGCTGCAAAAGAATTTAAAGAAGTTTCAAGGACAAAATAAAATGAGATGGGTTGCAGAAATGAGGGGATGAATTGTGGAGAAGCCTCTTTTCTCACTATATGTAGGACCACTGACACCGCTGATCTTTATGATGGTCCTGATATAAATATCATTAGTGTTAATCAACATCTCGAAGTCAACGAGCAAATATTGTACGGTCGGATGACTACTATTGAACAGAGTAGGCTGATATCATAACAAAATGATTACGTTAACCCCCTACCCCCTGAAAGGGGGACCTGAGGTAATTCTGGAAAAATGAAAAATTAAAGTCCCCCTTTCAGGTTGTAGGGGGTTAACGCGATCAATTCCTCTTTCAGGTTGTAGGGGGTTAACGCGATCAATTCTCCTTTCAGGGGGTAGGGGATCAGTTTAATCTAACACATTCCCAAACCCCTCCTTCAACAGCTCACGCAAATAATCATCCGGCTCGCTGGCATATAATGTTTTAACTGTCTGACGGACTTTTTCTTTAAAGGTGGAGTTTGTTTCCACATTATATTGACCCAGCAAACCCGTGATCACATAGAACCTGCGATACTGCGGCACAGGGCCGTTGAGATAAAAACCGGATTTGATCAAATCCAGACCCTGTTGCTGAACACTCTCTGGTTGCTTTGAAAGAAACAATGCAAACGAAGTGATAAATTCTTCGAGATAATCTATCGATACATTTTTAGCTGTCTCGGTTTTAAAATAATCCAGTGTTACACCACTTCCCTTTTGCGCATACAATGATGCTTGTACTGCATACAGCGCGGGCGAATCATTGCTCTGGAATTTAGCAGCTTGCTGTATCGCTGCATTCAGATCCACTTTTGCGATCGCGAGCAGTGCATCATAGATCACAGGATTTTTCTTTGTCGTTTCCAGAAGTTTTTCTGCCACCACTTTTGCTTTCATTTGATCAAGTGGCGCTAATACCTGGAGTATAAAAAACCGCAGATCCGGATCTGTTTCTTTTTCAAACATTTGATACAATTGCTCTGCATTACTCTGATCAGATAATGCAGCAATCACCAACCCTCTTACAGTAATCGAACTATCTCCCTTCATTTTTTCAAGAGCCGTAGCGGGAATGGAAGGCATGAGACGGTATGCTGATAGTCGATGCGCAATAGAAGGAGTATATAATAGCCTTGTCTCAAGTTCTGAAGCAGGAATATCCTGTTCGGCTACTGTCAATAGAATGTCACGCGGATCAACGACAACTGCATCCGGTTGTTGCACAACATTTAAAACGAATGTAGTGTCTTGTGATTCCATCCAGAAATTGTGCGTTGCCATCTGACCATCTGATTGTATCGTAGCAACTTCAATGGGCAGTCTGAAAACTTCTAAAAATCCAAGTTCACGTTGTTTTTGTGTTAAGTGTACCCGAACCTGTTTTTTTACATCATCATAGGTTTGATCTACAGCCAGCACAGGATGCCCGGCTGAAAGATACCATTGGTTAAAAAACCAGTTGAGATCTGTTCCCGTGATTTCTTCAAACGCCTGTCTCAAATCATGAACTTCAACTGCAGTGTACGCATGTCGCTGAAGATATAATCTCAATGAAGCGAAAAATGCTTCATCGCCAACCAGGTCGCGAAGCATATGAAGAACAAGCCCTCCCTTGTTATAACTATGCGCATCGAACATCGCATCCTCATTCGTATAATGATAATGGATCAACGCATGTGCATCATACGAAGCCTGATCAAAATAGCCACTCAATTCACTGATGCGCTGGATGTCTGCTTTCTCACGTCCTCGTTTATATTCAGTCCATAAATACTCTGCGTAATTTGCAAAACCTTCATTCAATGTCAGGTTCGACCATGATTCCGTTGTCACGAGGTCACCAAACCAATGATGAAATAATTCGTGTGATACGATATAATCATTGACACCTTCTTCTGCCACATCCGCTTCATGGAACTGGATAAAATCACCAAACACAACTGCGGTCGTATTTTCCATGGCACCTGACACAAATTCTTTCACTATAATTTGTGAATATTTCGGCCAGACAAAATCGAATCCCAGTTTCTGAGAAAAGAATTCAATCATTTCAGGT
>JANPKZ010000058.1:0-2790 GCA_031426295.1 Saprospiraceae bacterium
TGCCTTCGTGTTCATTATCCTGAGTGTAATTCAATAGTGAATAATAGAGTGAGTATAAATAAATGAATTTTGAACCAAAACAGCATCAACGATCAACCACCTTCCGTTTCAGTTCAAAGTTTTTACCAAGGTACACCTTGCGCACCATTTCGTCGGCAGCAAGTTCTTCAGCTGTACCCGCTTTGAGGATACTGCCTTCAAACATCAGGTACGCGCGGTCAGTAATACTCAACGTCTCCTGGACATTGTGGTCTGTAATGAGTATGCCGATATTTTTAGTTTTTAATTTCGCCACTATGTACTGAATGTCTTCTACCGCAATCGGGTCAATACCGGCAAAAGGTTCGTCCAGAAGAATAAAATTAGGATCAGACGCTAATGCACGGGCAATCTCAGTCCGTCGTCTTTCCCCTCCTGATAAACTATCACCTACATTGCGGCGCACTTTATTAAGGCCAAATTCATCGATCAGGCTTTCCAGCTTATCGTTTTGTTGCGCTTTTGTGTATGATCCCAACTCAAGTACTGCGCGAATATTATTTTCAACTGTCAGTTTTCTGAATACCGATGCTTCCTGTGGAAGATATCCTACACCTAACCTCGCTCTTTTATACATCGGCAATTCTGTGATCTCTTTGTCATCGAGATACACATGACCTTCTGTTGGTTTGATAAATCCCACTACCATGTAAAATGTTGTGGTCTTACCGGCACCATTGGGACCCAGAAGCCCAACGATTTCACCACGTGATACTTCTACGGATACATGATCCACCACTTTACGCTTGCCGTAATATTTTAGAAGATTATCGGTGTGTAATTTCATAATGTACTTAGTTAGTGCTGCCGGATCTCCAGACCATTTTAGACTCCAGTTCCCATCCTGCTCTCAAAACTTCTGTAGAGAAGGTCATCCGCGGCTCAGGAGATCTCCGTACAGAATATTCCCCGGTATCCCATCGGCCATTGCGGTTACGGTCTTCAACGATTTCAATGGTGTATTTAGCCGGAGACAAGGCATTCTTTTTTATCTGTGCCTGGCTCCGATCCACAACAACAAAGGTATCGATCAGGTTTTGACCGTCCTTCAGGCTCACAACATATTGTTGCAATGAGTCAAGACCTTCAATGGTCATGGTGAGATCGCCAAACTGATCCGTTGTATTGACAACGAGGGAATTTCGGATGGTATCATTTTGTCTGTCCCAGATGTCGGTAATTGCTCCCGGCAGAAATGTGATGCTATATCTCTCTCCGGCGGTCCAAGGTAGCTGCAGTGAAAATGCTCTTCTGTCACTTAGACTTCGAGCCAGGGTGAATGGAAATCTACTTGAAGAATCCATTGTAATGTCAATGCGCGAAGTATCAATCGACTTTATAGGAAGTTCCGCTCTGTATGAAATCGTACTGGTAGGATGTATCTGTAAAGAACTTTGTGACAATTTTAATTTGGTCGTAAGTATGGACTTCAATGCAGAAGCACGAATGGTTGTTGTATCCGTGTCGACGATTATTCTTCCTGCATATGAAGTATCTGCATCAAACCAAATATTGAGTGTGTCACCTTCCCATCGGGTTGCAATGGTGTCGATAGGTGGTATGAATACTGGATATGGTTTTGGATCCGGGCCCTGGACAATTACTTTCAGCCATCCTGTTGAAACAGGTATTACTTCACTCACACCAATTCTTTTTTCTTTTGGAAATAAAAATATTGGTGGCAATTCTCCTCGCAGTGAATCTGTGTTGATCGGGTTGTTCAAAAAACCTATAAGCTCTGTGTCCTGGTCGTAGATGAGATTCGCATTTTCATCTTTTAACGCGACAACATGGAATTCATCCGCACGCAGGTACGACATAGACCATGCACCTTCTGTATTTGTTTTTCCTACATAATCAGGTTTGCGTTTATATACAGCGCTGTCTTCACCCATCGGATACAACATGACCCACACACCAGGCATAGGCTTAAGTGTTACTGCATCAAAAACTTTTCCGGTGAGACGAATGGAATCCAGCACCGGGCCGGTTGAAAAAACAAAAACAAAATTTTCCAGGATGTTTGCTTCATGCAGGTCCTGTATGGCATTTCCAAAATTGATCGTGTACGTTGTGTTTTCCCTGAGACTATCCGGCAGAGTTATTACAATTGCTTTCCCGCGTTGTTTGATCTCGGGTTCGGACGGCATGATGGGTGATACAACCAATTGCGTGTATACATCTTTCAGCGTCACCCATTCATCAAACAGAATGGTGATTTCATTGCCTTTAAAGTTCACCTGTTCGTTGGGTGTTGACTCGTCTTCTATCACTTTGGGTGGTGTTTTGTCGGGTTCACCGCCAGTCGGGGACTTAGGGCTTGCGCAGCCAGCCACCAGCGATGCTAACAGGAACAGAGCAAGGGAAAGCTGCGAAGAGCGGAACAACATGGGGTAAAGATAAGAATGTCGATGAAGCAAGAGTTATAGCTGTGTTAATTGGTGAATTGCCTCTATTCCGTTGCCACAAATTGACCCGTGATCTTGCAATGGATGAGGAGAAGTCAGAATAAGGATTTCAGAATAACGAATAAGGAAGTTTTTAAAAGTTTGTGAAATAATAGGGTGCTTTTTCTGATTATTAAAAAGCCCCTTCAGGACAACAGATTGAAGGAAGAATAAGGAAGACAGAATAACGAATAGGGACATTTTTGACGGCTATGAAATATTGTTTGATCTTTCTGAATTTGGAAAAGACCTACCAGGACAACAGGATGAGGTCAGAATATCGGATTTCAGAATAACGAATAGG
>JANPKZ010000059.1:0-14904 GCA_031426295.1 Saprospiraceae bacterium
CGAAATTCGACTTCATTTTATCATTCTTAGTTTTCTCGTACATCTTATCCATCACGGCACGATATAAACGGTTCATGCCAGGATCGTTAAATTGAGAAGCGATCGTTCCATGAACAGGAAGTGAATCATCACTTGCATCAAATACATTGTGATTACGCTTGTATTGTTTTTTCACATCACGCAATGCATCAAGCGCACCACGTTTATCAAATTTATTTAAGGCGATAATGTCGGCGAAATCCAGCATGTCAATTTTCTCGAGTTGTGATGCTGCACCAAATTCAGGTGTCATGATATACAATGACACATCTGCGTGATCGACAATTTCCGTATCTGATTGTCCGATCCCGGATGTTTCCAGGATAACTAAATCAAATCCTGCAGTCTTCAGTATATCGATTGCCTGTTGAATATGTTTTGATAATGCCAGATTGGATTGTCGTGTCGCCAGTGATCGCATATAGACGCGTTGTGATGCCAGTGCATTCATCCGTATCCGGTCACCTAACAATGCACCACCTGTTTTACGTTTGCTTGGATCGACTGAGATGACTGCAAGATCATTTTCCGGAAAATCCAACAGGTAGCGCCGGATGATCTCATCGATCATGCTTGACTTACCTGCACCACCTGTTCCGGTAATACCCAGCACAGGAACTTTGGACACTTTTGCTGAAGCAGCTATATCAGCGGTCCAGTGTGCGTTTTGTTCCGGGAAGTTTTCAACCGCAGTGATCATGCGCGAGATGGCGAGATGATCTTTTGAAGAAAGTTTTTTGATCTGTCCGTTTAGTGTTTCGCCCAATGGAAAATCACATTTCTCAAGCACATCATTGATCATACCCTGCAAGCCCATGTGCCTGCCATCATCCGGTGAATAAATGCGTGTGATGCCATATGCCTGCAGATCGGCGATCTCATCGGGGAGGATGGTTCCGCCACCGCCACCGAAGATTTTAATGTGGCCTGCTCCTCTTTCGCGAAGCATATCAAAAATGTATTTGAAATATTCGTTGTGTCCTCCCTGGTAAGAGGTGAGGGCGATGCCCTGCACATCTTCCTGTATGGCGGTGTCGACGATTTCGCGTGCGCTTCGATTGTGGCCAAGGTGAATGATCTCGGCTCCTGATCGCTGCATGATGCGGCGCATGATATTGATGGCGGCGTCATGGCCGTCGAAAAGGGATGCGGCGGTGACAATCCGGATATGATGCTTAGGCTGGTATGCTGTTGTAACTTGATGTGGATCCATGCAGAATAAAATTACGGCTTTGGGGTGGGCTCAATATACGGAGGGCGGGTATATCTTACAGAAAAGGAGTTTAGGGAGGGTGATGGTTGGGATATGGTGGGAGATATTTGAGAGGATGGGAGTCAGTGGAATTCAAAGTTTTGGCTCAAAAACATTCCAAATTCAAAATTTATAATGACATATTTTTTTACATAATGTTTAAGTAACAGATTTTCAATAAATTATTAAATTTTATCAAAGCCGTTTCCAAACGTTTACGTACGTTTACGAACGACTAAATCCCCACCAAACCTTATATTAACTCCACCCGCAATTCAGAATTTATTCAGCTAATTATCTCCAGAAACTCATTAAGGATCATCGCCGTCGCTCCCCAGATAATATGATTTTCCACCTGGAAACATGGCACATGATTTAACGTGATACCTGATGCCAGCCGAATTTTGGTTGACTGCCGTGATTCAGATGACCTGATAGATGAGAGTGGGATCTCAAGAATCTCTTCAATTTCAGATTCCTGCCGGGTCAATATAGATGGCCGCGTCAGAAAAGCAACATACGGATGAACCAGAAATTTACTGACCGTGATATACAGTGGTGTGATGGGTCCAAGCACATCAACTGACGTGAGGTCAAGACCCACCTCTTCATTGGCTTCACGGAGGGCAGTATACATGAGATCCCTGTCACCTGCATCGCGTTTCCCTCCCGGAAAAGCAATTTGACCCGCATGTTTATCAGAATCATGTCCGGAACCCCTCCGGATAAAAACCAGATGCATGCCTCCGGGAGATTTTTCATACAGACAAATCAGCACGGCAGCATCCCTGGATAATTCCGTATTGATCGTCGGTTCCACCTTGCGCACAGCATGAGCCATCCTGAGATGAGCGTCTATACCCGGCAACGGATGATGGACCACCCGATCGTGAAGTGTATCAATAAATGCAGGCCTCGATAGCGATGACATCATGCTATTCTTTTATAACAACTACCTGGATACGGAAGATCCGCGAAAAAAATCAGTAACCTACTTGTTGGATTCCTGGAGATATTTATCCAATGCCATCGACATGGATGAAATTCCGGGTGCCGGTGCTACAACATCAATGCGAAGTTGTTTTTCCTCAGCAGCTTTGGCTGTAATATTGCCAAAAACCGCTATGCGTGTATTATTTTGTTTGAAATCCGGAAAGTTTTCAAACAATGACTCGATTCCCTGTGGGCTGAAGAAGATCAGCATGTCGTAAAAGATGTCCCGGAGATCAGACAGATCGCTGGACACAGATTTATACATGATCGCTGATTCGAAATTGACTTCTTTTTGCTTTAGGTAATCGATCACATCCTCTTTCCCGAGATTAGAACAAGGCACGAGAAAACGTGTCGTGGATTTATGTTTTTGGATTGAATTCGCCAGATCCTGGATCGAACGCTCACCAACAAAAACCTTGCGCTTCCTGTACTGGATAAATTTCTGAAGATAGTGGGCAACGGTCTCAGAGGTACAGAAGTATTTCATGTCCTGCGACACCTTTACACGCATTTCCTCACACATTCGGAAGAAGTGGTCGATGCTGTTCTTGCTCGTCATCACAACTGCCTGGAACTCGTCAGGCCGGATGCGGTTTTTACGGAACTCCTTCTCAGTGACAGCTTCTACGTGATTGAATGGACGCCAGTCAATCTGGATACCATATTTTTTCTCAATATCGTAGTAAGGCGATCGTTCTGGTTTAGGTTGTGAGACCAGGATGGTCTTCACGCTGTGTTTGGTGGTTGTATTGGGACTTGCTTTAGTAATGTTTGTACCCATTTAGCGGTTATTAATGACTCACTCTCTACCAGAAAAACTTCGAAATAGCCCATAGGGGCAAAATTTCGACGGCGCAAAGATAAACAAAAAAGAGAAAAAGACTATTCGCGATTAAATGTCTGGCCGTCAGCAACCATCTCAACTGTCGCATCAGATAGGCAATTACTGCAACCGTAATACCTATGTAAATCAACGGTTTAGCTAAAGATTCTGGACCGAAATTCAGCATGACATTGATAGGCAAAAGCACCAGTCCTATCATGATGTTAAAGATGCTGACATCAAACCCAAACAGGGTCATTTCCTTGTCGTTGTTGAAGAGCCACTTCAAATAACTGATCATAATATGCCGGATCGTATACACTGCCGAAACCAACAACATGCAACTCCAGATATTATCTAATAATGTCCCCTGGTATCCAAAAGCCACCATCGTATGGTATAAAAAGATCCCTGCCTGAATGATAAAAACTGCGTATCCCATCAGGAGCAGGATCTGACGCATGGTGTTCCGTTGATTACGATGATGCAAGGAACTATAGTTTTCATTGGAAATAACCCGCCACAGGTCCCGGACAAAGCTTCTTTCAACATTTACAATGAAGATCAGGAAGAGCAAACTCAGCAGCAGGAAAAAGATCTGAAGCCCTTTTGAGGATTTCTGCTTCGGTGAGGTCTTTGTGGGTTCGACCACAATTGGCTTTTTTGCCGCCGAATCAATCGTCACTGCTACCTCTTCTTTTTGCCCAGCTTCCTTTTTGATGTCAAAAGGATTGGATGAAGTAGTTTTAAAACTATCTGCATGCAATACTGTATCCGGCTGAGCTTCAGGTACTTCTTCGGCCTGGAGTACCGGTGTTACCACTTTGGTGGTATCTGGTTTCTTTGGCTTTACCGGGGTAGTTGAAGCTGGTGGATTTGGTTTCCGGTATTTCAGGTCAAAGGGGTTGGATTGATCTTGTGCAATCGTGAACAACGGCAAAGCCATAAATGCAATCAAACCCAGGATCCTGAACATGGGTCAAATTTACCTTTTCTGAGTGTTATCTAAGGAGGGTTAAATCCCCGCTGAGGTGAATTGGAGTTCCGCTATCCGAAACAGCGTTCAGCTTGTAAACATATACGCCTGGATTAACAAGTGCATTTCTAAAGCTACCATCCCAACTTGTGTTAAGATCAGAAGGTGAAAAATCTTTGACATCAAAAATTTTACTACCCCATCGATCAAAGATTTCAAGATGTTGTATTGTAGTAAAACCTTTTCCGGCATCTATCACAAACCTGTCATTAATACCATCACCATTGGGTGAAAAAACCGTTGGCACATAAATGTTATCAATTTCCTCCTTAATCGTTTCTACTGTCACCAGCAATTCATCGGATGCTGTACACTGATTATCATCCGTTACCACGACTATATATGTTGTCGTGGATAAGGGCGAAACAATTATTTGCGGACAGGCAATGCAAGTACTTGCCCCCGGCCAATTAAAGTTGGTAATTGCCTGATCGCTTTGTGCATTCAGGGTCACAGAATCTCCAGGAAGAATAGTCACATCCGGACCTAAACTAACAGTAAGCTCTGTTGGTGAGGGTAATGTAATATTTGTATCTCGTGTACACCCTAATGTATCCATAATCATGATAGTATGAATACCACTACATGCCAGGTTATAAGAAGTGTCACTACTAAAATTTCCATCTCCAAAATCAAATAGGAAACTCATTGGGGAATTGAGAATAGTAATGATCCCGTTACAATCATCTACGCACAAAGGTGGAGCTCCGGTTAATAGAAGTTGATCAATGTCCAGTTCATGTTGTGTTACGGTCACTGTATCCAAAGCCACACATCCTGCAATGTTCTGTGTTACTTTCAGAATATATGTACCATCTGATAAAGCGGTGATATCAGCACTATCAGGTGAACCATCAAGTAATCCATTTATGGTCGACCAAAAATATTCAAATGTTGGACCAATGGAAGATCCTACTGCACGTAACGTAACTCCCGGCGCTGTACAACCCAGCACCTGGTCTGCTCCCGCCACCGCTACAGGATCTTTATAAAATGTAACTGGTGTACCAGGAGAGACAGCCAAACATGGATCATTTATTTGGGGCAATCCACCCGGACCTTCATCACCTGTAACAGCAGAAATAAAATACGTTGTGGATGCCAGCATCCCGGGCACAAACTGAAATTCAGGAATCGTATTCCAGGAAATAATACCACCGGGAATATTTCCATCGTGCAGAATAAATGCTACTATATCATTGCCATCTATTACTGCATCTCCATTATAACTGGCGGAAACAGTTGTCCCAACGCAAGCTACCAGGGGGGTGACATTCATTGTTCCGGCTTCGGAGGTGCAATTGCAAAGTATAAGTCCTGAGATGACCTGTGATGTACACCCATTGGCATCAATTACCTGGTATGCATACGTATCTCCTGCGGGAATAAGTGATGATGTAAAATCAGATCCAGGTAACACGTTTCCATCCACAGTGAATGGGGAAGTTCCACCTGCAATTTCAAAACTCACTGTGTAAGCAGAATTAATATTATTACAATCAGTAAGCTGGTTGATGATAACGGGTGCATCATTAAAAGTTACTGCAACAGTGTCTTCTGCCGCACAACCATTTTGGGAAATTGCAAAACTCAGTGTATAGGTTCCGGAATTTGAAACGTCAACAGTAGCTGTAGGATTATTTATATCGGAAAACTGTGGAGACCCAGGTCCGGAAATAACTGTCCATGAACCAAATCCTGAAGCTGCTAATGTTGCCGTCAACCCACACAACTCCTGGTCTATCCCTGCATCAATTGAAGGGGTTGTGGTAGTCACCACCGGAAGACAAACAGATGTTGATGTTCCACATTCATTTGATGCAGCAACACAAACATCACCACCCGATGATCCATTCCATTCAATGACAATATTATTTGTGCCTTGTCCAGTTGTGATCACGCCTCCTCCCGCAACAGACCATTGATACGCATCTGCGCCAGAAATCATCGGAACTGAATATGAACTACTTCCATCTGCACAAGGGTCAGTTTGTCCGTTGACTGGTCCGGGTATTACCGGTACTGTATTAATAAATACATCAAAGAACGTTGTGGGAATAGAACCACAACTATTCGATACAATTAACTGCACGGGACCACCGTTTGCTGTGCCCCAATTCACTTCGATTGCAGTAGTATTTTGACCCGAAGTAATTGTTGCACCTGCAGGAACACTCCAGTCATACGATGTAGCTCCAGTCAGAGTATTAACTGTATAGGTGCTGATGTCGCCGTCACACAAAACTGTTGATCCTGTAATGACTGGTATGCCGATTGGTAAATTCAGCACTGTAACAATCATTGTATCTATACTGGTTAAGCCGGATGTAATATCAGTAGCAGTCACACTGTAGGATGTTGTGATCAAAGGACTCACGTTGATGCTACCCGTTGTTTCACCGCTGCTCCATGTATACTCAAGTGTGAAAGGTCCGGGTACAGAAGCAATCAGAGTCGCTGTTTCACCTTCACAAATAATAATGTCTGGACCCAGATCAACAGAAGGTGCTTCATTTACAAACACTGTAACTTCATCAACATCAGTGCAGCCATTTACAGTTACAGTGACAGAATAAATAGTTGTTACTCCGGGAGCCACAATGATCTGGTTTGTAGTTTCACCTGTGCTCCACAAATAGCTTCCGCCACCAGTAGCACTTAAGGTTGCAGATTCACCTGTGATGATGAAAATATTCGTTCCCGCATTCGCAAACGGAATTGGATTTACAATTACAGTCGTGATATCTATTGAAGTACATCCATTATCGTCAGTGACTGTAAGCTGATAAGATGTAGTGCCGCCCGGAGCAACATCGATTGTCTGGGTATTTTCACCTGTACTCCATTCATACGTTCCACCCCCAGATGCATTCAATGAAACGGATTCTCCTTCGCAGATACTCTGGTCAGGACCTGCATCAGCCTGGGGCAGCGGATTGACAACTACTGTTACATCATCCTGGTCAGTACAGCCATCACTATTAGTAACCGTAACTGAATACGTTGTAGTTATGTTGGGATTGATATCAATGGTTTCTACAGTTTGGCCTGAACTCCACACATACGAACCGCCTCCGGTCGCAGTCAGTTCAACTGAAGATCCCTCACATATATCCTCATCCGCACCTGCATTAGCTGTTGGTGATGGCAAAACAAAAACTTCTGTTTCATCATCATCAGAACATCCTGCAATTGTTACAGTGACAGTGTAGGTGGTATTATTATTTGGACTAACCGTAATAGATGAACCATTCTGACCATTGCTCCATAGATATGTTGCAGGAGTTGTGCCACCGGTAGCTATGAGTGTAGCAACATTTCCAGAACACAAATCGATATCAGGGCCGGCACTGGCGTCAGGGATCGCATTTACCGTAACAGTGACGAAATCCGTGTCTGTACAATCCCATTGATTCGTGATGGTGACTGTGTATGTTGTTGTATTAAGTGGAGTCACTATAATTGATGCGCCAGATTCTCCTGTAGACCATTCATAGGATCCTGATCCACTCAAACCCGTTGCAACTAAAGTTGCAGATTCTCCATCACAAATACTTTCATCAGTACCTGCATTTGCGTTTGGTGTTGGATTGACTAATACCTGCACACTGGTCGTTGAAGAACAGCCTGCATCAGTAACTGTTACAACATAGTTTGTCGTTGCAGGAGGAGAAACATTAATCGTGCTTGTATTCTGACCACTGCTCCACTGATACGTTGAACCTCCTGAAGCTGTCAGCGAAACATTCGTACCCGCACAAATTTCTTCATCCGGACTAACGGTTGCAATTGGAATTGGATTGACCGTAATTTCAACAGAGGCTTCATCTGTACATGAACCTTGTGTGACAGTTACAGTATATGTAGTTGTGATACCTGGTGTGACATTTATTGTCGCACTGCCCGCTCCTGTACTCCATTCATAAGAAGTTCCGCCTGTTGCTGTGAGTGATATGGATTCACCGGCACAAATTTCTGTATCCGGTGTAATGCCTGCATTAATATTTCCAACTGTTACTGTTACCTGGTCTGATGCAGTACAACCGTTGTCTGTAACAGTCACGGTATACGTTGTGGTGATAACCGGTGAAACTGTAATATCAGGTCCCGATTGACCAGTGTTCCACAAATATGTTCCTCCGGTACCATCAGCACTGAGATCGGCCGACTCACCCTGGCAGATCTGTACATTCGGTCCTGCATCTACAGAAGGTAATGGATTTACCGTCACTTCAACTACGTCTGTATCCGTGCAGCCATTAATGGAAACTGTGACAGTGTACGTTGTAGTGATGTTTGGACTTACTGTGATCGTAGCACCGTTTTGCCCCGTGCTCCATGTGTACTGATTGTTTTGAGTTCCACCGGTGGCTGTGAGTGTTGCTGATTGATCATCACAAATTTCCACATCAGGTCCTGCATTCGCTGTTGGCATGGGGGTAACAGTAACCATTACCTGGTCGGTTCCTGTGCAACCTCCATCCGTAATGGTCAGCGTATAGGTTGTAGTGCTGGCAGGATTGACTGATATGGATGTGCCAGATTGCCCGGTACTCCAATTATATGTTGATGATGCACTTCCTCCGGAGCCGGTTAAAGTTGTACCTATTCCCTGGCAAATGCTGACATCGGGACCTGCATTTGCATTCACTCCGGTTGCATTCACAAAGACCTGGATAGTATCGGCATCTGTGCACCCATTATTGGTCACAGTGACCGAATATGTTGTATTAACATTTGGTGAAACGGATATGGAAGATGCACCTGATCCTGTGCTCCACAAATATGTATCTGCAGAGGGATTGACATTTGCAACCAGGGTTGTTGGGGTACCCGGACAAATCGTAATATCCGGTCCAAGTGACACTTCAGGTGCAGGTCCGGGCCCGGTTGTAAATGTAATGGACCACGAATTGAGGATCCCCACATCAATCGCCACATAATCATTGATATAAAGAACCCAATCTCCATCCGCAACCACTCCATTAAATTGAGTAGCAAACGTGTATGTCCCCAGTGGATTTGTATTAAAAAAAGGTGGTGCTAAATTTAGCTGACGTCCTTCCGGGCGAAATGATCCATTGTACGGTGGAGCACCCTGAGTAATAAATAACGCGGTATTATCTGTAAATGTGGTTACCTGGAAATTATTACCTCCACCTCCGTTACCAGATGATAACTCAAGAACTTCACCTGAAGGAGCAATCAGGAACAATGCGATATCTCCCACAAATGTGTGTTCTAAATCCATGGTAATGTGATCAATCATGGTGCATCCGTCGCCAATAATCCCCATACCAGAAACTGTTGCAATTGACTGGGTGATACCCACAGTTTGACCAGGAGCTCCGGGAGGTACAAGCAGACCACCTTGCCCATTAAACGTCTGTGCATTTCCCATGTGAAACGTGAAAAGAAGGAAAATCCCCAGGTTCCATATAAGGATGCATCGAGTCATATGAAGGTGTTATTGGCAATAAAAAAAGATTTTCTGCGCCACTATTTCCATAGGAGATTACAGAATGTCCAATATTCAGTTCCAGCAAGGGAAATTACAGCCTATTCACGGGAGTTTAAACCGATTTATCGATGAAAAGGCTAAAATTCGTACCGTATAGTAACCCGCACAGACCTTCCTTGTTCATCAGTAAAATATCGTAACCTGTTCAGGTAGTCTCTGTATCGAACATTTAACAGGTTATTACCTATGATCCCGATATGCCACAAATCGCTTCCCGTCCTGAATGCTGTTTCAAATTTTATCAGTAAGAGATAATATGCTTCGGGGGGTGCCAGCAATTCTGATTCTTCATCCCAGTGATTCTGTCGACCGGTATATGTACCTTCAATTGAAAGCTTTGTTCCTTTATAAATGTCTGAATCCTTAAATGACCAAGCCACTGCCGAAGTCCATTTTAGCGGAGGAATAAACGTCAGGGAAATATTCTCGTCCAATCGATTTCCCCGAATAAAAGAAACCCCTGACCGCACTTCAAGCCGATGTGAAAAATCGGTGGACATGGATGCATCAAAGCCCCTGATCCAGGAATCTTCCTGCCTGTAATGATAAACCGGAAAAGCACCACGTATCGTGAGTCGAAGTTCATCATCCGGCTGAAGAAAAATATAGTCATTGATCCAATGAGAATATACTGATACTTCTGCATGAAGTATATCTTCTAAATGCACAGATTGTGTGAGAATTGATTTGAAGGAAGTTTCAGGCGTCAAATTCCAATCACCTTCTTCTATACCTGCAATTCCCTGGTGAAGACCATTGCTGTAAAGTTCGTTTACATCCGGCGATCGACGCACCAGGACATTGTGAAATCGTGTTTCGCCAATATCTCTTTGTTTTATCATTGAACCTAGTGCGAATGCCACATCATGATATGTATGGTCGCGCTCAATTATCTTACGTGGCAGCGATTGACTGATCGCCCAGACATGCATTTTATGCAGATCATACCTCGCTCCTGATTCAACTTCAACTTTCCCAATTGAAAATTTGGTTTGTACAAATACAGTACCTGTTCCCTTTGTATAATCAGGTATCAGGGGAAGAATTCCAGTATCATAGTCATTGGCGTTATCAGTCCAGCCTCCCTGTAATCCTGCCTGATATGTAAATGCATTTTTTTCACTTCGCCACTTCAACTGGCCCTGGTGTGACCATAATTGCAGATCCAGTGCGGGAATGTCAGACCGATCCCCACGCCGTATATCAAATTCCTGCCGGTGATTTGATTGTAACCCATACGTCCATTCAAGTGTATTTGAATTACCTACAAATTTTTTACCTGAATATCGTAACAAATGGTGTGTGACTTTTTGACGCGGAGAAAACAGGTTATAAGAAAAACGATCTGACGTCAATAATGGCTCCTGACGCGCAATTGCTGATGCAAGATCTGTCAGGTTACTGATATGCGAACCCGCGAAAATGCCAATGTTTGTGTGGAATAAACTGTAATAGAGCTCATGACGAATTTCCTCTCGGGGGTGATAACTGAATTGTGCAGATGCATTGGATTCATTACTTCCGGTATTCGTCAGAAAATAATCCGGGGTTCTGTGATCACCTTGTTTGCGAAGCGTTCCTGACAAGCGCCAATCAAGATGCGGAATTGATTTAGAAATTTTTGCGAATACTGTGTGTCCTCTGCCATTCGTTTCAAATGCATACCCAGAAAATCCATGCAGATGCGGATCATTTTGTATTGGACCCGCATCCACCAATACCGCACCGCCCATTGCCTGTGAGCCATATTCAATTGCGTCAGAACCTTTAATCACCCTGATTATTCCCGCGCTATTCGGATCAATCTCAGGTGCATGATCAGATCCCCATTGTTGACCTGCCTGGCTGAGACCGTTGTTAATGACTGCAATCCTGTTACCAAACATGCCATGGATGATGGGCTTACTGATTCCAGAACCATTACGCAATGCATGAATGCCTGAAATTTGCGATGTAATATCTGCGAGATTTTGGCCAACCTGATTTTTCAGTTGTGTACTGCTGATTACATTTTGGGTTTGAGTTTCATCTTCATTGGTCCGGATCCCTGAGACGGTTACTTCTTTCAATAATTCACCATGATGATCAATGAAAATCGTGATGGATGTGTCCCGTTGAATAGTAATAAAAACTTTGACAGGATCACAGCCAAGATGTTCAACACCAATATGATATTCTCCCGGGCAAATATTTTGAATGACAAAATAACCTGCACTGTCCGTGATCGCCCCAGCGGCGGTCTCCTGGATCCCAATATTTGCAAACTCCATAGGTTCATGTGTTGCCCGATCCAAAATAAACCCTACTAAACTGATCCGACATTCCTGGCTGAATGTAATGGTAGTGCTAATGAATATCATCAGCACTACCCATATCATTATTTTCATTGGATACGTAGAGGAAAGATGACTTCAATATCTGTTTCACCACCCGCATTATCTATATCACCTTCTGCAACACCAGATGCGAATTTTTCAGGCATGTGACGGAGAATAATTTTGAGATTACCTTCCGAAGAATTTGCAGTTGAAAGAAGGGTTGAAAGACCAACAGGATTTCCATCTGCATCCACATCATTATAAGAAACCTGGACATCCAGATTTTCAAACAGGAAAAAAAACTGATGCTCCTCACGTTCAGCATCTACTTCATCTGAAATGTTTATGTTTGGTTGGACGGATGTATTTGATAAAATAATTTCACCCGCATACGAATGATTGGATTGAAGGACTCCTCCTGTGATAATGGGTGCTACTCCCCCATCACCATCCGGATCATCAAAACTCAATATAACGAGTGCGCCACCTCCAGCAGGTGTAAGAATGTATTGGAAATCTGTAATGAGTTCTTCTTCATTTGGAATCACAGGGTCTTTGTCACATGATGTAATAAAAATGGTGACCACAAAAAGGAAGATATAATTGAATCTGAACGATTTCATCTTTGAATATTTGATACATGAAAAAAGGAACAGTCTCACGCGTTGGAACGTATGAGACAAAGACAAGAAAAAGCAGTATTACTTAGGAAATATTTTGCGAGGGAGGTCCTCTTGCGGAAAGGCTGATGATACAATCCCTGTCTTCACTTTCCATCGCTGCAGGAAAGGATATGCCCTGCGGTGAATTGTAAACAGCAAACATCTTCTCTTCAGATAGAATCTGATGTAAGAATGAAATTTTGCACAAAGGGCAATCCTCATGTCCCTGCGTAAAATGATATTTATGCTCACAGGCGCCAGTGGCACCGGGATGGAATATGGCAATGTGACAAGGATCTGTTTCAATCGTATCATCATGATGACCCAGGTGATCATGCGCCGAGTGTTTTATCAATCCTGGTGGTGCAATGAACACAAGCGCATATAAACTAAGCAATATCCCTGCAAACACCCGGAAAGCACGAAGAGTGATCCGATTACGATATTTGAAAGGAATTGTCATCAAAACAAAGATAAGGCTAATGTATCCCTGTAGAGGGATATATCTTTGAATGATTCAAATACACTGTTAATCACGAATTCTTTGGAAAACGGAAACCCATTGCACCCTGTCGCAGAACAGCGAAAAAATTATAGCCTTGGCTCACTTGACGTATCAAACCTGACCCAGGATCCGCTGGTCTTATTTGAGACCTGGATGGCAAATGCCCTCGAATCGGAAATCCCTGAGCCAACTGCGATGACTTTGGCGACAGTAAATGCGGAAGGAAAACCTTCAGCACGGATCGTCCTCCTGAAAGGTGTATCATCAGATGGGTTTGAATTTTATACTAACTATCTAAGCCGGAAAGCAAAGGACATGGAACAAATCCCATTTGTATCTCTAGTTTTCTTATGGAAAGAACTGGAGCGCCAGGTTCGTATTGAAGGAAGGGTAGAAAAAGTTTCTTTTGAAAAATCACAAACATACTTTCAGTCAAGGCCCAGGGGTAGCCAGATTGGTGCGTGGGCATCTCCACAAAGTGACGTAATCCCCGATCGACAAGTTCTTGAAGATGCCTCAGCATCCATCTCAGAAAAATACGAAAACGTGGATCCACTCCCCTGCCCCGAACATTGGGGCGGATACCTCGTCATACCTTCTGTAATTGAATTCTGGCAGGGACGTCGTGACAGGTTGCATGATCGCTTCCGGTATAGCCGAAATGAAAAAGAGGCTAACTGGTCAATTGACCGGTTAGCCCCCTGAAAAGGAATTCCGAAAAATCAGATCACCAGTTCTTTTTCTTCGATCAGTTTCCGGATATTGATCAGGGCGTAACGCATACGACCGAGAGCAGTATTGATACTTACATCTGTCAGGCAGGCAATTTCTTTAAATGACATATCCGCATAATGTCTCAGAATCACAACTTCACGCTGTTCTGTTGGCAGCATATCAACCAGCGAACGAACCCGGTCATATGTCTGGTCACGCATCATGCTCACTTCGCGGTTTGGATCATCACTTTCCAGGACATCAAAGATGTCAAAGGTTTCTGTGGCTGATACTTTTGTGCGACGTTTAGACCTTCTGAACTGGTCTACACACATGTTGTATGATATCCTCAACGCCCACTGAAGGAATTTTCCTTCGTGATTGTATTTTCCTTTCCGGAGTGTGTCTATAATTTTGATAAAAACATCCTGGAAAAGATCATCAGCCAGTTCACGGTCTTTGGTGAACATGTAGATGGAGGAGTAAATTTTCGCTTTGTGGCGATGAAGAAGTGTGGAAAATGCGGATTCGTCTCCGGCCAGGTAGAAATCAATAAGTTGTTGGTCATTGAGAGATTGCACTTGCATACTACACATGTTTTGACAGTTAAAAATAGGCGGATTCTATCGTTGGAATCCTTGTCTTAAAAAACAGTGTAGAGTAGTGCTATAGGCGCAAAAAATTTGGTTGAATTGATAAATTCCCCGCTAAGCTAAGAGAATTCTTTTCTTTGCACAAAATAAATTGTGGCAGAATCGATTCTTTAACATGAACTTAACGACGGTCCGGATGAGTTCGCTGCCAGGCAACTTATCATAAAGAAACCCTGTTACCACAATCCATCAAAAACTGCGCCAAACAGACATTTCTATGCGGGGGAAGACAAAAGCTGAGCCGAAAGCTGTACCTGAAACCACGAAAACCATTAAAAACATTGAGATTATTGGCGCCCGGAGCAACAACCTCAAGAACGTCAATGTCACTATCCCGAAGAACCATCTGGTAGTGGTTACCGGTCTTTCCGGCTCCGGCAAGTCC
>JANPKZ010000060.1:0-2230 GCA_031426295.1 Saprospiraceae bacterium
CAGAAAGCGGTGAAAGAGTCAATAAGGACCTATAATGAGCAAAGGCCACATATGTCCCTGGGAATGAGAATGCCAAATGAATTATATGCTGCTTAAATTCTTTAACCGAAACTGTCAACTTATTTCAGGATAAGACAAAACCTTCTTAGTTCGAACCTCGTACTTCGTAAATCGAACTTCGTACATCGTACATCGTACTTCACTTCTTCCTCGCTACCGACAGCCCATCCCGTATCGGCAACACCACCACATCTACTCTCGGGTCATCCCTCAGCATCGCGTTATACCTGTTGATCAATTTAGCATCCACATCATTTGTTTCGAAAACAACTTTTCCACTCCACAATACATTGTCAGTTAAGATCAGCCCTCCGGGAGCAACATGCGGAAGGACTATTTCATAATATTCAATGTACTCTTGTTTGTGTGCATCGATATACACGACATCCCAAATCTCACTGCGTTGCGGAATAATTTTTCTTGCATCACCCACCACAGTTTCAATCCTGTCTTCAAATCCGGCAAGCGTTATATGTTTTTTTACTAAAAATGAATATTCCGGATTGGCTTCAATCGTTACTACTTTACTTCCTGGTGCAGACAACCCTTTTGCAAGACATATCGATCCATAAGCTGTAAATGTCCCGATCTCAAGTACGTGCTTTGCATTTGATAACGACACAAGAAGTGTGAGCAGTTTTCCCTGTATCCTGCCACTTAGCATTTGTGGTGCAAGGGTGTGCAGATGGGTCGAACGTTCAACCTCAATAAGGACATCATCCTGCACATTACTGTGGTCATCAATATATTTTTCAAGTTCGGGTGCGAGCATAACGGTATTGCCAGAATGGATGAATGAGTACGGATGCTAAAATGATAGCAGCGCCAATATAGAAAGAGGGATTTAGTTCGTGCCGGTCATTCAGTAATGTGAGCGCCATGATGATGCCATAGACCGGTTCTAAGTTGATCACCATCATCTGATCGAATGCAGTAACTGTGCGAATGGCTCTTGTCGACAATACCCACGCGATACAGGTACAGATCAGTCCCAGGATCAGCAGATAAAGAATGTCATATCCTTTGGGCATGAAAGAATCAATTCCCTGGTAGAGCCATTCTCCACCCAGCCACACGCACATCGTTACCCATGCACCGGTCAGTTGAATAAAAGTCATATGCTCCGGATCAATTTCTGTGATCCATTTTTTTTCAAGGCTCGCAATGATCGCAACAAGAAAAGCTGCCAGGATGCCGAGTATGACACCAATTAAAATTTGACCTTCCGCTTTGCCTGCAATCAATAGAATACCCGGAATAACAACCAGGCCGAATATCATTTCGTGACGTTCCCGTTTTCTTCCTGTGATCCATGGTTCGATCCATGCGGTAAAGAATGAAATGGTCGCGAAAGTGATTAAAGCCGTTGATGCATTAGCAAGTTTAATGCATCCAAAAAAGCACAACCAGTGAATGGCAATCAGGATCCCCAGGTAATAAATTTTTTTCTGATCCCTGATCCAGTCACTTCGCCATTTGCCTGTTATTCCTAAGAATATAGCCATTCCTGCGGCTGCAATCAGTGTGCGCCACCAGACCAGAACCGAGGCTGATAAAGAGATCAGATCACCCAGGATGGCTGTAAATGCCAACAGGATGACGGCGATATGCAATTCAATGTAGGCACGCCGTAAACTCATACGACTGGATTTTGTTCTATCTTTGCGTAAGTATACTCAATATAGGGTGAACTAACGCGTTATTACATGTCATTAAAGAACGGCGATAAAGCCCCTGATTTTTCACTCTATTCGTCCGAGAAGGAATTGATCCATCTCCATGACTATAATGGAAAAAATGTGGTGCTCTTGTTTTTTCCGCTCGCTTTTACCAGTGTTTGCACAAAGGAATTGTGCGCTACACGCGATGACATAGCGATCTTTAATGAATTTGATACAGAGGTGCTTGGCATTTCAATCGATACCCCGCAATCGCTGGCAAAATATAAAGAGCTCAACCAACTGAATTTTAAATTGCTTTCAGATTTCAATAAAGATGTCATTCGTTCATATGATGTCATCTATGAGGAATATGGTCTTGGTATGAGGGGAGTCGGAAAGCGTGCGGTTTTTGTATTAGACGTCGAAGGAATTATTCGGCACATGGAAGTGTTAGAGGTGCCTGGCAATATGCCCGATATGGAAGCCATGAAGGACGCAGTGCGTTCTTT
>JANPKZ010000061.1:0-3553 GCA_031426295.1 Saprospiraceae bacterium
AGGAATGGCCAGGCAATTATATACCCTGGAGACTGGTGAAATAACGTCTAAATCACAGGCAGGTTACTATTGCATGTCGCGGCTGCCATGTGACTTTGAAAAAATTCTTACAACTGCACTTGCCACACGTCATTCCAAAAATAAGTTGCCTCTTTTTGGATCCTATACTCCATCGATATCTCTGTACAGGATAAAACAAACAATAAAATGCGGCCGATATATTCTTGATCAGTTCAATAACAGGTATAAGGAAAAATATCATACGCCGGGTGGCATGAAATTATATAAATGATTAAATCAATTGTGTAACGTTACCTGAATGGTTATCATCATTGGGGCGGAAGATTAATGGCGATTATGCGCAATGACAGACCGCCTATTGCCTGCTATGAACTCGATCGTTTGAGTATTTTGTGTCTTTAATCAATGCAAAGAAGTTTCTAAAAAATTAAGATTATGAGATTTGAGTATCAGCTCGACGAGAAGGACTATATGAATTATCTGCTTTACTCCACTTCCAAATCAAAGAAGGTGGTGAAACGCAGGGCGCTGAACAAGATCCTGTTGATGGCCATGTATTTCATTACAGGTATGTTCCTGTGGAATAAAAATGGGCCTGTGGCGTCTGCGGTATTTTTCGTTTTGTGTATTCCACTTTACTTTCTTTATAGTCATTTTGAACGCAAACAATACCACAAACACTTCAGCCGGTTTATCCAGGGTCACTACAAGGAGTGGATGGGCAAAGACATCACGGTGGATGTTGAAGACGATAACATTCACATCGTCGATGAGGATGATACTACACTGGTGGCATCAGATATTGAATGGGTTGGAGAAACAGGTGAACAGATCATCATCCAGGCCAAAGCCGGCAAGGCGTTTATTATTCCAAAAAAGAAATTGACTGACAATCAGGCTTTATCAACAAAGCTGAAGGAGATGACAGGCGCGGCACAGGTGGCGTACAATGAAGAGCTGGCATGGAAATGGAAGTGATTTGATTCTTGATTCTTGATTCTTGATTTTTGATTTTTCACTTTTGATTTTTCACTTTTTTAAATAAAAATGTTAAGCGTAGGCTTTGCCTACGCTTGTGTGTCACTCAAACTCCGTTTGGAGTATAAACACACAGGATACTTGCCGCTAATTGCGCTAATTAACGCTAATTAGATCCCTTACATAAGTCAGAAACCAATGTACGTAATACTGAATCCTGAATACCCGTACACGTCTTCTCAACACGGAAATCAGTGAGTCGAATTGATCAATTACAAACAGAATACCGTTGACTTAGAATTCCGCATTCCCCGGATAACGTGGGAATGGAATCACATCCCTGATATTCGTCATACCGGTGACGAAGAGAACGAGGCGTTCAAAACCGAGACCAAAACCTGCATGCGGACATGTACCAAAACGACGTGTGTCGAGATACCAATCTGTTTCTTCTGTTGGTATGTGCATTTCTTTCATTCGGCTGGTGAGCACATCAAGACGTTCTTCACGCTGTGAGCCACCGACAATCTCACCGATCGATGGAAAAAGAATATCCATCGCTGATACCGTGCGACCATCATCATCGAGGCGCATATAAAATGCTTTGATCTCCTTCGGATAATTGGTGAGGATAACCGGTTTTTGAAAATGTTTTTCAACGAGATAGCGCTCATGCTCGGATTGCAAATCCGTACCCCACCCTTCTACCGGATATTGGAATTTACCTTTTTTATTAGGTGTGCTGTTTTTTAAGATCTCGATCGCTTCTTCATATTTCAGGCGCTGGAATTTATTGTCCACTACAAAACGCAATTTGGAAATAAGGTCCATCGTGCTGCGATCCTGTTGCGGTTTGCTTTGTTCTTCCTGTTCGAGACGCTCTTTTAAAAACTGGATGTCATCATAACAATGATCAAGTGCAAATGCAATTACATTTTTCAGCATGGATTCTGCAAGATCCATGTTGTCATTCAGGTCGAAGAAAGCAACTTCCGGTTCGATCATCCAGAACTCCGCCAGGTGACGTGTTGTATTACTATTCTCTGCGCGGAACGTTGGACCAAATGTATATACACGACTTAATGCAAGCGCTGCCAGTTCTGCTTCGAGCTGACCTGATACAGTCAGGTTAGTTGCTTTTCCAAAAAAATCTTTTTTGAAATCAATCTCACCTGCATCATTCTTAGGCATCTTATCGAGTGGCAGTGCTGTCACCTTAAACATCTCACCGGCACCTTCCGCATCAGAGCCTGTGATAATCGGGCTATGGAAATAAAAGAATCCACGTTCATGAAAAAAATGATGGATCGCATAAGCTAATGCATGACGCACGCGCATCACGGCACCGAAAGTATTAGTGCGAATGCGCAGGTGTGCAATCTCACGTAAAAATTCCATGCTGTGGCGCTTGGGTTGCAACGGATATTGTTCCGGGTCTGCATCGCCTACTACATCGATCTGTTGCACTTTGAGTTCGACGTCCTGACCTTTGCCCAATGACGCTACTAATGTTCCTGTAGCAATAATAGCACATCCGGTAGTGATCCTTTTTAAAAGTGCGGGATCTGTATTTTCATGATCCACCACAACCTGCATGGTTTGAATGCACGAACCATCACTGACAGCGGCAAACTGGTTACTTCTAAAGGTGCGCACCCATCCGCAGACAGTAACGATTTCACCTATGGGCTTGGCCGCCAGGATCTCCTTGATCGATTGTTTCATTGGGATATAAAAAATAATGAGGGGCGAAGATAATCAGTGAAATGCTCACTGGCCTGCCGGAGGACATTTTGTCTGTATAAAGGCCTCAGCATCAGGTGTTCCCAGTTCTTTGGCTTTCCGCCAGTCTTCGCAGGCTGCCTCGATATTACCCAATGCTTCTGCAGTCCGGCCACGGAAAAAATAGGAAGGACCATGTTCAGGCTGGTTTTTAATGGATTGTTCCATATCCGCCCTCGCCTGTGGAAATGCACCCATTTTACCGTAACAGAAACCACGTTCGTAATACGCATTCGGGAAATCTGGTTTCAAAGCAAGAAGTTTTGAAAATGTCTCAACAGCTTCATTGAGAAGATTTGCTTCTTTGTACGCAACGCCAAGATTGAACAGGCCATGTGGATTTGTAGGATCTGCATCGAGGATCACTTTAAAATCTTCTGCAGCTGCTTTTGTATTTCCACTCGCACCGTACGAACTGCCGCGAAACTGTAACGCAGAAATATTTTTGGGTTCTTTCGCTAATGCTTCAGATGACACCACGATAGCTTCATTGTATCTCTTCAGATTAAAATATGCTTCTGCCAGTCTTACTTTTGCATCAGTATAATCAGGACTCAGCGTGACACCTTTTTCAATAAATGGCAACGCAGTTTCCCAATTACCTTTGTCGCGTAACAGCGAACCATAATTGAGATTGGCAAGACCTGAACCCGGATTGGTTTCGATAGCATTGGAGTAATAATGTTCCCAATCCTGGTAGACACCTGATCGCCAGATATTGGCAGCACCCCATATGACAAGCAATGCACCAAACACAACAGGTGCAGATTTA
>JANPKZ010000062.1:0-17872 GCA_031426295.1 Saprospiraceae bacterium
ACTATATGAGAAATTAAAACTGCCACCCACTAAGGATTCAATCTTTATTTCCTCCTCCTTTCGACAACCCTCAGGGTCCACCATTTTACATTTTTAAAAGCGGCATTACCCCCCTTTCACCGGTATTTAATTCATATTGCAACCAATACATCCCCTGAGGAAATTCCTTCATGTCAATTCTGATTTTGTCAGAAGACAAAGGGTTTGAGTTTTGAAAGACAACCCGGCCAAGAGCGTTTTGAATTTCAAATGACCGTATGCTTATATTCGTCTGAAGCACTTCGAGGTAAAAGATGTCGCGTGCCGGATTCGGATAAAGTGCTATAAGTGATGTGCGCTGATCAACTGGATCAACAGATGTTGCGCTTTCAGGAAAAAGCTGGGAACGTGGAACGATGCTTTTACCTATCCGGTCACTACTCCAGGAAAATTGGCAAACCGCACCACCGCCTTCTTCATAAAACTCAAGGTAAACAGGGTATTGTTGGCCTGCAGCGAGGTCAATTGTTCCAGACCATTCTGTTGCTGGCTGTGGAATCCATTTATCAACAATTTCCTCTGACCCGATCCATAACCTGGCACCATCATCAGACGTGACATAGAATGTATAGGTGCCGGAGAAAAGTGGTTCAATATATCCATCCCAACGAACCAACCAATGATCATCACCGAGTAACGAAGCTGAAGGAGAACCCTGACCCCAGTCAAAATCAACAACAGAATCAATCCTGGTAAAAGCAGCGGGTTCATAAAATGTCGGATCAAAATCGGGGCTATCATAATAGTGACCTTGCAATCCGATTCCCTTCCCAACAGGATATGATTCATATACTGCTGTGAAGATCTGCGGAGCATCAGTTACCGAAAATGTTCGCGTAAATGATGTATCACCATCCAACCAATTTTTGAAGAGGTAAATAGAATCACCTGAAACAGCAGAAGGAACCGCTTCAATCGTGCGTGTGAGTCCAACAACGCTAGTCACTGTAAATGGTGACACGAGGTAATCTCCTTCGACATACACAGGAAGACCCTGAGGTATCGTATTTATTTGAAATGTTGACTTAACAGGAAAAACATCGCGAAATACAGTTGATGACAAACCCGCTGTATCTGTAGCTGTAAGATAAATCCGGTACCAAACATCAGAAGATGTTTCACCTGTGGTTGGAATCGTAAATTCTCCTTCTGTAATTCCGGATGTTGGGATCAATCCCGGATGCGTATGTATGTTGTGATGAAAATCAATTTTCCATTTAAGAGAAGTAGCGGACAATAGGCCTTGTTCCGGATCAATTGCATGACCTGAAAATTGCAGTACATCACCAGCTCGATACGTAGTTCCTTCAACAGGTGTGATTATTTCTGGTGTGGGCCGTTGATTACTGGTTACATGCAACACTGCGGATAGCGTTGTGTCAGCGCCGTTCAGATTTGTGATGATGCATCGAAAGAGGGTTCCGCTGTCAATAAGTTGTGCATTTTGAAAAATGAGATCTGCAGAGTCTGCACCCGGAAAATCAATACCATCTTTTTGCCATTGATAAAACAGTGGTTGTTGACCGGATGCTGCCGTAAAAAAATGAGCATCTTCTCCAACAGAAATTAATACAGATTGCGGATTGACTGAAACGAATGGAGCATTGGAACCAGAATAAAAAATTCGCCAGAGTGTCCCGTCATTGGAAGCTGTATTATCCTGTTCTGATCCTCCACCAAGACCTGCACGTGCGAGATAATACATAGTGCCATCAGGTGCTGTGAGTAAATTGAGCGGGCGATTAATTTCTGTAGCAAATGTTGCAGCAATGCCCGGTACATTGGGGTCCATAAACTTTATATAGCCATCGCAATAATCTGCAAAGAAAAATTTACCTGCATAGATCGCAGGAAACAAATTCGTTGCGGGATTATAAAACGTTGCTCCTACTGCAGCGCATCCATCATCATGGCGGTATGCAAAAACAGGTTCTTTGTAATTGGCGGGAGGTGTCTGTCCATTGATGGGACCTTCAATAATAGGCCAACCATAATTTGTTCCCGGCAGGATGTCATTGACTTCTTCCCATGTAGAGTTGCCAACTTCTGTGGCAAATATTTTTCCTGTACCGGGTTGGACTGCCATCGAGAATGAATTCCGGAAACCGAGCGCATAGATGGCGCGGTAATTTCCGGTGGCAGTATTGTAGTAAGGATTATCTGCAGGAATGGTGCCATCAGAATTAATACGTAAGACTTTTCCTAAGAGAGAATTGAAGCTTTGTGCCGTGGGTGCGTTCGCTCCATCACCTACAGAGATATATAATTTTTCATCCAGGCCGAAGGCCATGGAACCGGCGTTATGGATCGTACCATTGAGCTGGTTAATATCAAGCAGAATCAGTTCGCTGCCCGGAACAACATAATTTCCATCAGCTGTGAACCGGCTGATGCGATTATGATCTTCATTTTTTACAGTGTAATAGACATAGATGTAACCATTGTCTTCGAAATGGGGATCGATCGCGATGCCACTGAGACCTCGTTCGTTGTAATTATCTACCTCAAGAGTCAGAAATGGATCGGTGAGGAGAATTCCGTTTTCAACGATCAGGATCCTGCCATTTTTTTCAGTGATGAACAATCTGCCATCGGGTGTGAGAGCCATGGTCGTGGGATCGAGTTCTTCAGCCAGGAGCAGTTGTGCAAAACCCGGGGGAAGAATGGCTGTCTGGGCAGAAACGATGGTGAAGAAGATAAAGCCAAAGAGAAGGCTTAAGAAATAACGACAAATCATGTGCAACCGGTTTGTGTAAGGAGGCACAAGATCGGAATTAGTTACGAGTTACTAAGTACGAAGTACAAAGTTGCAAGTACGAGTCAAGCATGAAGTAAAACGCAGGTTTACACAAAATTTATTTGAAATCAAATTAACATTATTTGATCTGGTTGAAATCATGACTGGGGTGAGGTCAGTCTTACAAGCTGACTAAACTGCGAAAATTTTATTTTAAATAATGTCTGCGAAATCAGTGTAAGAAAATGCGTTGTCAGGTTTTGGAAGGTTTTATATTTTGATTCATGCAGAAAAAATTTGTTGGATCCCATTCATCCTTCACTTTGGTGAGGCGGGACATGATGGCGGATTGGTATGCGCCACCCTGTATACGGTCACCTTCTTCTTCGGTCATAAAATTGACGTAGACACCACCAGTAGCGTAGGGAGTTGCATTTCTAAAAAAGTCGCGTGCCCATTGGATACATGCTTCATCTTCTGCCTTTGTTTCCCATCGGCTATGAACGTTCATGATGAAGCGAATATCACGATTTGAGTAAGCAGTAGCATCAGCGGAAATACGTGCCTCTGCACCTCCCATGAGGGCAATAAAAATTTCGCTGTGCGGGGATGGTAAATGATTAATGGATTCGATAGCAGTTTCAATCGCACCATCCGTGAGTTCTTCGAAGTTGTGTGACTTCCAGTAATTGCGTGCGCCAGGCGTTAGTAAACCATCAAAAGCCTGCTGCCATGATGTATAAGGCATGGTGCCCAGATGTTGACCAGCGGGAGTTCCAAATTCGAGAATGGGAGAGAAAATATTTTCACCTTCCGTTGGATCGCCGGCATAAAAGTTAGCGAAGACAACTACTTCTTTTCCATGAATCTCCTCAGGTAAAAAAGGTAGAGGTGGTGCTTTCCGCAGTACCACCCATGTAGAGGCATCGTCCGGAAGGGTTTTTGAAAACTCACGGTATTGTGACAGAAGGGATTTTGCCTGTTCGAAAGGGAATACAATCAGACCAGCGTAGATTTCAGGTCCGACAGGATGTAGTTGAAAGTAAAATGATGTGATGACACCAAAATTTCCTCCGCCACCGCGAATTGCCCAAAACAGATCATCATTTACATTTTTGTCAGCATATACCAACTTGCCTTCTGCTGTCACCACTTCTGCTGCCATGAGATTATCTACAGTCATCCCATACTTCCTGGTAAGCCAGCCAAAGCCGCCGCCCAGAGTCAATCCTGAAATGCCTGTTGTTGAATTTATGCCTGTGGGAAAGGCTAATCCAAAGGCTTGTGTTCCTTTGTCAACATCCGCAAGTGTAGCTCCTGGGCCCACGATGGCCGAGCGCGTCACTTCATCTACCTCTACAGAATTCATTTGCGATAAGTCAAGGACAAGTCCTCCCTCACAAATAGCATTACCGGCGATATTATGGCCGGCACCACGGATTGAGACCAGTAAATTATTTCTGCGTGCAAACTGGACAGCTCGTATGACGTCATCTGTATTTCTGCATTTTACGATCATGCCGGGTCGGCGGTCGATCATGGCATTCCAGATGGTTCGGGCCTGATCGTACTCCGGGGATTCGGAGGTGATCACCATACCTTTCAGGCCTGAGGTAAATTCCTGTTGCATTTCAGAAGAAATGGTTCCTGTCTTATGATCTAGAGTGGACATGGTTATATTCTTCATTGGAAGCAAATTGAAAGGTTAGCGGATTATGGGGGTGTACTTTGCTTAAAGTTCGCCTATTTGTTCCTGAAAAGCAAACCTAAATTCCAACGCAGATTGCGCAAGTCGTATTTAAGATGGGGATGAATGAAAATTTGCTATTCTATGCATCAGAATGCGTGTTTAGCGAAATAAAAGCCTGGAGTATTGAAATCAAATCTTACAGTAAAGTGCGATATTCGAGCCAATATTCCATAAGCGCTCTTTAATATTTGTATTCGTTGTGTTCAGCAGGGTAATCATTCCTGTTGGGGCAATCTGAAAATGAAAATGATCATTAAATGTATAATCAACACCTACACTAATCGTGGGTGAGATATTGAATGGTTTATATTCTCCGGATCCCTTGCGCGTAGATATGTCCTGACTACCACTTTGGAAAGTAAAAATTTGTTTTTCGTTTTCTGACAGGAGTAAATTCGCAGTGATGCCGACACGGCTTATGAAACGAACATTTTTTTCTCCAAAAGTAAAAATGGCAAGCATGGGAATGTCGAGAAAATACAGTTTATAAATCGCTCTTCCGGATATAGCCAAATTTGGTTCCGGTTGCGGCCAGAAGAACATCATTTCGGAAACGTTGTATCCCTTATCGGTGAAATGCAAACCGGTCTCAAAAAAGAAATTTTGTCCGGCAGGTATTAACAAACTGGCACCAAGGTTATAAGATGCCTTATATGTTTCGAGGTTATTTCGTTGATTGACTATATCACCCACATTGGGACTGTTGCTATCCAGGGTGCGATTGGAAATAGTTGGGGATACTGTAATACCAATGTGTATCCTGCGATCTGTCAGATCAATGTCAAAGATTTCCTGGGGGAAAGCTTCACTGCTAAAGTGAAGAAGGAGTAGAAAGCAAATAGATTTTCTGATCATGGGATTTGGATTTGCCTACAATATTAAAATAATCAGGTAGAAAAAGGGATAGGACTTTTTTATCGAATTGATGTAGGAATGCAATACAAATGGGTACTGAATAGTGATGGGAATTAAGATAAATAGGAATTGATTTTTATTGATGAAGGTGGGGAAGTATAAGAAGGGGAGCTGGCGTCCTTGACAAGGGTGCTAAGTGATTATGAGTTAGCATACGTAAGCGACGCGATAAATGTATTATAAAGTTGATTGATAGTAGAATACATATTACACTAAAAAATATTGTTACGTATATTTTGAATTTATTTTTTGGGGGGGTATTAGTCGTTTGTCAAACGGAAGACAACATGGAATTGGTGCAGCGCTTTCATTGTGAAGAGACTACATATGTGTTTAAAAACGGATAAAAACGTATATTTTGAATTTACGTTTTTGGGAAGACGATTACCTTTTTGAGAATAAAACACATCCCAACATCAGACTCACAATTATGAATCCCCCACCTGCAAACTTCATTAATCCAGCATCCATATTTCCAATCTCTGCACCGGGATATTTCGACGTTCTCCATAAATAAATAGTGGCAATAAGGAAGAGTATATCCAGGATACCCAGAATGGAGATGAGAATAGTTTTCATAATTTAGTTTAGAAGATGCCACAATGGGATGTAAAAAACAAATGAATCTCGTTATCAAAAAATGAGAACATCACTCCTGTATAAAATATCTACTGTGGACGGTGGGGTTGTCACGATTTCTCCCCTGTAGCTACTTTTTTTTCAATGGTTTGGAACCAGCCTTGACTTTTTCTTTTGGCTTACTCTTCTTTGTCAAAGACAACCCTGATAAAATTTCAGGTTTTAACTCCGTCTTTACTTTCGGTTTTACCTCAGATGTTTCTTCCGTCTTAGCTTGCGCTTTTACTTCAGGTGTTCCTTCCATTTTAGCTTTCACCTTAACTTGAGATTTACCTTTATTAATCGCTTTTGTCTTAGCTTTTATTTCAGTCTTGCCCTCCACGTTCACTTCCGCCTTAGGTTCAGCTCTGACTTCCCCTTTCTTACTCTTTTTTTTACCCGGTTTGAACTTATAAAAATTCACAGTCAGGCCAGGCAAATCAAACTCCATCGATCCCGATTTTTCTTCCCAAGCCTGGTCATCGATCATCACATTCTGACGCACCTCACTACCATGACCCCAATATTCATTTTTATCAGAATGATTAATCAATTCCCACGACCCACTATCTTCTGTTCCGATCCGGTATTTGTCACGGGCCACAGGTGTCAGATTTAAGATCACTAATATTTTATCATCAGGATCCACACCAGCTCGTTCGTACGACAGTACACTTTGCTGCCAGTCATCGATCCGAATCCATTTAAATCCTTCCGGTTTCGTACACAATTCATGTAAAGATTTTTCAGTACGATATAACCAGTTTAATGTTCTCACCCAATCAGCTATACCCCTATGTGATTCATATTGAAGCACACCCCAATCCAGCTGACCTGCAAAATTCCATTCACTCCGCTGACCAAATTCACAACCCATGAAAAGCAACTTGGCACCAGGGTGCGTAAACATATATCCCAGCATCAAACGCAATTGCGCAAACTGATCCCTGCCTTCACCAGGCATGCGACTGAGCAAAGATCCTTTACCATGAACAACTTCATCATGCGAGAAAGGAAGCACATAGTTTTCAGAATAGTTATACACCATACTGAAGGTGATCTGGTTGTGCGAATGTTTGCGAAACAGCGGATCCAGCTTGAAATAATTAAGTGTATCATGCATCCATCCCATCATCCATTTCATACCAAAACCTAATCCCCCGGAATAGGTAGGATGCGAAACACCCGGAAATGCAGTTGACTCTTCCGCTATCGTCAGAACATCCGTATGATTTCCATACACAGTTTCATTCATGGATTTCAACAGATCGATTGCTTCAATATATTCGTTGCCACCAAATTGATTTCGTTCCCATTCACCTTCATTACGCGAGTAGTCGAGGTAGATCATGGAAGCCACTGCATCCACACGCAATCCATCGGCATGAAATTCATCCACCCAAAACATGGCGTTACTCAGTAAAAAAGATTTTACTTCATTTCGACCATAATTGAAGATCAGACTCTTCCAGTCAGGATGATATCCTTTACGCTTATCGGGGTGTTCATACACTTCAGTGCCATCAAAATATCCGAGCCCATGACCATCTGTTGGAAAATGTGATGGTACCCAGTCAAAGATGACACCGATGTCATGGTGATGTAACTGATCAATTAAATATTTGAGATCATCGGGTGTTCCAAAACGACTTGTGGGAGCAAAATACCCGGTGATCTGGTAACCCCATGAAGGATCGTACGGATGTTCCATGATGGGCATAAATTCCACGTGCGTAAAACCCATGTTCTGCAGGTATCCCGGAAGTTGCTCTGCCATCTCGCGATATGTGAGCGGATTGCCATTATCATGCCTGCGCCAGGATGCGAAATGCATTTCATATATAGAAACTGCAACGCCCAATTTATTATGCCCTGCGCGACGTGACATCCAGTTGTCATCAGTCCATGCATACTGATCACTCCAGATCTTTGTGGCGGTCATCGGTGGATGTTCGTGAAGGCGTCCATAAGGATCTGCCTTGGCACCGCGCCAACCGTTATATGATTCGATCTGATATTTGTAATTCATACCGGGTTCAACACCTGGAATAAATCCTTCCCATACACCTGAACTATCCCATCTTGGAAATAATTCATGAATGCCGGCCTGCCACCGGTTGAAGTCGCCAATGACTGATACTTTACGGGCTGAGGGAGCATACACAACAAATGTCGCCCCTTGCTGACCCTCTATTACTGTCATATGAGAACCCATCTTCTGATACAGACGGTGATGTGCGCCAGACTGCATCAGGGTGATGTCGAAATCGGTCAAAACGGTACAGGGAAGTGCTTTACTCATCGTTGGGAAAGGTAAGTAATAAGGTGCGGACTTTCAGGAGGATGATAATTTCTAAGGTACGCAAGTGAAAACCTATTTCTCGGATATCAGTTTTGACGCATGGATATGAAAACCTATTTCCCGGATATCAGTTTTGCCACATAAATGTGAAAACCTATTTCTCGGATATCAGTTTTGACTAGTACATTATTCCAACTCAATTCCTTCCCGTCACTGTCCATCCTCATCGTCATCTCCGGCCATAGGCACAACTAATTCATTCATCGTACACCATTCACATTCACCACAGAATTTATCAAACTTCATGTTCTGGATATCCTGGTAAGTGTCCCTGATTAAATCTGAGACCAGCGTCCGATCTTCTTCACTGATCCTGACTTCCCGTTCCACAAATTTTCCATCCTTATCGGGTTCCAGCGCCTGGATATATCCTGACGTCATATGCTTTCCAACTTTGGGATCTTTTTTCAAAAGCAGATCATAGAAAACCATTTGTCGCCAATAAGGTCCACCATACTGATTCTTGTCAGAAGGAATGGCCACCTTTTCATAATATTTATCCGTCTTGCCAGTCTTGTAATCATACACGCGGATATCATCACCCAGCTTATCAAAGCGATCAATAAAACCGGTCACCGGCACACCTTCAATATGGATATCACGAACACGATATTCCATTTGGTAGGTAGTGTCTTCTGACCATTTCAAATTATAATGCTGGTAATATTGTGTCAATACCTTCCTGCCATAGGTAGCCTGGTCATTGTATTCCAGGTTTGTAAAACGATGTCGTTCACGTTCCAGGAAACGGTCAAATGCCCAAAGAAGATATTCGAGGCCCGCGTTCTGATCACCCTGGCGGAAACGGCGATCAAATAATTTCTGCAATGCATCATGCAGCGCAGAACCAAAAATGAGATATGATTTTTGCGCAGCCGGAATCATTAATATTTTTTCATAAAAAAACTTAAGTGGACACTCCAGGTATTGATTTAGTGCAGAAACATTCAGTACAAAATTTTCAACTCGTCTTTTTATTTCCTGGTGATCGAGATCGAGGTTAACGCTTTGCTGTCCTGACATGCGGGCGACTAAATATTCTCCGAGGATCTCCTCGTTTGTATTGAACGGCGTATGCACGATACATGTATCATCCTGGGCGATCTCTGTCAGGTATTTACTTGGTGTCAATAATTTGCCATCATCTTTTTTGGCAGCATACGTCAAAAACAATTGTTGTTTGGCGCGGGTCATGCCGACATACATCAACCTGCGGCGGTCATGATCTTCCACATCCTGGCCGGTTTCGAGGTGGCTGGTTTGATTTTCACTTTTGATCAGGTTATCAGGAAATGAAAACTGACGATTGTTGGCTCGTTTTTTCTCCCATTCATTTTCCACAAAGTTTTTGATGAAGACAGTATCATACTCCAATCCTTTGGCTCCATGAAGAGTAGATAAATGAATGCCCGTCGGATTTGATGCCAGTTCCTGTACGTTGAGACGTATCTTATACTCCTGCATCATTTCGCATGTTTCAATCAGATCTGCTGCGGAAAATCTTGCTTTGCCGGATGACTCACTATCGACAAAAGAGTAGAAAGATTTGATGGCATAGAGATGAATAAATTTCTCAGGTTGCTGCAGGATCCAGCGCATGATGCCAAAATGATGAACGATCCATTCGACGAGGGCAATTAGTGTGATTGTATGATATTGAGCTGTGGCTTCATTGATGAGGTTGAATTTTTCATCGATCCATTCACGATCTTTAAAATTGATCAGGTCCAGCTTGTCAGGATCACCCATCCACATAAATAACGTAGACCGATCTTCACGTTCTTTGGCTGTGTAAGCAAGAATGAGGCGCTGTAGGTCGGCAGACCGGGGTTCTACATATTTAAGATGCAGGATACGGTATAGGAGGCCATCATCATTATCCGCACCTTCTGTCAACATTTGCAGGCAGGAAAGAATGTCAAGGATATGCTGAATGATAGGTTGCTGTAATGCATCTGATGATCGTGATGTCTGAAAGGGAATGTTAAACCCTTTCAATGCATACGCCAGGTCTGATCCCAGGTCATGTTTTGTATAGAGGACTGCGATCGAACCTTCAATATTGTTTTCATGCCATCTTTTTAATTGATGGAAAATATCAGCATTTTCATACGCGACATTCGGATACGAATAAATGCAGGCGTGTTGCTGGAGGTCAGCAAATTTTCCTGATGCCCTTAGTTTCTTTGGTTCTCCGAATATTTTTTTCACCAGGCTATCTTCCACCGGAGCCATGACACGTCGTGCCGCATTCAGGATCTTTTGCGAACTGCGGTAATTTTCTTCCAGTAAAATAATTTCAGGATCATACCGCTCTTTAAAGTCGATCAGGTTTTTGATATTGGCTCCCTGAAATCTGTAGATCGCCTGGTCGTCATCACCGACTACAAAAACATTCGGACGAACGACCCATTCATGATCAATCAATTTTCGAAGGATATCGATCTGGATACCATTGGTGTCCTGGAATTCGTCGACGAGAAAATATAAAAACCGTTCCTGGTAATTGGCCAGGATGTCAGGGTAATCACCGAATGCTTTGTATACCCAAAGCAACATGTCATCATAATCGTATTTACCTTCATCAGACAATAACCGGTTATAAGTATCAAATTCGCCTACTGCTGCTTTGAACGTATCCATCTTATCAAGCACCTTGTCTTTAAAGTCTTTGACCTTAAAATCCCCTTTGACGTAATCACCCGTCTTGCGTTTGTAGATAAATTCATCACTGGCGCGTTGTCGTTCGATGTAATCATCCACCAGCTCATAAACATATTCCGGTGTCCAGTTTTCTCTTTTCATTGTTGAGAAAAGTGACAAGAGCCTGTCCCAGTTTGAATACGTCTGGCCTTTAAATTTTTTCAGCGTATGATCTTCTGAAAAATTATCGATCAGTCGCTGAAGTAACCTGAATTTATCTATATCCGAAATTGAATCCAGGTCACGCGCCTGTTGGAAGATGGCAGGATTTTCCTGGATGACGAGGTTGCAAAAGCTATGGAATGTATTGACCTGGATACTGTATGCTTCAGGTCCGATATAATCGATCAGGCGATGTCGCATTTCTGCCGCAGCAGCATCCGTATATGTCAGACAAAGAATATTTACACCCGAGATCTGTGCGTCGCTTTGCAATATGTTTCCAATTCTCAAACTTAGAATTTCCGTCTTACCCGTACCAGGTCCAGCTATGACCATGACAGGTCCATCGATGGTCTCTACGGCACGACGTTGTTGTGGGTTTAAATTCTCTAGTTTTTCAGAAAAATTCATTGTGTTCGGTATTCAGTATTCAGTATTCGGTAATCAGCATCAGGAATCAGTATCAAGTAAATCATTTTCCTACTGGAAATAAATCAAAAATCAAGAATCAAGAATCAAAAATTGAATTCTTCACTTCTCTCACATTCGTGCTCATGCCCAATCCTGTTAACACCAGAAAAAGCATCGCCCCAAATTCTGTATCGAGCGGATGTTCCACGATCATGGAAAGTAACTGAACGATATAGAGAGTAGGGAAGAGAGCGGGAAACCAAAATTCACGGAAGGTCATGGGGTATACAAGCATAAAACAAAAAATGATCAGGCCTGCCAGGCCAAAAATGGCGAAAACGTTGATCCATTGGTTATGTGGGCGATTCCACTTGTCGAGCTTCAATTCATTTTGATAATAGGATTTCATTTCAGAAACAAATTTTCCTGTGCCCAATCCAAAAAACGGATGCTCATTTCCCTTGGCAATCCCTGCCTGCCATGAAGCCCATCTTTCGGAATCAGAATATTCTGCACCTGTTCCTGCTTTAAACTGGCCCAGATCATACAACGTATAATTCACTTTCAATTGAAAACCTGGTAATGTCTTGTATGCAATGACAGGAGCGGCGATCATGCTGATGACCAATGCTGCCTGCATCCATGTATTTAATTTTTGGAAATAAAATATCAGCATGATGAAGATCCCTGCATATGCCAGCATCATCCCGGATCGTACGGAGAGGACATGCAGAAAATAAAACATGTAAGCAGCAGCAATACCATATGCCCATCGCTCCCAACGATATCTAAGTTTCCAGTTTTCTATGCAGAATGCAAGACATATGATCATGCAGACCGCGATCACAACACTATAGCGGATATGATTGATGGGCGTCGGTAACGATCCACCAAAGCCCATGCTTTGGCTGAACACGTAATAATTACTGTAATACGCCACCTGCACCCAGATCGTGCTCCACAAGGCTGTTGCCACAGTACATAATGTGATAAGCATATATTCTTTTTTCGAAAAAGGCCCCAGCAGTGCAAAACTCATCGGCAGCAGGATGAATGCCAGTGTGGGATGGGTCAGTTTCCACCATGCCTCCATATCACCAGCATATAAAACACTTGCCAGGTACATTATCGGAAAGAGGGCTAAGACCCAAAGAAATGGCGTGATCCTAATCGACTCCCTGATCACCTTTGGTGTCAATACCCACCTGATCCTGAACGGGTTGACCTGTATGGAAATAGCTGACAACACGGCCAGCAAAACCATGACAATAGACAATAATGCCTTGGACCAGACCAGGCTCATGGCCATGACCATCAGGAGGAAGACTGCCAGCGGATGACGAATCGACATGGGCTGAAAGTTAGCCATAAGTTTCAAGTGCTTACTTTTGCCGTAATGAATCCTATCGAACAACTCAACGATATCATACAGGAGATCCAGTCAGTCAGGATCGACGATGCAGCAGCTTTGGAAACTTTCCGAATTAAGTTCCTGGGCAGCAAGAACATATTGAAGCCATTATCCGCCCTGATCCGGGACGTCCCCAACGAACAGAAAAAGGATTTTGGCCGCCTGGTCAATGAGGCCAAGCAGAAAGCTGAAGAGGTATTCAACCAGATTCAACTACATCTGAATTCTTCCAATGTCAGATCTGTAATTGAGATCCCCGATCTTACAATGCCAGCTGCACCGCATGAAGTTGGCAGTCGCCACCCGGTGAGTATTATCATGGAAGAACTGATTGATGTGTTCGTTCGCATGGGTTTTGAAGTTGCAGAAGATCGTGAGATCGAAGATGACTGGCACAATTTCACTGCCATGAATACGCCACCTGATCATCCTGCGCGGGACATGCAGGATACCTACTATGTGGCGAGTCCTCCCGGATATTTGTTGCGCACGCATACGTCTTCTGTTCAGGCTCGTGTCATGACTACGAGGACACCTCCTATCCGGATTATTGCACCGGGTCGTGTGTACCGGAATGAAACTGTATCTGCGCGATCGCATTGCCAGTTTCATCAATTGGAAGTATTATATATCGATGAAGGAGTTTCTTTCGCGGATATGAAATTGACGTTGCACCAGTTTGCACAAGCCATGTATGGAAAAGATGTGATCACAAGATTGCGGCCATCTTATTTTCCATTTACAGAGCCAAGTGCTGAGATGGATGTCTATTTTGGTTTAGCAGATGAACATGCACATCGGATTACCAAAGGGACAGGTTGGCTTGAGATCATGGGATGTGGTATGGTGGATCCTGCTGTGCTTGAGACGTGTGGTATTGATCCGGACCGATATTCAGGTTTTGCGTGTGGGATGGGCATTGAGCGGCAGGCGATGATCAAATATCGGATCAATGATATCAGGTTGTTATTTGAAAATGATGTGAGGTTTTTGAAACAGTTTGGATCAGTGGTTTAATCGTGAATCGTGAATCGTCAATCGTGAGTTGTGAGTTGTGAGTTGTGAGTTGTGAAAAACTTTCAAATTACAAGCGGCGAATGAAGATTAGGAAATTAAAAATTAGAAACTGGAAATTAAATTCCCAACATTAAGATCTCAAATTACAATGCGCCTTAAGTGGATTCGACAAGCTCACCATAAATCCGGCCTCTTGAATCCCTTAATCTGGAATCAAAAGCTTCTCCCGATAGCTATCGGGATCGCACTTTAAACTTCGTACTTCGTAAATCGTACTTTATAAAATGGACATTGGGATACCTAAAGGCACAAGAGATTTTTTACCGCTGGAAGTAGCCCGGCGCAAGTGGATGTTTGGGATCATTGAGGAGGTCTTCAGGCGGTATGCGTATGTGCCGATTGAGACGCCGGTGCTGGAGAATCTGAGCACATTGACTGGAAAGTATGGTGAAGAAGGGGACAGGTTGCTTTTTAAGATTCTCAACAATGGGGATTATCTCGGGAAAGCTGATGATGCGGCATACCAGGCGAAGAACAGTAATAAATTTACTTCATCGATAGCTAAACGAGGATTGCGGTATGACCTGACGGTGCCCTTTGCGCGGTATGTGGTGATGCACAGAAATGAGATCACACTTCCGTTTAAGCGGTATCAAATACAGCCAGTGTGGAGAGCTGATCGCCCGCAGAAGGGGCGTTACCAGGAATTTTATCAATGCGATGTGGATGTAGTGGGAAGTACATCATTATCATATGAAGCGGAACTGGTGCAGATATATGATGAGGTATTTGCTGCTTTGGGAATTCCTGTTGTGATACGGATCAATCACAGGCAATTGCTTTTTGGGATTGCTCAGTATGCCGGTGTCGAAGCACAATGGATTGACATGACGATGGCGATTGATAAGCTTGACAAAATTGGCGAAGAGGGTGTGCGTAAAGAAATGTCAGAGCGTAACATACCTGTTGTTGGGCAGGATAAAATTTTTAATCTGCTGAAGGCAAAAAGTGTTGATGAATTAAAATCCACTTTTGAAGAAGGAAGTGATGCAGCCGGAAGTATAGCAGAGCTCGGAAAAGTTTTTTCCTATCTCGATGGATTGCCGATGAAGAATAAAATCGAGTTTGATATCACACTGGCGAGAGGATTGGGATATTATACGGGTTGCATTTTTGAGGTTACTGCGGTCGACGCAAAAATGGGAAGTCTGGGTGGTGGAGGACGTTATGATAATCTGACCGGCGTATTTGGATGGCCGGGTGTGTCGGGTGTTGGTGTTTCTTTTGGTGCGGAGCGTATCTATGATGTCCTTGAAGCCAAAGGACTTTTTCCTGCGAGTGTACAGACAGGACCTGCGATTATTTTAGCGGCATTTGATGATGCGACGCACAAACAGGCTTTTACGTATGTCACGGAATTGCGTGCTGCGGGTATATCCGCTGATCTCTATCCTGAGTCAGGCAAGCTGAAGAAGCAGATCAAATACGCATCTGATATTGGGAGTCCGTATGTAGGTATAGTCGGTGATGAGGAGATGAACAATGGGACGATGATGCTGAAGGACCTGGTTAGCGGTGATCAGAGAGCGATGACGGTGGAGGAGTTCGTAGGTATGACAAGGAGCAGTGGGGCATAGGTGCCTCAGCGTACTCACCAGATAGTTCAACCCCTTCGGGGTTGGTAGGTGGGAGGTTTTTCTTTTTTATCCCCATGGGTAGAAAATGAATGAACTTCGTTCCATCCATTTTCTACCCATGGTTACTGATGTGGAATCCCTTCAGGATTCAAAATTTCATCTCTCACTTTCTCACTCTCCTTGCCCTGAGCCTGCACATGGATGAGCGAAAGGTGTCGAAGGGTCACTATCTACCACTCCATCTTACCCAAGTACTCCATTGAATACCATGTTCATCATTGACTGTGAGGAGGTAGATGCCTGGGATTAAATTTTGAAGTGAGAACTCGCCTGCTGAGCTGATGTCATAGTGTTTGAGGAGTTGACCATTCAAGGACATGAGATTGAGTTGTCCTTGCAGGCCATCATTCCATGATACGTTATCGAGACCAACGATGATACCTGGATTTTCATGGGCAGGGAAACCGGGATATTTATCTTCTTCACCGATGGCAAGAGAAAATTCGCTTTCGTAGGATCCGACATCGGGATTGTTTCCTTGCGGACGTGTGATGCCTTCAATATCGGTTGTTACGCCAAATGAAAATGAAGCATTTCCAAAATCAATTGCCTGTGATCCTTCTACCAGGTGATAATCACTTCCCGGGGTAACGAAAATTTCAGCCTGAGGATCTGCCAGAACACTGTTGAGGTCATAACCATATCCCTGCCATGTCGTGAGTGGAACATTAACACCATCTCCCATCCTGCTAAGCCGGTTGACCAGTATGTTATAATTCGATGCAAACCCGGGTACTGCATCGGGATCTAACGCGATACTTCCACGGAATGTGTGTTGATTGATGATAATGTTATTAAAGACCTGAGCACCCGACGATCCGTTCACAGCCAGGATGCACCAGCGACCATTAGATGCATTTACGATCGTATTGTATACAATAGTGGCATTGATGGAAGGTTGTGCGCCATCTTGCCGGAAGAGAGCGATGCCTGTCGCATGATTTTGATAGAGGAGATTATTATAAATGAAAGCGCTTTGTACGCCATCAAGGTTAATAGCAGCACCACCTGCTGCACCATTTTCATACAGGATATTGCCATAGATTTCCGGGTCAGTGCTAATGCCATCGCCACCCTGGCTGAGGTCCGCATTGATCTGGATCCCGCCACGATTATTGTGATGACAGATATTGTATCGTATGATTGACCGGTCACTGCTGTTAGATACATAGATGCCGTGCTCGTCATCCGAGGTCAGGCATTCATTGTATTCGATCAGGATATCATCTGTAAATCCTGTGAATATGCCTCGCTCGAAGCTGCTTTCGCAGTAATTATTCCTGACAATACAATTATGTGCATTTACCAGTCGGATCCCGTTGCGTGGTGAATTGATCACACGGAATCCGTTGATCTCGATGTAGTTGGCATTCTCGACATTAATATGATCAGTAGTCCCCGTGGGTGCATTAATGATGACGTTTGGACCGTCTGCTATAAAGACAATCGGATTTGCAGCTGTGCCCGTCAGGCGTACATCAAATCCGGTGTATGTTCCATTCTGTACCCAGACTGTATCACCGGCAGAGATGTGGTCTTCTGCCCATTGCAGGGTCAACCAGGCTTGTACCCAGGAATTACCAGTGTTACTATTGCTGCCGCCGTTGCTTACATACTTCGTAGCAGCATCACACCATTGTGGTGAGATAAGGCAGAGGAAAAATATAATAATGAGGGGAAATGGGAGAAATAAGGGTTTCATATATTCCGATTTAGAACAGTTCTATTCGGAGTGAATGCAGGCCAAATTTATGGCATTATGTTCATAATCCGGACTTGTTGCCGGGGAATCTTAGTGAATGGCTGAGATATCTCAGCTACGAACAGCTATATGACAAGATGAAGGGATTAGATAATGATCAATTTTTGGAAACCTACATCTTCTCCATTTGAAATTTTAATGAGATAAATACCTGGCACGAGATGCGACGTTGATATTTGATGACCGCCCGAATCAGCTCGTGATATCAGTATATTTCCTGCCAGATCTGAGATTTGGATTTGCAGGGGTTGTGTTGATTCAATAAACAGGAAGTCATCTGCAGGATTG
>JANPKZ010000063.1:0-3236 GCA_031426295.1 Saprospiraceae bacterium
ACCTTTACTCTTTTTTTTACCTGAACCATACGGCTCACTCCAGCGGATTCTTAGTGTAGCCGTGTCCGTTACATTGGTATCCATAAATGATGTTACATTCAACAAGGCTCTTTTTTCTTTTGGAATATGGTCTCCATAAAATTTCCAGTTTGACCTTACCACTTTTTTAAATTTTTGCATACTCGCACCTGCCAGATCAACCCTGCCATCTGCTGTTGCTCCTCCTTTAAACCAGGCATCAACTTTATCCCAGAGGGCCGCTTTGTTGTATACCATTAAACGGTGCAGTAATTCAGAATTACCGTCCGGACCAACCGGGTATTGTGTGGGCGCTATGCGGGAGTAGGTTTGGCCGTTTGAAGCTGTAGCTTCGAATGAATGAATAAACTGTGTTTCCATTTGAAATGCCTTGTTAGCCTGCGAGGGTCGCTGATCGAGGAACAGTCCGTTAAGACGTGGGTCGTCGACGGCTGCTTTTGTCCAGAAATATGGAGTGAAGAATGCAACGGGACCTTTAAAATTTCCTGTATTGAGAAAGAGTGTCCAGCATTGGTTACCTGTTGATAGGTTTTTACCATCAGTTACAGATTTCGGTTCCATGAGTGGTAATGGCAGGTAGCCACTGCCAAACAATTCACCGCTTGTGCCTTGTTTGAGATTCAATCCATCAGGAGGCCATAATATCCACGGACTTAGTTGTGCCACACCATATTGACCTTTAGGATTATTCCAGTCCCTGCCACGCCCTGCACCTGGCCCATTGGCCCAACCGGCAAAGTCACGCTGCACACCTCCCATAATAAATTTTGGCGTTGCTGTCGCATATTCAGTATCCCGCCACCAACCCAGGCCTCCTTCAATATCAGTATATAGTTTTTCTACCGGCAAAGGCCCATCGTGTTTTGGATGCATCCAGGTTCCAAACAATCCTGACTGAAATTCCCTGCCAGGATATTCCCTTACTAATGGCCAGGATGCTGCATACATGGAATAACCCGCATCAAACGATTCGTCTATCTTCTCTATCTGCGTAATCATGTATCCACCAATATTTCCCTTCCTGATTCTGCCGGAATCTGATGATTGCTGAGTAAATGCTATCGTGGCGGAAAGTATAGTGAGATTGAAAATGATCAGTTTCTTCATTATGAATTTTCTTATTTGACGACTCATTTTTTGTATTTTCATTTTTTGCAGATCGTGTAATGACTTTTCTGATGTGACTCTTTTTTGTGATGCAGATTGTCAAATACCAGATCTGTATTCAATATGACTTTTAACCTTATATTTTTTGAAGGGTACTCCTTTCAAAATTGTAACGGATTAACGTGTCTCAATGCCGGTTCAAACTAACTCAATGTTGTGATTAATCTCACAGGCCCCAGCAAACCTGACCTTTGTACTCTAAATGTTTCATCACCCCATGCTGAACGATCTTTCGTAACATAAGGCTGATTCGTTTTACAAAATTTTTCTCCATCAGGCAAAGTCATATCTCCTGTCAACCGATTGATCCACATATTGGTGATTTTTATTTCAAGATGATTTTCACCTGCCCTCAAATACTCGCCAATATTTATTTTAAAAGGAGTCGTCCATAATACTCCCGTTAATTTCCCATTCACTATTACTTCTGCGAGGTCAAGTACTTCTCCCAAATCCAAAAAAACATTGCGATTTGCTGCAAGTGTTTTTTTCGATAATTGAAAACTATTTTTATACGATGCGGTACCGGAGAAATGTTTTATGCCCTGGTTGTCATGATCTGTCCACGAGATCAGTGTGTTGAGTTTTACCGATGCCGGTGCTCCCCATTTTTCCGGAAAGGAAAGCGTCCATGGACTATTTATTTCCGCTATCAGTGCATCATTTGAAAGATTATACTTCGGCAGTTTCGTGCTTGCACTATTAAAGATTATAAAGCAAGATCCGTTAGGAGCCAGTTTAACTTTTAAGGAAGTTTGATCACCGTTCCGGATCGCATCACTAATTACAAACTTCTTCGCTGTAACAGGATCCCAGCATTCAACATTGGCGTTGGTGATTCTGAATGAGCAATCTTCTGTTATGTGTTGATTGGTTCTGTTCCTGACAAAATAGATATCGGTTTTGCCATCTTTCCGGTGGATAAAATCCATTTTTGATGCGTCTGCACTAAAATCTTTTTTAATGGATAATTTATCCAGTGCATCATTAATACTGATTTGCTTAAATGAATTTTTTCCTATTTTTTCTGCAATTGCAGGATGCTGGATCAACACTTTTGCACCGTCAGCAATCAACTGTTCAACTTTCTTAACAACCTCATCAGAAATATCTTTTCTATCCGGCAGTACCAGCAACTGATATCGCATACCATCGGGGAGTACCAATTTCCCATCAAATACTTTCATCCTGTTAATCAGTACATCTGTGTTTACAAGGTCAAAATCATATCCTTCACTTAATCCATCGAGCTTCGGGCTGTCAGGAGATTTTTGAATGGCAGGGAAAAAGTTTGGCGCCTTATCGCCGTAGTAATACACCACATCCGCGACAAATTTCCCTTGTCTTAACATGTACGAACACCGGGACAAATAGTCAACAAAATGCTTTGCATGCTTCCACCAGGTTGCCGTTGGATTAATGTCAGATCCGGCATGATAGGCTCTTCCGGGCAGACCGTGTTCAGGGCGTGTATTGGAAAATCCATGAAAAGTGACCTCGTTTAAACCTTCGCAAAATGCACGGTCTACCCATTTTTTTAAATCATGAGGAGAGTCCTTCCATCTTCTCCATGTAGTGAATGATTCTGCATCAACAATACCCAATCCATAAATATGAGATGCACTAGCAATTTGTTTGACTAGGAATAAATTATGCCTGTTACGGATCCAGAATTCACCCCGGGGAATACTCACATTTCCCAAAGCTTTTAATGCATCTACGGGACATGAATTCCAGATGGGTGGACCAGGTCCGCCTGCTTCAGCAACTAAGTCAATTTCATATTCTTTCAGGAAATCCCTTCCTGTTGTGTAGTGACTAAAAATGAGTTGATCGCTTACCGTTTTTTTAAATTGATACAGGAATTCATCATACACCTCAGAAAGTGACCATCCATCGAAGGCTGGTAAATAGGGTAGGATATCATAGTTATTATACTTAAGGAATATCTCGTCCATAGCATCTGTCCAAGGCGTGGATTCAGACAATTCCATGCTGTCTAATTCGAAATAAGACAGGCCTGATTCTTT
>JANPKZ010000064.1:0-32378 GCA_031426295.1 Saprospiraceae bacterium
AAATTTATAAATGCCACCACGCTGATTAGGTGCGCCTCCAAATTTTCCAACGCGAATTGTGCCACCTGTACCAGTAAGTGAAGTTTTATTTGGATCAACATCTACATGCGAGGCATCACTTCGCTGCAATAAATGAACGAAGCTTGTTTGCGTTTGATAGATAGATTCCTTAGATCCCTGCACGTGGGACAGGATCAGGTTCGCTTTAAAAAAATACCATCGGTTTTTCCACCGATGTTCAAAATCCAATGCACCGCTGTATGCACTTTGGTGAATGTCCGGCAATCCCTCTTTACGATTGACAGCAGTCAGCATACCACCAATGACTGTATTGCCCTGGTCAAAATCCTGGCTAACTCTTCCCACGAAATAATTGGTCAGTGGCTCAACCAAAACTTCTCTTCTTGATTCTCCCAATGCAATTGTAGCTTTTTCTGATTCAGTTATACTTTCAAGGATGCCAATGGAAAGACCGTTTTTTGTTTTGCCACTGAATTTCGCAGCACCTAAAATCGAAGTAAATGAAGGAACATCAGCAAATTCACTGGGTGCAGTAAATGGATACATATGAGGAGTGCCACCAATGCGCCGTGAATAAAATAGCAGATCCGAATCATATTCACCTCCGGCAGAAGAACCTGTTAACCTGTAATCAAATAAATTCCTGCTTTCAATAAAAAATGGCCGACGTTCTTGAAAAAAGATTTCATATCCATCAATACGTAACGCTCCGGGATCAGCTTCCACCTGTCCAAAATCCGGATTGATCGTAAAGTCTAAAATTAAATCTCTTGTAACGGAGTATTTTCCATCAATACCCGCAGATACTTTACTTCGGGTTCCATCTACAAACGGATTTCCGGGTTCAGCTTCAAAACGTTCTGTTTGCGCCAGCACATAAGGCGCCAGCTCAATCTGTTTATTGGTTGGTAATTCATTTAATCCATGCAACTCTCCATAATGACTTACCCAGCCATTTGAATTTTGCGAAATAGGTTGCCAGGTTGAACGCTCTTCTTTCCTGAATAGACGACGCATCACCTGGATGCCCCATACAGGTTTTGTCTGGGATCCAAATCGCAATTGACTAAAAGGTATACGTGCTTCGGCGGTCCAGCCGAGACTGTCAATTTTTGTTACAGCCTCCCAGATTGGATTCCAGTTTGTGTCCCAATGATCGCCGTCATTCGAAACAAATTCATCATTGCGCACACCACTGGCGCATATTGTAAATGAAAAGGCAGTACGAAGGTCATGGTAGCTATCAATATTAATTTCTATCCAATCACCTGCAAATTCATCACGACGCCCAAGACGAGGCGCAATACTATCAGGTGCGGTATCAAAAGCACGAAATGCGAGATAGAGATATTTCTGATCGTAGGTGATCTTAAAGGCTGTTTGTTGTGAAGCCACTCCGCCATTATCAGGTTCGTGTTTTATAAAATCTGAGGTCCAGTTAACTTGTTCCCAGGCAGCATCGTCATGTACGCCATCAAGTTTGATATGCTGGTCACCAATATTTTTGGTGTGATACTGCCGCCGCTCTTTGCCATCTGCAGTTATGGACATGCCATCAGATCCCGCCTGGCTGAAAACTGAACCAGGGTATTGAAGGATGAACAAAATAATGACAGAGGAGAGGAAGTAAAGTTTTGACACGTTGTCCTTTTTATACAAGGACATTTGATTGTGGCCCATAGGTGCAATATGTGGAATTCCGTTTTTAGGGATTGCAAATTTAGGCTGACACTTCAGATTTATAGATCAATCAAGGTTAAATAGCCTTAATCGTATCTCGTATAAATTGAAATGATATGTCAATCAAACTTTGCACCCGCCTGTGCAGTCACAATCCGTTGGTGCTCGAGCCGCCACGCGTTGATCATCTGCATTTCGTCCGGTGTGAGTTCAAAATCAAAAATGCTGATATTCTCTGTCAACCGGTCCGGATTTGTAGTTTTTGGTATGGCCAGTACATCATCCTGTTGCATCATCCATCGCAGGATGATTTGTGCAGGTGAACGGAGATATTTCGCAGTGAGTTCAAGTAATTTTTTATCAGTCATAAACCTACCCTGACCAAGTGGACAATAGGCAGTGAGTGGAATCTGGTGTTGTTGCATCCACAGATGTAATTTTGTTTGATTGATCCATGGATGATATTCCACCTGGTTAGTTACAATATTGGCACCCGTTTTTTGTGCAGCTTTTATTTGGGAAATATTAAAATTGCTGACACCAATATTTTTCGTAAGACCTTGTTGTTGGATCTTCATAAGTCGGGTCACATAATCCTCTATTTCAAATTGATGGTGCGGCCAATGGATCAGCAACAGGTCAGCATAATCTGTTTTTAATTTCTTCAGACTTTGTTCGACAGATGGCAGGAATCGTTCTTCTCCCAGGTTGGAGGGCCAGACTTTTGTCGTGAGAAAAATTTCATCACGTGGTATTCCGGAAGTAGTAATTGCTGTTCCTACTTCACTCTCATTATCATAGAGCTGTGCAGTATCAATATGCCGATACCCTATATGAATGGCCTTCCGGATTAATACTATTGCTTCCGGACCCAGCATTTTATAGGTGCCAAGACCTATGGCTGGTACGGATGTGGATCCGAGGGTGATATACTTCATAGGTGGGGTGGCCGGGATGACTGGTTCAATAAGGTGATTTCTATTGTTTTTCAGGCTTAATAATGCATTTTCAAATGGCTTTGTTCTGGATTTTCTCTTCCTGAAGCACTCTCAATGAGGCAGGATATGACCTGGTAACTTAGACACCAATTGCAAGGGGAGGGGGATGAGAGCATAAATAATGTCATATTTGTCCCTCTAAATAGACGATGTTATGAAGACTCAGCCCTATCACAGCGTGCGGAATTCGAAGATCCATGGCAAAGGGGTTTTTGCGAAACGCCCCATCCGCAAAGGTGCCAAGGTGATTGAATATACCGGGAAAATTGTAACCCAGAAAGAAGCAGATGAGATTGGAACCAATACAGTCGGGGGGCATACGCACACGATGTTATTTACTGTGGATGATGACCGGGTGATCGATGGCAACGTAGGAGGTGATGCCCGATTTATAAATCATAGCTGCGATCCAAACTGTGAAGCTGTCCAGTATGATGATCAAATCTTCATTGAATCGCTGAGGGCCATTCCGCAAGGACAGGAACTAACGTATGATTATCACCTCCAGGTGCCCGGGAAGGTCACTGAAAAAGTTCGGCAGGAATATGTGTGTTTCTGTGGTTCACCCAAATGCCGTGGTACGCAGATCGCCCAGGAGATCCTCGACAAACAGGCAAAAAAAGACAAAAAGAAAAAAGAGAAGGAAACTAAAAAGCTGGCTGAAAACCAAGCGAAAGCCGATGCTAAAAAAGATAAGAAAGACAAAGAGAAAAAGCTAAAGTTAAGCGTCGCTGTAGATCCGAAAAAGAAAGACAAGGACACTAAAAAGAAGGACGCGAAGAAAAAGGATCCGAAAAAGAAAGATTCAAAGAGAAAAGATTCGAAGAAAAAAGATGCCAGGAAAAAGGATGCGTCTAAAAAGAACAAGAAAAAATAATTGATGGTCTATCAACCCTGGTATGCTACCGCAATGGGCAGGTTTCGCACCATCGCCATTACGGAAGGCATCTCTTACCTCGTCCTCTTAGGAATCGCCATGCCGTTAAAATATTTTGCAGATTCTCCCATGATGGTTACCGTGGTTGGATGGCTGCATGGACTTTTGTTCGTTCTGTATGTGATTGCGCTCTTTAATGTCTGGCATGTGCATAAGTGGCCGTTTAAAAAATTTTTCCTGGCAGGTCTTGCTTCCTTGTTACCCTTCGGCCCATTCGTGATGGAAAAGAAACTGTTGAAAGAAGTTTAAGATTTTTGATTTTTGATTTTAGAATTTAGAATTTTACAACTTACTTTTTACCACTTACCTCCTGATAGCTATCGGGATACCTTTTTTACCGAATACTGAATACTTTTTACTCCCAGCCCCCAGCCCCCTCCCGATAGTTATCGGGATCATTGCTCTCGCCCCCGCATCTCCTGATTCAATTCCCTGAAATTAATCTTCCCCTTATTTTTCTTAAGATGTTCAAGGATGACAAGACCGCGATTAATTTTTACGTCTGAACTTTTTACCTGGCTTACGATATAAATCATGGTTCGTTGTTTGCCGGGTGTCAATGCCTGAAATAATTTGTTCGCTTCCTTATCCTGCTCAAGGAGTTCTTTTAGTTCTTCCGGAAAGGGCAAGCCATATTCACTTTCATCTTTTTCAAGACGTACGACGACTTTACTTCCTTCTTTTAATTTTAATTGGTCCCTGTTTTTTTTATTCATGAAAATAAAATACACGCCATCTCCTGCAGGCATGATCGCGCATTGGAAGGTCAGGCTATCATTTAATGTAGCAACAACACGTTTATCACCCAAATCAAGGAAATGCAACGCAATAGGTTTGGGCACCTTGACATGATATGTCCAAAGTTTGGTGTTGAAATTCTCCAGCTTCCCCGTGTATTCCATTTCGATAAATTTCGATGTGCAAATCTAATTAGCGATCATTAGTATAATTAGCGGCTGCACATATATATTGCCGCTAATTACACTAATTAAAATCCTTCGCCTTCGCCTTCGCCTTCACCTCCGCCTTCACCTCCGCCTTCACCTCCGCCTTCGCCTTCGCCTCAGCCTTCGCCTCAGCCTTTTCTTTCTCTTTATCTTTCCTGCATGAAACCAATAACCTGGCACGGCATCTATCCTGCTGTAACAACAAAATTTGCTGAAGACGGTAATCTCGATATACCATCTTTTTTAACATCGGTTCAGGCGCAGCTCGATGCTGGTGTACACGGCATTATCATCGGCGGCTCTCTCGGCGAAAGCAGCACGATCAGTCATGACGAACGAATCGATATGCTGAAAGCGACTCAAAGTATTTCAGGAGATATTCCTGTCCTGCTCAACATCGCGGAAGGATCTACACGAAGCGCTATTCTTCTTGCACAGCTGGCTGACAGTTCCGGTGCAGATGGCTTGATGGTATTGCCTCCTATGATGTACAAACCTACTAATGACGAAGTCCTACAATTTTACAAAGACATAGCATCAAATACTTCATTACCCATTCTTGTCTACAACAATCCTGTCGATTACAAAATCGAAGTGACACCTGATATGTTTGAATCATTACTCATTCACGATAATATACAGGCTGTAAAAGAAAGCACACGCGACCTGTCGAACATAACACGACTCCTCACCAGGTTTGGTGACAGACTTAAAATTTTATCCGGCGTAGACACGATCGCACTTGAATCTCTGGTGATGGGCGCCGATGGCTGGGTAGCAGGTCTCGTAAATGCCTTTCCGCAAGAAACTGTCGCAATCTATAATCTTGTTAAGGGAGGCCGGACAGATGAAGCTATAAAAATATATCGCTGGTTTATGCCGCTGCTCGAATTGGATATACATCCACAATTAGTACAGAACATTAAGCTGGCAGAGTCTATAACAGGATTAGGTTCCGAATACGTCAGACCTCCAAGACAAATGTTGAGCGGCGCTGAAAGAATGCGTGTAACCCGGATTATTGAACACGCGATCGCAACCAGACCATCACTTCCTGCATTTACGTAAGGGTAACAATCATATCATGATCACAGGAAATATTATAGGCTTTGAATTGTCAGCAGAATCAACAAAGCAGATTTATGCTGTTGATGCAGCAAATCAAACAAACTTGCCTGAAGGATTTAACGTGTCGACTTCTGATGAGATCGATCGCGCTATGCAAAAAGCCTTTCATGCATGGCGTATCTTCAGGCAGATGCCGGGAAGTCGCAGAGCAGAATTCCTGAATGCGATCGCAGATGGTATTGAAGCACTTGATGAAGTATTAGTTAACCGGATGATGGCAGAAACTGCGTATCCTCAGGCTCGTGTGTTGACCGAACGCAGACGAACTGTCGCACAATTGCGCATGTATGCTGATATCGCCTCAGGAAATGAATGGAAAGATATTACCATTGACCACGCCATTCCTGGCAGAATGCCGGCTCCAAGACCTGATCTCCGGAAAATAAACATGGCCATTGGTCCGGTCATTGTTTTCGCTGCCAGCAATTTTCCATTGGCCTATTCAACCATCGGTGGTGATTCAACATCAGCTTTAGCGGCAGGTTGTCCTGTGATTATCAAAGCACATGAATCACACCTGGGTACCAATGCGCTCGTTGCAGAAGTCATCATGAATGCGGGTAAGTCTACAGGTATGCCCGATGGTGTATTCTCATCTTTAATTCCTGATGGACATGCTACAGGTAAAGCATTGGTCCTTCACCCATATACTGCAGCGATTGGTTTTACAGGATCCCTGGCAGGTGGAAGAGCCTTGTTTGATTTAGGGAATCAAAGACCAATTCCAATTCCTGTTTTTGCAGAAATGGGCAGTGTCAATCCTGTTTTTCTGTTACCCTCTAAAGTAAGTGCAGATATTGAATCTCTTGCAGATTCTCTTGTTGCATCCATCACCCTCACCGTCGGACAATTTTGTACAAATCCAGGGATCATAGTAGCATTAGATAATTCTGATACATCAGCACTGCTTGATGTAATGACGAATAAGCTTAAAGATGTTACACCTGCAACAATGTTGAATGCGAATATTGCAGGTAGTTATCACAAAGGAATTTCTTCTATAAGTTCACATCCTGATGTCAAATTGATTTATCAGTCAAATCTAAGCTCCACACAAAAGACTTCTCCCGTTCTGGCAACTGTTGACGCTCAATCCTTTTTAAAAAATCAACATCTTCATCACGAAATATTCGGTCCATTTTCTTTAGTTGTTTTATGTAAAAATCTGGAAGAGTTATTCAGTGTTGCTGACTCTCTTGAAGGACAACTTACCACCACGATCCATTGCAGCAAATCTGAATATGATGTTGCAGCCAGGCTCACAAATATTGTAGTTGAAAAAGCTGGACGCATCATTTACAATGGCGTTCCTACAGGTGTCGAGGTGTGCGCTGCCATGACGCATGGTGGCCCATACCCTGCCAGCATCGACAGTCGCTTCACAGCCGTAGGCCATCACGCCATCCGTCGCTGGCTTCGTTCCGTCACGTTCCAGGATTGTCCTGTGGACTTGCTGCCTGGGGACTTAAAGGTGTGATCTCGATAGCTATCGGGAGTGAGAGAGTGAGCGAGTGAGAGAAGTGAGAGAGTGAGAGAAGTGAGCGAGTGAGAGAAGTGAGCGAGTGAGCGAAGTGAGAGTGAGAAAGTATAAACCAAAGCCAAGTGAGTTGAATTGAATCCTGAAGGGATTCTACATTAGTAACCATGGGTCGGATATGGTTTGACGAAGTCAAAGTATATCCGACCCATGGGGGGACACGGTACATAAAGAGTACCCTCAACCCTGAAGGGGTTGTACTGCGTCCCTATCCTCCTCCCGTCGAAAATCCCAAACACAATAAACCGTAAACCCACATCTTGTGCCCTGTTCATCAACCACCTCCATATGAAAATCATCCTGCTCATCCTCATCTCTCTCCCGATAGCTATCGGGACCATCTTCTCCTGTCAAAAATCCATCGACCTCACTCACGAAAAATCCCTTATTGAAAAAGTTCTCCAGCAGGAACGCACCTTCCATTTCGAAAACAACGTCGATGGCTTCGTTTCTCTCATGGCAGACACCATCATGGCCGTGAAAGATGGCGAGGTCAAAAGATATTCTCATGACGAAATGAAAGCACGTTTCAATCCGTATTTTGGAAGTGTAACATTCATCAGGTGGGATGATGAAATTCCGCCTGTCATTGAAATCTCTGATGACGGTTCGATGGCCTACGCTGTTGTCAAAAAGGAAGTTCTTCTGACATATGATGATACGTTAGGAATGCCTTTGTATGACACCACACATTTTGCATGGATGGCGATCTATCGAAAAATCAAAGGTGAATGGAAAGGCGTCGCAAATGTTTCTACAGAAGAACCCAGGTAGGGTATGTTCGAAATATTTTGAAAGGATTTGTATCTATGCATCATCAAAACAAATGCAAGTATGAAATCCACTATACTCTCTAAGGAAATTCTAAGTTTTGTCCTGTTTACGGTTGTCATGTTTCCATCACTGAATGCACAGATGGATTCAACTATGACAACGATGACCATCGGTCCTTCGCCAATCGAAACCGATCGTCCTGATCAGACAGAAACAGCCTCCCTCGTACCTGTTGGCTATTTCCAGCTCGAGACAGGATTTTCAATTGAAGACACCGAACCTGGATTTATATATACACATCCTTCCGCTCTGTTGAAATACGGTGTGTCAGAAAATTTTGAAGTGCGCGTCATCGCAGAATACATCAACATCCAGCGCGAGCCGAATCCAAATGTCGATGGTATGTTGCCTCTTCGCGTTGGTTTAAAGACTAAATTATTTAATCAGAATGGTATCATTCCAAAGGCTGCCTTATTAGGACATATCACATTACCTGGAATAGCTTCCGAACAATTCCGCGAATCATTTTTTGCACCTGACCTGCGCCTTGCATTTTTGCATGCCTTCGATCGCTTTTCAGTTTCCTACAACGTCGGCGCAGAATGGGATGGATTTACGCCTCGTCCGGATTTTATCTATTCACTTTCTCTGGGTGTAAATATTGTTGGAGGCCTTGGCATTTTTGTAGAAGGTTATGGCAGAGTACCGCAGCAACGTGAAGATGACAATGAGCTTCGCATGGATGCGGGGCTGACATACCTGATCAATAATGATGTACAGGTCGACCTTTCGGGTGGAATTGGTCTTACAGATAATGCCCCTGAAAAATATGTTGCGCTGGGTCTGTCTTTCAGATTGAACCCTTAAGTTAATGATGAGCAGAACGACATCTTTTTAGCGTGAAGAAATATTTCTTCATCGGAGTTTTACTCTTTATCCTTTTTGAAATAGTGGGTGTCTACTTCATTATGCCTATCCCCGGTAGCCAGGAAATGGAAAGCATAGGTTTTGCTTATTTTCTGTTCAGATGGAAATGGGTGATACGAATTCTCTGTTTGTTTTTAATGCTTCTGGGCATTCAGCAAAGCTGGAAATTTTCAAAAATTTTGGTTTTCTGCATGCTGATCCTTTCTGGCGTCATCTTCTATTTTACAAACATGAAGATGAAAGCAGAAAAAATGTTCGTGGAACCGGAGCATGTTGTAATGAAAGACACAAGTGCCAATGAGGTCCCGTTGGATAAGCTTGTTCTAGGCGTTGAATATCAGGGAAAGGCCATGGCATTTCCTATCAACTATATCGCATATCATCATAAGGTTCTGACAGACATCGGTGACAAATCCATCATGGTGACGTATTGCAACGTATGTCGCACAGGCAGGGTATTTGAGCCCAAGGTAAATGGACAGGAAGAAAAATTCAGGCTGGTAGGTATGGATCATTATAATGCGATGTTTGAAGACCATTCCACAAAATCTTGGTGGCGCCAGGTCAATGGAGAGGCTGTTGCCGGAAAATTGAAAGGACAGTTTCTCCCTGAATTTCCGTCAGTTCAGGCAAGACTTGATCAATGGATCCGGCTGTATCCTAACACGCTCATTATGCAACCTGATGCTTCATTCAAGACCGAATATGATTCACTGGTGGATTTTGAATCCGGACGCCCCACAGGTCGCCTGACACGAAGAGACACTATTGCGTGGAGCGAAAAAGCATGGGTCGCAGGCATCGAAGTAAAAGATGCCAGCAAAGCATATGACTGGAATGCCCTTGTTTCAAAGCAAATAATAAATGATGTGGTATCAACCACACCCATTGTGCTATTCGTCGCTTCTGATGCCACCAGTCTTTTCGCCTACCAACGGTTATTTCCCGAACAAATATTCACATTGAAATCAGACACACTAACAGATGGAGTAACTACATATAATCTGTTAGGTAAACCGTATGACCCATTAGCTAAATCTTTGACACCGGTAAAAGTCGTACAGGAGTATTGGCATAGCTGGCGCATATTCCATCCTCAAACTTTGAAATTTTAGATTTTAGATTTGGGATTTTTGAATTTATGTTCCTTATTGATTATACTTACTGGGCCTGATCTATCCCACAAAAATGGGATAAAAAGAAAAAATTTCTTCTGTATTTTCGGACTAGAAAAGATTCCATAACGTAAGAAAAAATCTAAAATCCAAAATCAAAAATTCAATTCCAAAATCAAAAATCCAAAATCAAAAGAGATCCTGATCATAGATAACCTCGCCACGTTCGAGAAGGTTGTCAACCGTGACAGCAAGCCATACGATATCAACATGATGGTGATGCCCGGTACGCTGGAGGACAAACACAAAGATGTGGATCCGGTAAAAGGAATATTGCCTCTGCGCCGGCAGTTTAATCTTGTATATCTTTTATTGGGAGGCGTCCATGATGTCCACCTGGGTGCAGATTACAGGTGGCTCAAGCCTAACGACCTGGTGATCGTTCCGCAAAACTTCCTCTATGCATCTTCCAATGTTCGCAACTGCACAGGGTATTGTATTCATTTCAAAACTGAATTTATACAGCCCCTGCTGAAAGGATTTTTATCAGAGGATTTCCCATTTTTTGATCTCGATGCCGAGCACATCGTAAATGTTACTAATGAGGAAAGCCAACGGATCCAGGATGCTTTTAAAGATATCATTACGGAATACAACCGGTTTTCACCTGAAAAGGATTTTATCCTTCGCAATTACATTCACATTCTCCTGTTACGTGTAAGAGAAATTTATAAACCGCATGCGAAGAAGATTCAGGACAATGCCACCAGGTCCATGCGGATTGCGCATCAATACAAGTCCTTGCTGGAAAAGAATTTTATCGAGCATCGTGAAGTGCAGTGGTATGCATCACAACTCCATATCACGCCCAAATATTTGTCAGAAGCCGTGAAGAGCACAATGGATAAATCTCCACGTGATTTGATCAACGAAATCCTGATCCTCGAATCCAGGGTATTATTGATATCATCTGAGTTATCCATAACTGAAATAGCCCATCGCCTGCAGTTTGAAGACCAGGCGCACTTCAGCCGCTTTATAAAGAAGCATTTGGGTGCCACTCCTTCTGAGATCCGGAAGAATACGTGAAGTATACACGTATTCAGGTAAAAAGTACAAGGATATCCCGGCGGTATTGCCGCATTTTTGATCCGACATAGCTGATCTGTTTCAGCAACCTTTTTAACGAGTAATAATCTAAGGATCATGAAAATTTGTTTGTTTTTAATCGGCGTATTCTCCTCTCTCTTCTTAATGTCACATCGCAACCACAACCAAAGCTTCTTTACAGACGGCGGAAAGGCAGAACTCAAAGCCTTTAATACCCCGGATGAAGTCCGCGAATTCCCGAACGGAAAAGTTGAGCTCGTCAATATTGGCGGTGCCACAATAGGACGTGCCACATTGCAGCCCGGCTGGAAATGGTCGGAATCGGTTAAGCCGCTCGTCAATACACATTCGTGTGAAGCACCACACTTTCAATACCACATCTCCGGTACACTAAAAGTGAAGATGGACGATGGTACCATTCTCGAATGCAAACCTGGAAGTATTTCTCTTCTTCCCATGGGTCATGATGCATGGGTCGTAGGTAATGAGCCGGTAGTCCTCGTTGACTTCCAGGGTATGGTCGATTATGCCACATCCAAATAACCTGACAGGTCATGTACATCGTCAGAGAAATATTCAGCCTCCATTTTGGTCAGTACAAGGACGCAAAAAAGTTGCTGGATGAAGCCTACAGTAAAGGCCTCCTCCCAGAAGCCAAATCTTCCCGTGTCCTGACTGACTTCACCGGTGATTCCTATCGCCTCATTTTTGAGGAAGGCTACGACACATTGTCCGAGTACGAAATTTCACTCACCACCAGCTTGAAAAAACCGGAATGGAAGAAGTGGTATGACCGATTTAAGCTTCACGTGGAGAGCAGTCAGCGCGAGATTTTAAAGCAGGTGATGTAGACCCGGATTTAAGATATTAAGCGCTGATATTCAGCGAGTTATGACAGTGTGGCATACCTAAGTATGCCACACTGTCATAACTGTTTGTAAATCAATAGTTTACACCCTATTTCGCACCCCTTAAAAACCACCCTTCTCCCTCTCAATTCTAAGCGAATTCTAAGTTCCATAAAAGCCACCTCCATATCTTCGGGTCTATCTTTGCACCCTAAATGAGCATCCGAAATATTTCCCTTTTAGCTTCTCTCTTTTTGCCACTTTTTGTCTCTGGCCAGACTGAAGTGGATACCATGAGATCGAAGGAACTCGATAACATCATCATCAAAAGCTACCGCGTTTCGGAAATCACATCTCAACTTTCAGAAGTACACGGAACCTACCTCATCGGAGGACGCAAGACAGAAGTACTGCCAGTCTACGAAATGTCCGCCAACCTCACCGAAAAAACGGGACGACAGATCTTTGCAAAGATTCCAGGAGCATTTGTCTATGACATGGATGGCTCGGGCAACCAGATCAATGTCGCCACACGCGGACTTGATCCACATAGAAGCTGGGAATTTAATATCCGCCAGAACGGCATCATGATCAATTCCGATATCTACGGATATCCGGCAAGCCATTACAGCATGCCCATGGAAGCTGTTCGCAATATCGAAGTCATACGCGGCACTGCATCACTGCAGTATGGCGCGGAGTTCGGAGGTATGATCAATTATGTGATTAAATCACCTGATACTTCCAAAATATTTTCATTCGAAAGCATCAACACAGCAGGCTCGTATGGTCTGCTCAGTACATTCAATTCGATCGGTGGCAAGGTGGGGAAAATGACATATTATGGTTATGATCATCACCGGTCATCCGATGGTTATCGCGATAACGCACGCTCTGTTGCAGAGGCACAATTCGTGGGCATTACATATGAATTTTCTCCAAAGCTTAGCCTGCGTGGTGAGATCGGCAGAAGTACGTATTTATTCCAGATACCAGGCCCACTGACAGATAGTATGTTCGAAGAAAATCCGAGACAGGCTACAAGGTCTCGCAACTTTTTCAACCCGGATATTTTTATTCCATCTCTGACACTTCAATGGAAGCCATCTGAAAATACATTATTGCAATGGACAGTGTCTGGAGTGTTTGGACAACGCAATTCAGTTGAATTTGAAGGCTTCGCTGACAGGCGTGATACCATTAACGCGACTACATTGCAATACAATCCACGCACAGTCAATATTGATAATTTCAACTCACGAACAACAGAGTTACGTTTGATACATAAGTACCATATCGGCAGCATGCGAAATATTTTATCAACCGGTGTTTCTTATTTTAATAACAACATGCAACGCCGTCAGCAGGGAAAGGGAAGTACAGGAACTGATTTCGATCTCGATATAACCGGTGAGTGGGGTAGGAATTTGCATTACCTGAGTGAATCAATAAGTATGTATGTTGAAAACATGATCTATCTCACACCTTCCTTATCAGTTTCACCCGGCATGCGATATGAATATGGACAGACTGATATGACAGGACATATTTCATATCTCGATCCTGTCGATATTCCAAACCGCATCAATCACAGCATTCCTGCATTCGGCATTAACACCAGGTATCAGATCAATACGGGTACAAGTTTGTATGCTGGTATTTCACAAGCGTATCGACCTGTACTATTTAAAGATATTATTCCGGCATCAACTTTAGAACGTGCAAATAAAGATCTGGAAGATGCATTTGGATACAATGCGGAGATCGGTATCAATGGACGTATACAGAACTGGTTTAAATACGACGCAACATTCTTCAGTATACTCTATAAAAACAGGTTAGGAAACCTTGTGCTAACAGAAGATAATATTAATTACATCTACAAAACCAATATCGGTGATAGCCGCACAAACGGAATTGAATTGTTTGCAGAAGTGACACCCGTTCAAACAAATACAACGTACATTTCCATATTTACTTCCACTTCATGGATGAAAGGAACATATCAAAATGCAATGATTGCTGTTGGATCTGAAAACAGGGACATATCCGGAAATGAAGTCGAATCCATACCTCGTTGGATCACCCGCAATGGCGTGAACGTGAACTACAAAACCTTTAAAGTGTCGCTCCTTGGGAGTTATGTAGCCAAGTCTTTTTCTGACCCTACAAACGTAAAAATCCCTACAGCTAATGGTGCAAGGGGTATCGTTCCATCCTACCTGGTCTTGGATTTGAATACGACCATGCGGATTGGATCTCATTTTATGGTTAAAGCAGGGGTTAATAATCTGCTTGATAAACAATACTTTACGAAACGCCCGCTGTTTTATCCCGGTCCCGGAGTATGGAGTTCAGATGGCCGCAGCCTGGTCGTGTCCATAGGAGTGAAATTGTAGGGACAAATGATATATATAATAAAATATTTGGTATTTTCTTAAAATTATTATATTTACATATCTGGATTTTTACTTTAAAACGAGAATTATCCGGATCACCTCTTACGACTAATCGAAAATTGCATAATTCCCAGTCAATTGTTGGACAAGTTTTTGTTTAGCAATTGACTTTTTTTATTTTCCCACATTCTTCCGTTAGTGTTCGTATTTATGTCTACCATGTTATTATGAGGCGAATATTTGAGTGTATTGATGCACATACCTGTGGTAACCCCGTGCGGTTAGTGAAGTCGGGTGGGCCTGCACTCAAAGGGGATTCTATATTAGAAAAACGAAATCATTTTTTACGCGATTATGACTGGATCCGGAAGGGATTGATGTTTGAACCTCGCGGCCATGATATGATGAGTGGGAGTATTTTATATCCTCCATCACATCCGGATCATGATGCTGCGGTTTTATTTATCGAAACGAGCGGATGTCTTCCTATGTGCGGTCATGGTATGATAGGCACAGTAACAATTGCAATAGAGGAGAAATTAATTATTCCAAAAACGCCAGGCCAATTAATGCTGGAAGTACCTGCGGGTCTCATCGATGTAAAATACACTACGGAGCAGGACAAAGTGAAAACGGTGCAGTTAACCAATGTGCCATCATTTTTACATACATCAGATATCATCGTCAATTGTCCTGGATTAGGTGATCTAACGCTGGATGTTTCATACGGTGGAAATTTTTACGCGATCATCGATGCTCAGGAAAACTTTACTGGTTTGCAGGATTATGCACCTGATCAACTGATTGCATGGGGCAGAGCTATTCGTGATGATCTGAACCTCCGATATATGTTTATACATCCTGAAAATGCGTCTATACATGGGTGCTCCCACATTTTATGGGGTGGTGATACCATTTCATCAACATCCACTGCAAGAAGCGCAGTATTATATGGTGCAAAAGCAATAGACCGTTCTCCTTGTGGCACCGGAACATCTGCCCGTATGGCACAATGGTATGCCAAAAGAAATTTGAAGCAAGGCGATACATTCATTCATGAAAGTATTATTGGTAGCATATTTACCGGTCGTATTGTTGATGAAGTAAAAATCGGAACGTATAAAGGCATCGTCCCATCTATTGAAGGATGGGCACGCATAACGGGTTACAACACCATCATTATTGATAGCGAAGATGATCCGTATGCTTTCGGATTCCAGGTCGTATGAAAGAGGTGTGCATTATCGGTGGCGGGATCATCGGTCTATGTACCGCTTATAAACTGCATGAAGCTGGTTTAGTGGTGACAGTAATTGACCGCGGTGATTTTTCAGCAGGATGTTCATTTGGAAATGCCGGCATGATTGTGCCAAGCCATTTTACGCCGCTTGCATCTCCTGGCATGATGGCCAAAGGGATCCAGTGGATGTTTCAAAAGAAAAGTCCATTCTACATTCGACCCAGGCTCGATGCAGATCTTTTGAGATGGCTTTGGTTATTTGATCGTTCTTCATCACGTGAGCATGTTATCAATTCAGCACCTGTCTTACGCGACATGCACCAGGAAAGCAAAGATTTTTATCAGCAATTACATTCCAAAGAAGGTTTTGATTTTGCATTTGAAAATAAGGGGATCCTGATGTTGTATCAGACGGAAGAAACGGAACAGGAGGAAGAAGAAACTGCAGATATTGCATATACGTTGGGTATTGACGCCAAAAAATTATCACATACGCAGTTAATGCAATTGGAACGTGGAACAGCAATAGATTCTCGTGGTGGTATTCATTATTCGGGTGATGCGCATCTGCATCCTGAAAAATTAATGCATCAATTGATTACATATTTAAAAAATAATGGTGTACAATTTTTGCCAAATCGCCTGGTTACCCAATTGAATGATAAAGAGACCTATGGATGTGAGATCGTTTTTGAATCGGGCGATCCCATACACGCGAAACAAGTAGTGGTAGCTTGTGGAAGCTGGTCATCAGAACTGCTGAAAAAAAATAAATGGCGCCTGCCCTTGCAGGATGGGAAAGGATATTCCATCACGTATGGTAGCCTTCCGTCAATGCCTGCCATTCCTTCCATCCTGGTAGATGCACGTGTCGCGATAACACCGATGGGTCAGCACCTGCGTGTATCAGGTACGCTGGAGATCAGTGGCATGGATGATAAGATCAGAAAGCCAAAGGTTGAATCCATTTTGTCTGCAGTACCCGAATACTATCCGGCATTAAAACTTTCTGCCCCGGCTGATGTATGGTATGGGTACAGGCCGTGTTCACCCGATGGTATGCCATATGTGGGAAGATGGAGTGATCTTTCATCTGTGGTGATTGCCACAGGTCATGCAATGATGGGTCTAAGTCTTGCTCCGGCAACAGGAAGTATGATAAGGGATATTGTACTGCGGAAAACTTTACGACCAATGCCAATATTGAAGCCATCACGTTTTGCATGAAGACAAACATATTTTTTCTCCTCAGTATTTTCTTCTGTCTCATATCATCCCATATCTGCTTGTTTTCGCAGACAATGCCAGACATTGATTCACTGTCTGCCGATACTGTACCTGTATTTTCTGTATCGTCACAGGCAGTTGTGATCCATGCTTCCAGGATCAGAAATCCATTTCCTGTCTCTGCCATACGATCAAACCAAATTGAACTGGCAGATGCTCCGTCGATCGAGCCCTTATTGAACAGGTTGCCCGGTATCTGGATGCAGACAGGCGCATTGAATACAAACCGCATTAGCATCAGGGGTGTTGGCTACCAGGAACCTTTTGCAACTACCGGGATTAAAATTTATCTCGATGATATTCCATTAACCAATGGTGCAGGTGAATCGAGTATTGAAGACATCCATCCATTTATTTTATCAGGAATAGACGTGTGGCGAGGACCTGCTTCAGCCCTGTGGGGTGCTGGCCTTGGGGGTATGATACAATTGAAATCAAAAATTTATTCAACCTCCATCTGGCATACAAAAATTCAAATCGGATCCTACGATCGCCTGGAAGTTGATCAGGGTGTAGCACTTCAATATGGTGAGAAAAAGCAATGGAGTACAACATTATTTTATCAGTATCTCCATGATGGCGGTTATCGTCAAAACAATGATTATAAAAAACATTCCTTCACCTGGATGCAGCGCTGGAGTCCTAATGAAAAGATGGTGCTCACATCATTCCTGCATGGAATTGACCTGAAAGCTTTTTTGCCAAGCTCCATCAATAGAACCATGTTTGACGAGACACCAGAAAAGGCAGCACCTGCATGGATTGGTATCAATGCAAATGAGGACTACCAGAAATGGATTTCAGGAATCAATTTCACATGGATGCTGAAATCAAATCTTGCGTATAAGGCGACTGTATTTGCAAATCTGTTTCGGTCAGATGAAGTCCGACCGTTTAATGTGCTCGATGAAGGAAGTAAATCATTAGGCACAAGACAGCATCTTTCATTCGCATTTGCATCCTGGGGACATGTCAATATCGGTATGGAATATTTCAATGAACGTGCTGACTTCAGTACATTCCAGACATTGGAGGATGGCATACCAGGTATTCGGTTATCAGAACAACATGAGATCAGGACCAATGTCAATGGATTTATTCAAAGTGAATATGACATCAATGATCAATGTATTGTATTCGCCGGGCTCCATGTGAACAATACCAACCTGTCGGGTTATAGCCAGGAAGAAAAATTTCCAGCTACATTCTTTCCTACACTTGGCTCAAATCTTTTAGTCTCAGAAAACATCTCTCTTTCTGCATCAATTAGCAGGGGATATTCAAATGTGGCGTTAAGCAATCTGTTAGGTTCATCCGGATTGATTACACCAGGTATCAGGCTCGAGAAAGGATGGAGTGAAGAGATAGCAGTTTCTTTTGGAAATGTAATCGATCGCTTTATCAGGATAGGATTTTATAATCTGAATTTGGACAATGCCATTGTCACAGAATACATGAGTGATGGAACATTTACTAAAGTGAATGCCGGAGAAGTGGCTAATCAGGGTGTTGAAGCTGAATACAAATATTCTTTTTTCAATGCTCAGCTTGGTCTCCACGGGTCCTATACATATCAGCACAACCGAAATGTTGTTACTCCTGAAAAAACCAGGCTACCGGGGTATCCTTCTCATCGTGTTTTTAATGAACTTATCTACGCTGTTTCTAAGTGGAGAGGCAGCATATCTCATATATATGTGTCGGACGTGTTCCTCGATAATCAGCGTACACAGACAGGCGAAGGGTACCAATTGGTCAATCTGAATCTTTCATATGCTTTTGGATTTGGACCTGATTGGAAATTGCGCATTACAGGCAGCCTGCATAATGTTTTTGATACAAAATATGCTTCCATGTACCAGATCAATGCAGTGTCGGCAAATGGCGCATTACCAAGGTATTATTACCCTGGCAAACCCCGATCATTCTATCTGGGTGTCACGATGGATCACAATTTTCTCTAACCTCATGGACGCCTTCTCTTATCTTTGGCCGTTTAGTCAAAAAAGATATCTAATATGAAGTATAGTTTTTTAATCTGTTTGGCCCTGGCGGCTATCACGTTGACAAGTTGTGATAAGGAGGATCAGCGTGCTACTGATGAAGCATTGATACAGGATTTTATCGCCGAACACAACCTTGTTACCCAAACCACACCATCTGGCTTGCATTATATCATCGATTTGCCGGGTTCTTCCCAGCATCCAACGATTAATGACGATATCACTTTTTCCTACGTAGGATTTTTACTCAATGGAGACATATTTGACCTCGGCGATCATGTTACATATCCGTTAAGTGGTCTCATCGAAGGTTTCCAGGAAGGGATGCCCCTGTTCGGAAAAGGCGGAGGCGGCAGGCTCATTATTCCTTCGCATTTGGCGTATGGTGAATCACCTCAGGCAGGGATTCCGGCCAATTCCGTAATTGTATTTGATGTTTCGCTGATCGATTTTCAATAGTCCTCAGGTTAAGGTATCGTTAAGGTAGGTCAGGAGTCAGCCCTTCTGCCGCATCTTTACGTTATAAGCGCAATGAAACATACCATGTCAGCAAAATTCTACCTGTTTTCAGCTCTCCTTACGATCCTCGGTCTTACCATACCAAATGCTGGCCAGGCACAGTTTAAAGACATCCTCAACAAAGCAAAAGCTACTGTGATCGGTTCTGATGACAGTGAAGTAGGACTTGGTCTCAAACAGGCATTAGAGTATGGTGTGAATGAAGCAGTTGAAAAACTTTCTGCTGAAAAAGGTTACTACGAGAGCCCGTATAAAATCTTAATTCCGGAAGATGCACGGTATATCATTTCCAAAGTGAAGATGGTACCCGGTTTTCAGGATGTCGAACAACAATTGCTGGATAAGATGAACAAGGCTGCCGAACTGGCTGCTAAAAAAGCAACACCAATCTTTGTTGATGCGATCACGGATATGTCATTCCGTGACGCGATGAATATCCTGATGGGAGAAAAAGATGCAGCAACACGCTACCTGGAAACAGAAACACGGACGCCCCTTTACACAGCATTTCTTCCCGTTATCCAATCTGCACTTGACGAAGTGAATGCACGTACATATTGGAAATCAGTGATCACTGCCTACAACAATATTCCTTTTGTCAAAAAAGCGAATCCTGCTCTCGATGATCATGTCAGTCAAAAAGCGCTGGACGGTTTGTTTAGCCTGATTGAAGTAAAGGAATCGAAGATCCGTGGTGATCAGTCCGAACGCAAAACAGAATTGCTGAAGAAAGTTTTTGGTCAGCAGGATAAGGGATAAATATTTCTCTTTATTACTTCTAGTCAATAGGAGTAACAAATTCCATTTCTAAAACTTTTGGATCCAGTGCTTTGGCATCTATTGCATATGATGGATGTGTCAATACATCAGTAATAGATACTTCAGGTAATTCATTTTGACCCAGGTCATTTCTGACAAATATAAAATTGAATCCAAGATCATTGGCGCCGACGAGCCGGTAACCTTTTTTGGCACCTAGCTTAACCATCGCAACCGGTGATGCTCCGTGGTACTGCGGATGTACACCAGGAAAGAAATATTCAGGGTTATACGGTACAACAATATTTCGATCGCCATAATCAATTTGTGTTTCAATAATTACTACCCTTGGGCTAACTGATGTGATCGCATCCCAGATCCAGTAATCATTTCCATCAATATCAATAGATAGCACATCCACTTCTCCTTCGTACCCGTGTTGGGTGATAAGGGAGTTGATATTTTCACGCGTTACTTTCGCATGGATAAAAACAGGTTTGTGTCCAAATGGAATAGGGTAGTGTTTGTAAAAATAGTTACCTCTCGAAATACTCTGTTGATTTCCATCTATGAAAAGACCATGCCATCCAAAATTCAAGGCTAGGTTAGCACAATTGCTGTTTAAACCATCATCAGAACCAATTTCAATAAAACTTCCATTTTTAATCCCAATTACAGCAAGAATAAATAAGATCTTTCCATCTTCTTCAAATTGGGAAAACACCCTGAAGCCTGCAGTCTTTAGATTTAACTTATCTGAATGGGAGTGATGAAGCTGGTAAAAATGAAATATTTGCCGAAGGCTCACCTGTGTGGCTGCTGAATAACGCGAACGTATCCATAAGACCTGAAAATGTTTTTTAATAAGATGTTTTAGAAAATTCATGCTGATTTGAACATGCACTAGAAAGTACAAGAGGGGCATAAAACTCGGGAAAAGAATTCACATTTATCATGTGCTCTCTGATGGAATGACCGTTTGAGTTTTTAAAAATATAATCCGGATAATCAAAGCGGCAAGAATTACGGCACCACCTATCCATGACCACATGGATGGAAATTCATGATAGCCGATCATGACCCATACCGGGTTGAGGATCGGTTCTAACATAGCGATGAGAGAACTTTCAATGGCTGTAATTCTCCTTTGGCCGTACGTGAACAATAAATACCCCAATCCAATCTGTATAATGCCAAGGAAGATCAGCATGAGATGTTCCTGCATGGTTGGAGATGCTGATTTTAAAAACCAGGGTATCGTAGCCAGGACGACAATAACATTTCCCAAAAATATCCCACTCATCTGTTGAGACTTGTTACTGAACCGTAAGCTCAGGATCAATAAAGCTGAAAAAAAACCAGACAGCAGCGCAAGTCCATCACCCATCCAATGATTTCCTCCACGTTGTTCCAAGAGGAAAAAGGAAAGTCCAAGCGTACAAACGATAACCGTCAATAAATTATAAGGCTGGATCTTCTGCTTCAGGATTTTGGGTTCGAGTACCAATACAATAGCCGGTGATATGTACTGAAGGAAAATAGCATTTGCAGCGGTAGTAAGTTTTGTTGCGGTAACAAAACATATCAGTAATGGGGCATAACATAGACTCACAAGTATGACCCTTCGGTCAATTTTCAAAGCTTCTTTACGAAATACAACCAGGAAAAATAAACCTGCATACAGGCTGCGATAAAACAGTATTGTAAATGCATCCAGCGTGATCAGCTTTACCAGTAACCCACCCGTGCTCCACACAATGGCAGCGAGCACAGTCATAAGGACACCTTTGCCATGTGAGGACATACGAAAGAAAACTTTGCGCTATAAAAATGCAGGTACCAATACGCCCGTTAAAAGCGAATGGCTACAAGAATGGATCTGACCATTTCACTTCTGTCAGGATCGTCTGATCCGTCATGGTTTTTAAAAAGCTGACCAGGGCAGATTTTTCCTCAGCAGTGAACTCAAGTTTTTTAGGCTCACCGTTTGGATACTGAAGTATAGGATGCAGGTTAGGATGACTCTGGATATTTTCACTGTAAAAATCGATCACCTCTTCAAGTGTGGAAAAACGTCCATCATGCATGTAAGGTCCCGTTACTTCTATGTTGCGAAGACTCGGCACTTTAAAGACACCATAATCTTCATACCGGTTTGTAATATCACCAACACCATTGTCAGCATACGTAAGATCAAGACCGTTGCTTGCAAAATCAACTGTTCCTTCAAATAGTCCTGCAGTGTGGCATAAGTTGCAATTATTAAGGAAAATATTCTTGCCTAGGTTTTCTGCTTCTGTAAAATTACTCCAGGGCTCCTGGGAGTTCGAAGCATTGACAGGAAACTGTATAATATCAATTTTTGCATGCGTGCTTGTCAGGGAATTGATAAATGCTTCCATGGCAATAAATGGCATCCATGATTCCATTTGTTCTGTTCCAAAAGCTTTTTTCGTCAGTATATTATAATATTCGAGGTTATTCAGTTTTGGAATTAGATCTTCGAGCTTCATGCCCATCTCATTTGGATTTTCAAGACTTTGAGCCATTTGTTCTGAAAGGGTTGTGACACGGCCATCCCAGAATAACTGTGTGCCTGGATCTTCGCTGTACGTTGAAAAACTTTTGAAAACACCTAACGCCAGTGAATTCCTGTCTGTCACATTTCCATTCACCCCATGGCTGAATGCGATATCATCAGAAAAAGCAAGCTCCTGCTTATGACATGATGCACATGAAACTGAATTGTCAGAAGACAACTGTGTATCATAGAAGAGTACCCGGCCTAATGTTGCCATGGCATTTGCCTGGTTGTCAGGTTTTGAATCCGGAAAACCCACGAACTGGGAATAGGTATAATACGTGGATGGCAAATTTAATTTCTCAGAAAGGACTGCATATTCCTGGTCTGTATACGGACCGGAAACTTCATATTCGATGATGTCACCACAGGAAGAAATAAAACCGGAAACCAGGCAAAGGAAAAGCAGGTGTAATGGGTATTTCATGATAGCGGCTTTTTATTGGCAATCAATATAATTACTATCTACGGAATATACCAGCCCATTATTGCTTCATGTCAAATTCCTTCCATTTCCCACCATCCTGGTAGATGATCACACTGCCTTCCGGTAATTGTTTAAAAGTGAGGAGATATGGGTAATCCTGGATCTCCACTTTATAATATTCATTCTCATACCCGCTGCCCCCAATCCCGTTACGCCACCACCAATTACCCCATTGGTTGAATGTCACCTTCAATTGCAAGGGTCCTGTTTGCTCAACTTTGACGCCATCAATTGGAGTCGTCATATTGAATTGAAAAATGTCAAACATCTTTCCTTCATATGGACGGTCAGTCTGATAGTCCAGCAACTCGTCAATACCTGTAGGACCATTGATCATACATGTCATCACAATGCCATTCAGATTATCCGGTGAATTGAGAATAAACACATAGGGAGCATCATGCCATCGAAAATCCGCTTTTAAAGATTGAAGAACATCCGTAGACTGGCTCCATGTCTTCAGCGTTTTCTGCTGCAGGTAAATACTGATCGTCAAAATGATAAGGGGAAATATATACATCCACTTTTTCGAGTTTCGCGATAATAATGAAACCATACCTGCGATCAGGAAAGCCAGGGGAATATAACTATAGCGGTCATTCATTCCAGTGAGAAGATGATTGAAGAACAGATTAGCTACAGGTAAAATTAAAATCATCGATGCGCACAACCCAAAATAGGCGAGATGCCACCTGGGTTTTATTTTGCGTATCCGTAGAAAATAGAACAGGCTGATGATAATAAAACCTGTCATGAAAAAAAAAGCAACTATAGGGTATGAAAGGATCTGATCAAATAAAAGCCCCTTCGTTTTAAATGAAAAAAACCGGGCAAAGAAAAAATGCTTGACTGCATATTTCATTTCGGACATTACAATTGTGAGCAGATTGAACTTGAGATGAACACTGGCTCCATAATGCCCCACCAATGCTCCCAATGTTATGAAGTTCAGCAGAAGATAAGCACCAAGAATTCCCCAGAGCATGCCAAGAAATATACCAATGCGCTTTATGTTCTCTTTCCGGTGATCAGATAATAACCAGGACAGCACACCTGCAAGTGTCATGATCAATGGTGTGACAAAAGAAATCTCTAACAGAAATAATGACATCATGTATATGATGCCACTCCAGATAAGTGCCTTCCTAAGTTTTAAGCTGAGATACTGGGTATAGAAATAAAGAATACCCATCATAGCCATCATGGACAGCAGATAGTGGACACAAACTTTCCAGACGACTGGTTCTACATTGTATGGATGTAAAATAAAAATACCCGCGCCTACAGCCGCCATGGTAAAATTCACTTTTGCGCCCCAGTGTTTGCTCAGCGCAATGATTACACGGTAGAGGAGAAATCCATTGATACCATGCAGGATCGCGAAAAACAGATACCACGGAAATCCCTGAACATGAAAGATCTTATAGAAGCTGTAAAAAATGAGATGCAGCAACTGATGATTGCCGGGGTACCCAAAGCAGTTGATGATATCAGCAAATTTTCCATGATTGTAATCATCCTGCCAACCCGGAAAGTCAAATACAAATCCCGCACCTATCGATGGCAGAAAACTGATCAGGGATGCCAGGATACACAGGATCAATACGGTCCTGGAAGTGATCATGGATTAGAGGAGGCGAAAGATTCGATGGTATCTTCTATAACCGCTCCTTCCATCATGGTGATCACTCCGCTCAGTTTTTTGTCCTTGCGTATGATGATCCCTCGCCATCTGTCCCCGCACGCGTTGTGAATTTTGCCGGTAGACAGTACAATCAATCTTCCACCGGGCTCAATCAATATAGATCCATCTTTTGGAATTGAGATCCTGCAGCCAATTTCCAGAGTTGCTCCAGTTTTGATGATCAGATTCCCTTCGAGATCAGCACTGCCCTCCCATCGTGCACTATCACTAATGGTAATATTAGCGGTTGTATCCAGCATACACCATCGGGGTTCGAGAAGGCCACGCTGCATCGATCCATCCTTAGCCATATTCAACAAAACCTTACCAATCTGACAGGGAGTGACAGATGCCATGTGTGCATTATAATCCATCATGTTATCAGAGTACATGGTATCACAAGGAGCCGTATCGGTCTTGTTATAACAATTCGGATGTGCAGGGGTATCATCACAACCATCGTAACCTGTCCATGTATGTGCAAGACCCAGCGAATGTCCGATCTCATGATTCGTGATTCCTCTCAGTGCCCACACACTTGGTTTTTCATACCACCTGCCAAAAACCTTGACGGAAGTTCCTAATGAAATACCGGACGCACCAGGGGAATATGTTTTTGACTTAATGCTGTCAAGATGATGCGTCTGCACAAAAATATTCATAATGGAGTCCGTGTGTACGCCATATTTTTTTATCACCCTGCGATCACTGATGTTGCGATCACGACCACTTTTCACGACATAACATAATGTATCGTCAATGTGATAATATACTCCATCATCTCCCGGTACATCGGGATCGGGTGTGATGACATATCGATATGGGATCGGAAGGACAGGTGTATTATTTCCATGCGGCAGAAACATTTTCATGTTTCGCTCCAGGTTATGATGTGCCGTATTGATCCATTCGTGTGCGTATGCGGTCACCTCACTTTCCGGGATACAATATTTTCCTTCGCGTGAATTCATAAAATGAAAATTCACGCGGATATATTTCATCCGCATCAATTCAGGATGGGCCACATACGATAACGGCTCGTTGCAGGGACCACCTTTTGGATCGGGAGCAGTGCGGGGAATAATCTGAACATCTTCCTGCTTGGCAAAATGTTCCTGGAGCTTGGTGCTGCAGGAAGAAAGGAGAAGCACTCCGGTCAGAATGCAGATTAGCCGGCTCACGGTTATGTATTTAAGCCACCGCACACACTAATGGTTTGGCCGGTGATGTAGGCTGATTTATCAGATGCCAGGAACACAGCAAGATCTGCTACTTCTTCTGGTCTGCCGAGACGATTCAAAGGCACGTTGGATAAAAATGCTTTGCGTGCTGCCTCATCCAGTTCACCCGTCATGTCAGATTCAATAAATCCCGGCGCGATGACATTGCTCCTGATATTCCGCGAACCGATTTCTTTGGCAACCGATTTACTGAAGCCGATAATACCTGCTTTCGATGCAGCATAATTTGCCTGGCCTGCATTTCCAAATATCCCTACTACAGAACTCATATGAATAAGTGAACCAGATTTTTGACGCAGCATAACTTTGATGCATTGCTTGGTCATATTAAAAACTGATTTCAGGTTCGTATCGATGACACTGTTCCATTGTTCTTCATCCATGCGGAGGAGCAGCGTATCATTTGTGATGCCTGCATTATTTACAAGGATGTCGATGCGGCCAAATTGCTCAAGTACTGATGGTACTAAGGATTCTGCATGTACGAATGAGCTCGCATCCGAATAACATGCCATGACGTTTGATCCTTTTTCTTTCCATTCTAAAGCGATGGCTTCTGCTTTCTCGCGTGATGACAGATATGTGAAGGCAACTGATGCACCTTCTGCGGCGAAAGCATCGACAATTGCTTTGCCGATTCCCCTGGATCCACCCGTGATAAGGGCTACTTTTCCTGCAAGCAGTGACATATGTTCGTTGGTTATGTTAAAATCAAAAGTACAAAAGTCGGTTCAACAGGGTAGTAGAGATCTTCCTACCTGCTGACCTTACCTAATTCTCCTTTCAGGAAATCTATTACGTTCACTTCCAGTGCATCTTTTCCACGCAGTTCTGACAGGTACCATGAAACCCAGTCGCCAAGATGTACAAGGTAGATGGCACGCTCGATCATAGTATTTCCTTTAGACTGGATTTCAATAATAGTATCTGTGTATTTGCTGATGATATCCTTGTTGATGTCCATGCGCAATGCATTGCGGCTGTAATCATCTTCATTGCGCAGGTATACAACTGCGAGGTCATCATTTTTCTCTGTCCAACCAACAAGTTCGTTGTGGTTCATCTCCGGAACTACATGATGCCAGCACAGTGCTTTACTGTTTTCATTGATCTGTTGACGCAGACGTACGGCAACAGGTTCCATTCTGTCCTCTATATAGATGATGGGTATTTTGTTGTGAAGCTGGTTGGCAATTTCTTTTGCATATTCCTTGATTGCTTCTGACTCACTTCTCAGCAATCCGATAGACGCCTGCAGATCATTGGTGCACTGATCTGATATGAAGCCCATGTGCTGAAGGATCCATAACTGAACCGTAAGGGAGTATCCAAGGCACGCGCGAGGTGATGGCCAATTGCCCGGCACCTGCGCATAATCAAAGCCATCTGCTTTCGCCATGTCTATGATCTTTCCACCGGATGCGATGGCGATGATGTTGGCACCTTGCGCTTTTATTTTTTCGTACGAGATCAGCGTCTCTTCTGTGTTGCCGCTGTAAGAACTCGCGATGGCCAGTGTGTTCGGCCCTACAAATGCTGGAACGGAATATCCTTTTCGTACGATGTAAGGGACCTTGCATTCCTGGGAAATAAAGGAAGCAACGAAGTCAGCGCCGATACCTGATCCGCCAAGACCAGCTACATATACATGATGAATATTATCACGAGTGGATTTGAGTTTGACATTTCTGCCGATTTCCATGGCTTCATCGAGTTGATCCATAAATCGAGCAATGAGCTGGTCCATCATGAGGTGCGAATTTTGGTTTCTGAAAATTGAGGTGTAAAGCAAGGGAATTTTTGGGAAAGGGAAAAAAATGGGTGAAAAATGAGGTTTAACCCATTGAAAATGAAATAGTTATGACAGTGTGGCACACCTAGGTATGCCACACTGTCATAACGTATTGTATATCAGGCTTTTAGTCAAATACCTCCAAAATTACACTTCCCGCCATTTTCCAATTTCCCCTATCTTTCTATCCACCAGTTTTAAAATAGTAGAACCTTGTCAATCCAGCGAAAACACGGCCTGTGGGGAGAGTCCCTTGCCGCCGACGCACTTCGTAGTGCAGGAATGGAAATTGTCGCCACCAACTGGCATCATCACCACGCAGAAATAGACATCATCGCCAGGGATGGCGATGTCCTCGTGTTTGTCGAAGTCAAAATGCGGTCATATTCCGATTATGGGCAACCGGCACAGATGGTGCGGAAAAAGAAACAGCGAATGATGGTCGATGCAGCGATGGCATATATGCGTTCCATCCAGTACGAATGGGAGATCCGGTTCGATATTGTGTCTATTCTCGGAGACCCGGATTCCAGGTTCCATTTAAGGCATTATAAAAACGCTTTTTTCCCTGGACTGGGCAGGAGGTAGTTTTATCTCGTTTTTGTTAAAAATCTCTTTGCCGGATAAATGAATAATCTTACCTTTGCGGTCCAATATTAAAAATGCCATGAAAAAAGAGATTCATCCGGCCAATTACAGGTTCGTCGTATTCAAAGATTTTTCCTGTGATTTCGCATTCCTGACGAAATCATGCGTCGCCACTAAGGATTCGATCAAGTGGGAAGATGGCAAGGAATATCCCCTTGTGAAGCTTGAGATCTCAAGCCAGTCTCATCCCTTCTTTACCGGTAAGATGAAGTTTATCGATACCGCCGGACGGATTGATAAATTCAACAAGAAATTTGCTAATTCAAAATTTGCAAAAAAAGAAGCTGAATAATCTAAAAGCCCCGGCAACGCTGGGGCTTTTTTTATTTTGTGCCCAAACCACCTATGCGCAACATCATTCTCTTCGATGACGAATCCCGGGAACGTATGCTGCCCATCAGCTATACCCGCCCCGTTGCTGAGATCCGCACTGGCATCCTCACCATCCGCGAACGCTGGGAAAAACTCCTGAAAGGCACCGCCTCCTTTATCACTACAGAATACCTTAGCGAAAAATACCCCATCCACCTGGCAGCCGACAATTATGTCATCAACGGCGCCGTCATGCCAAACGACAGGCTGGTACGTCTCATTGAACAGCTCGACCCCAACGAAGCCCTCATGAAAGACGGCGACCTCATTGCAGCCCGTCTCAACCAGGCCCAGTTTGAACACCTTTTCAAAGAAGAATCAGTAGACGAGATCATCGGCATCGACCTCGAAGAAACCCCGATCCTGCATCTTTCATATCCATGGGACCTGTTCCTTTCACTCCGGACAGCTATCGAATATGATTTTGAAATTGTAACAAAAGGACGGACAAGTCAACCGATCCCATCCCATAACCAGGTCCTTGCGCCTGACAATATTTTTGTTGAAGAAGGTGCCCTGATCACCTGCGCGATCCTCAATGCACAATCCGGACCGATCTATATCGGCAAAAATGCCCAGATCATGGAAGGAGCAGTAGTGCGTGGTCCGGTAAGCATTGGCGAAGGTAGTGTTATCAAAGTGGGCGCAAAAATTTATGGCCCTACTGCTATCGGCCCTCATTGTAAGGTTGGTGGCGAAGTCAAAGAAGTTGTTTTTCTCGGTCACACCAACAAAGCCCATGAAGGTTATCTCGGGAATTCAGTCATAGGTGAATGGTGCAACCTCGGCGCAGGTACATCAGTCTCCAACCTCAAGAACAATTACTCCAACGTCCGCACCTGGAATTATGCATCAAATAGTATGGAGGATACGGGATTACAGTTCCTCGGCCTGGTCATGGGTGATCATAGTAAAGCCGGTATTAATTCCATGTTCAATACTGGCACAAGTGTCGGCGTCGCAGCCAACATATTTGATGCAGGCTATCCGCCAAAATTTATTCCATCCTTTACCTGGGGTGGTGCCTCCGGTCTGAGTACACACAGGTTCGAAGAAGCGATCGAAACCGCTAAAAAAGTTATTGCCCGTCGTGACATCACTATGTCATCTGAAGATCAGGCGATCCTGCAACAGGTATATGATCTTTCAGCGACGTACAGATGAACGTTACGCAACCCAGCACCTTCCGTCGTTGGTTAAGTTATTTCTTCGAACAACCTATCGGGGAATTTACCAGCCAGTACAACCAGCGTTTGGCCATCTACCTGCACAGGGGCAGATATAAACTTGTCACCCACGGCGCTATCTATAGTTTTGAAGATCTCTACTCCAACTACCGCAAGAGTTTTGAACGAATGGATTGGGAAAATTATCCCGTAAAATCCTGCCTCATACTCGGCCTCGGCCTCGGCAGCATTCCTGTCATGCTGACCAACAGGTTTCACAAAAAAATCAATTTCACAGCAGTTGAGATCGATGAGATCGTAACGCAACTGGCACTTGAATATGTCCTCCGCCCCAAGAATATCCAGGTCCAGGTTTTTACCGCAGACGCAGCCTCCTTTCTGGAATGGCATGCAGGCAAGTATGATATGATTTGTTCTGATGTATTTGTGGGAGACAGGATCCCCAAAGCGCTGGAGACAGAAGAGGCATTATTGTCTATGAAAAGACTTCTGAAACCCAAAGGATTACTCCTGTACAACAGGCTGAGTCGATTTCGCCCGGACATTGACGTATCATTAAGATTCCGCGACGAGGTCTTCCTGAAGGTTTTTCCGGAAGGTGGCTACCTGGACGTAGATGGTAACTGGATGTTCGTCAACAACATAGCAGCTTTTAAAGCCCGCTCATAAGTTCCCGTAACCCAACCATTCACACTTTCATTCGAGTCTTAAGCAGGTAAGAGACATTTGGCCAGAAACACGACATTTTTTTCGCGGCTGTTTGCTACCTTTACTGATCATTGCAGAAGACCAACAACCAGCTGACCGTTATGTAGATTAAGGCCAGCAGAAGAGAATACCAGACCACCCCTACGGTCTTTGAGCTCATTCTGAAACCTGATCAGGCTACTGTCACGATTTCAAAGTTGAAAGCTATTAGTAATCCAAATCTTAAGTCCTTCCGAATGCGTAAATTTTACTATTCCTTTTCTGCTATCCTGTTTTTTGGTTTAGCAATGTTGTGGTTTGCTCAGCAATCTGAACAGATACCCTACAAACAAAAAAGAACACCAAAAGACCAGCGCATCGATGGCGCCATCGAAGACTGGAAGTTTACATCATCAGATGTAGAAACCGGTGAACTCCCCGTCAAAAAAAGACTTGCAGCTCTCCGTGAAGCTGAACGCCGGGTAGCCATTGAATCACACAACCGTGGTGGCGGCAGTCTCTCTGACGCTATCTTCCGTGAACGTGGTCCAAGCAATATCGGCGGCCGCACACGGGCTGTATGGGTTGATGAATCAGATCCCAACCGGAATCGTATCTGGATTGGTGGTGTATCCGGAGGACTATGGAGAACTGAAGACATCACCCAGGCCGATCCGGGATGGACGAAACTAGGAATCGAACTGGCTACTACATCCATCAGCGATATTGCACAGGATCCGAATGACTTCAACACACTCTATGTGGGTACAGGTGAAAGTTATACAGGTGATTTCCTGGGAGTAGGTGTCTATAAAACTACCGATGACGGAGAGACCTGGACATTGTTACCATCTACACAGAACGGCAATTTTCAGTATGTCAATGAGATCCTGGTTCACAAAAACAGTGATGTATATGTAGGAACTGCACAGGGCGGACTTTTCCGGAGTAAAGATGGTGGTGACAGTTGGGAAAAAGTTTTAGGAACAGGTTTATCAGGTGCCAGCAGTAATGATATTCATGATATCTATTGGAATGAGACAAGCCAGCTATTCTACGCTTCGAATGATAACTCTGTATTTAAATCAGCCACTGGTGATCGTGGGTTATGGGACAATATCGGAAATATCAAACCAGGTTTTCCAACAAACCTCAGCCGTGTAGAACTGGCCATCTGTCCATCTGATCCGGATGTGATGTATGTATTAGGTTCTGTAAATAATGCAGCTTCAAATACGTACGTATCCAACGACGGTGGAAATAATTGGATCTCACGGTCAGCACCAGGTGTTTTTCCAGGCCAGGATTTTACAAACGGACAGGCATGGTATGACCTCGATATTGCTGTTGATCCTGCCAATTGCGGACGTCTTATCGCAGGGGGTGTAGGTATGCTTGAATCAAGTTTTCAGGCAATCAGCTGGCAACCAATCGCTGAAGGCCAGATCCACGTGGATCATCATTACATTG